>JAGWTS010000324.1 GCA_028868875.1 Burkholderiales bacterium | reverse complement strand
GCCAGGGCTTCGAATTCGGGGTTGCTCGCGATCGGCAGCACCAGCCGCAGCGGCAGACCGCAGCGCTGGCTGAGTGCAAAGGCCAGGGCCTCGGCGCCGCTGTCCTGCTCGCCGTGCTCGCTCGCCAGCAGGATGCGTTCGAAGGTCTGACCCATCGCCGGCGTGCCTCAGGCCGGGTGGCGGGGCAGGCCCGCCGCCGCGAGGACCATGAGCGCCGCGATCGCGATGCACAGGGCGACCTGCATCCAGTCGCGCTGCCGCACATGCGCCGGCACCAGCGCGAGCAGGCACAGCGGCGGGCCGGAAACGAGCAGCGCGATGCCGAGCAGGCTCGCGATGTCGCCTGCGCTGGCCCGGCCCAGCCCGCCCCAACCCGCCCGAATGCCGCTCTGGGCCTGGAACTGCGCCAGCGTGTGGCCCCACAGCGCGGGCAGGCGCTCGAAGGCGACCGTGGGCGGCAGCCAGCCGCCGATGCTGGCGCCGAAGGCCGCGAGCAGCAGCAGGGCGCCGACGCGGCTCCAGATCTCGAGCAGGCGGGCATAGGCGCGCTGCTCGTCGGCGCTGTCGAAGGCGGACAGGAGCGAGGCGTCGTCGGGTTTCATTGCAGTCTCACAGCCTCGGCGACCGAATCAACGCTTCGAGCGGACGCCGCGGATCCGGCTCTGCCGGGCCGCTGGCGTCGCCCCCTTGGGCCACGAAGGGGCCCCAGGTGGCCCTTGGGGGGGCGCCGAAGGCGCTTCGGGGGGGATTCAATTCAACTCCAGATCCCGGTGCCCTTGAGCAGCGAGCGTGCGCCGGCGAAGAGCAGCACCACGAGCACGAGGCGGCGCACCGTGCCGGCGTTGAGCACGCCCAGCAGATGCGCGCCGATGCGCGCACCCAGCATCATTCCGGCGACCGAGGGCACGACGATGACCGGCAGCAGGGCACCGCGGCCGAGGAAGACCCAGGCCGCCGACGAAGTCGAGAGCGACAGCACCAGGCTCGAGGTGGCGGCCGCGATCTTGAGCGGCGCGCCCATCAGCAGGTTGATCGCGGGCACGTTGGCCCAGCCGGCGCCGATGCCGAAGAGTCCGCCCATGAGGCCGATGACGCTGAACAAGGCCATCGCCGAAGGGGTATGCCGGACCTGCCAGTCGATGCGGCGGCCGCTGGCGGCGTCGACGAAGCTGCCGTGCAGGCGCCAGGCCCGGGCCAGGCGGTCGGGCCGGGCCACCTGCGGGAACTCGGTCTTGCCCGCGGCGAGCATCAAGGCGACGATGCCGAGCACGACCACGCCCAGCGCCGTCTCGACCGCCCGCGCCGGCAGCGCCAGGCCGAGCGTGGCGCCGACGATGGCGCCGGCCGAAGCCATCAGCGCCAGCGGCAGCGCCAGCCGCACCTGGGCGAGCCCGGCGCGCAGCAGGAAGGGCCCGGCGCCGAGCGTGCTCGCGAGCGCCACCAGGGTGCCGGCGCCGCGCACGAAATCGAGGTGGAAAGGAAAGAAGCCGCCGACGATGGGAACGAACAGCGTGCCCCCGCCGATGCCCGCGGGCACCGCGACGATGCCCAGCACGAAGCAGGTGAGGAACAAGGCGATCGGCCACCCCCACCAGGCGGCCTGGGCGGCCTGGGCGACTTCTTGCGCGGCCCAGGCCGGGCCGGCGAGCAGCATCAGCGCGCCGGCGAGCGCGGCCGCCATGCCGACGCGGCGAGCGCGCCGGAACCGGGTGCACGCAAGGGTGGACGCACGGGCGGCACCTGCGCGATCGGGCGCGGTGGCGGCAAGCGGTTCGTGCAAGGGAAGGACCATCGATGGAACGCGCGAATGCGACGTCATTCACAAGCGAAAATCAGACGTAAATCGAATTTGAATCGGATGCGAACCAGATGCGAATCCGACGCGAAGGGGTCCGACATTGGGCGCAGCCGCGCTGCGGAGTGTCTATAACCGTGTTGGGCAGGTCGCTCCTACCCCGTGCGGGTAGGTGGGGGTGCTGTCTATCCCCGCGATGGGCTATCGCAGGGCTACCCGAACGGGCTCTATCTGGCGCGGCGGCGCTGTGGTCCAGTGGGGTCGAGGCGATGGCGGGAATCGTCCCTGCCTTGGGTGCGTCCTTGAAGATCTGCGTTGTGTCCGACAGCCATGACCGAGCCGAACCCTTGTTGGCCGCGGTTTCGCGGGCGCGCGACGAAGGGGCGCAGGCCGTGATCCACTGCGGCGACCTGATCGGCGGCCACACGCTGCGGCCGATGCTCGCGCTGGGCCTGCCGGTGCACCTGGTGCACGGCAACAACCTGGGCGACCTGTTCGCGCTGCCGCGGATGGCCGCGGCCTCGAACGGCCAGTTCAGCTATCACGGTGCCGACTTCGACATCGTGCTCGGCGGGCGGCGCGTCTTTGCCACCCATTTCCCGCATCTCGCACGCGGCATGGCCTGCACCGGTGACTACGACCTCGTCTGCTGCGGCCATTCGCACGAGGCCGGGCTGACGCTGCAGCCCAATATCGCCGGCGGCACGACCTGGCTCGTGAACCCCGGCACGGTGGCCGGCGTCGGCGGCATGCCGAGCTGGATATTCGGCGATCTCGACGCCATGCATTTCGAGTTGCGGCACCCCTAGCCGCCGCCCGAGCCGAAGGGATGAGGACCAACCGATGAATGCGGTCGCAACGGGTTCCGAACTGCTGGTCGTCGGCGGCGGCATCAGCGGCATGACGGCGGCGCTCGAAGCCGCGGAATGCGGCCGGCACGTCACCCTCGTCGAGCGCAGCCCGACGCTGGGCGGGCGCACGGCGCTGCTGTACCGCTACTTCCCGAAGATGTGCCACCCGAGCTGCGGGCTCGAGATCAACCTGCGACGCATCAAGGCGAACCCGCGCCTGCGCGTGATCACGATGGCCGAGGTCGAGGCCGTGAGCGGCAGCGCCGGCGCCTACCGCGTGGCCTTGAAGCTGCGCGCGCGCTACGTCAACGAACGCTGCACCGGTTGCGGCGACTGCGCGCGCGCGGTGCAGGCGCGCATCCCGAACCCATCCAACTACGGTCTCGACGACATGCCCGCGGCCTACCTGCCGCATGCGATGGCCTACCCTCAGCGCTACGTGATCGACCCCTCGATCGTCGGCACCGAAGACGGCGAGCGCGCCCGTGCGGCCTGCCGCGTCGGCGCGGTCGATCTGGAAATGGCCGACGAGCGCATCCGCCTCGACGTGGGCTCGGTCATCTGGGCCACCGGCTGGCGCCCCTACGACGCGGTGCGCATCCAGCCCTACGGCTACGACCGCTTCCCCGACGTGATCACGAGCCTCGAATTCGAGCGCCTGGCCGACCCCGCGGGCCCGACCGGCGGGCGCCTGCTGCGGCCTTCGGACGGCCAGCCGGCGCGCCGCGTGGCCTTCATCCAGTGCGCCGGTTCGCGCGACGAGAACCATTTGCGCCACTGCTCGCGCATCTGCTGCATGGCCTCGCTCAAGCAGACGCAGTACGTGCGCGAATCCGACCCCGAGGCGCGCTCGACCGTCTACTACATCGACATCCGCGCGATCGACCGCTTCGAGGACTTCTACGCCATGGTGCAGCGCGATCCGGGCGTGGCCTTCGTCAAGTCCAAGGTCGCGCGCATCGCCGCCGGCACGCAAGGCGATCTCGTGCTGCACGGCGTCGACACCGAGGGCACCCACCGCTACGAGAACCACCACGATCTGGTGGTGCTGGCCGTGGGCATGGAGCCCGAGACCCAGGGCCTGGAGCTGCCCGCGGACATCGTGCGCGACAGCAGCGGCTTCATCGAGGGCTGCACGGGCGGGGGCCAGTTCGCGGCCGGCGCGGCGGCGAGTCCGCTCGACGTGAACCGCTCGGTGCAGAGCGCGACCGCGGCCGCGCTGCGCGCGATCCAGGTCGTGCACAAGGCGGCGGGGGCGCAAGCATGAGCGTTATCAAGACGGCGGCCTACCTCTGTTCCGGCTGCGGCATCGGCGACGCAATCTCGACCGCGCAGCTCGCCAAGGTGGCGCAGAAGGAAGGCAAGATGGCGCTCGTGCGCGAGCACCCCTTCCTGTGCAGCGAAGAAGGCGTGGCCGGGGTGCGCCAGGACCTCGAGGCCGAGGGCGTGACCCATGTGCTGCTCGCGGCCTGCTCGCGCCGCGCCAAGGCCGAGGCCTTCCGCTTTCCCGGCACGGCAGTGGCGCGCGCCAACCTGCGCGAAGGCGTGTTGTGGGTCGTCGCGCCCGGCAGCGAACACGACGAACTGCGCCAGGAAATGGCCGAAGACTACGTGCGCATGGGCTGCGCCGAGTTGAAGAAGCTCAAGCAGCCGGCCGGCAACCCGGAGCGCGCCGGAGCGCGCCTCCTGCTCGTCGTCGGCGGCGGCTTCAGCGGCATGACGGCGGCGCTGGAAGCGGCCGAGGCCGGCTACGAGGTCACGCTGGTCGAGAAGAGCGGCGCCCTCGGCGGCTGGGCCGCGCGCCTGCACCGGCGCGTGCCCGGCCGCTCGCCCTGGACCGATCCGCAACCCAGCGGCGCGGCCGAGCTCGCGGCGCGCGTCGCGGCGCACCGGCAGGTTGCGGTGCACCTGAACGCGCGCGTGGCCGAGACCGCGGGCGCCCCGGGGCGCTTCAAGGTGCGGATCGAGCGCACCGATGCCACGGCGTTCGAGGCCCTCTTCGGCGCCATCGTCCAGGCCACCGGCTTCGAGACCTACCCGATCGACAAGCTGCCCGAACTCGGCGGCGGCAGCGTGGCGAACGTGGTCGACGCCGCCGCGGTCGAGGCGCTGGCGCGCGCCGCGAACGGCGGGCCGATCCGGCGCGCCGACGGCAAGCCCGTGCGCAGCGTCGTCTTCATCCAGTGCGCCGGCCAGCGCGACGCGAGCGGCGTGCACCTGCCTTACTGCTCGGGCCATTGCTGCGCCACCAGCATCAAGCAGGCGATGTACTTCCGCGATGCGGCACCGGAGGTCGACACGGTCGTGCTCTACACCGACCTGCGCACGCCGGGCATGGGCGAGGACTTCTACCGCAGCGCCCAGCACAAGGGCGTGACCTTCACCAAGGGCCGGGCGAGCGCGGTCGAGGCCACTGCCGAAGGCTGTGCGGTGCGCTTTCGTGACCTGATCCTCGACACCGATGCGGTGGTCGAGGCCGACCTCGTCGTGCTCGCCACCGGCCAGGTCCCGAACGCCGGCGTCGACCTCGAAGCCTGGACCCAGGTGACGACCCAGGCCGAAGGCGGCTCGGAGCCGGCAAAGGCGCAGCAGATCGAGCTGCGCCGCGGCTCGGTGCTCAACCTCGCCTACCGCCAGGGGCCGGACCTGCCGCAGTTGAAACACGGCTTCGCCGACTCGCATTTCATCTGCTTTCCCTACGAGACGCGGCGCACCGGCCTCTACGCCGCGGGCCCGGTGCGGCGGCCGATGGACATGGCGCAGGCGGCGGAAGACGCCGCGGGCGCGGTGCTGAAGGCGATCCAGGCGATCGAGAACGCGGCGCTCGGGCGCGCCGCCCATCCGCGCTCGGGCGACCTGTCGTACCCGATCGTGCGCCTCGAAGGCTGTACCCAGTGCAAGCGCTGCACGGTCGAATGCCCGTTCGGCGCCATCGACGAAGACGAGCGCCGCTTCCCGCAGTTCAACGAAAGCCGCTGCCGCCGCTGCGGCACCTGCATGGGCGCCTGCCCGGTGCGCGTGATCTCGTTCGAGAACTACTCGGTCGACAGCGTGGGCGCGCAGATCAAGGCCGTCGACATGCCCGACGAGTTCTCCGAGAAGCCGCGCATCCTCGTGCTGGCCTGCGAGAACGATGCCTACCCGGCGCTCGACATGGCGGGCCTGCAGCGGCGCAGCCATTCCGCCTTCGTGCGCGTCGTGCCGGTGCGCTGCCTGGGCTCTGTCAACACGATCTGGATCACCGACGCGCTCAACGGCGGCTGGGACGGCGTGATGATGTTCGGCTGCAAGAAGGGCGACGACTACCAGTGCCACTTCGTCAAGGGCTCGGAGATGGCGAGCTACCGCCTGTCCAAGATCGGCGACACGCTGGCCCAGTTGAGCCTCGAGGCCGAGCGGGTCGTGATGCACGAGGTGGCGATCACCGATGTCGAGCGCGTGCCGCGCCTGATCGACGAGTACGTGGCCCGCATCCTCGAAATCGGAATGAGCCCGATGAAGGGCTTTGCGTGAGGCGCCGATGAACACTCCCGCCACGGTCCCCGCCAAGCCTTATCACCGCGACTTCCTGCAGGAGGTCGAAGCCCAGGTCGAGGGCGGCGAATGGGTGAAGATGTGCATGCAGTGCGGCGTCTGCGCCGGCTCCTGCCCGCTCGGCCGGCATTGGGAGCACACGCCGCAGAAGCTGTTCATGATGATCCGCGCCGGCCAGCGCGAAGCGGTGCTGCGCAGCGATGCGATGTGGATGTGCACTTCCTGCTACAACTGCGTCGTGCGCTGCCCGCGCAAGCTGCCCATCACCACCTTGATGCACGGCCTGGCGGCGTATTCGAACCGCCTGGGCCTGGCGCCGAAGATGCAGCCGACACGCGACTTCTCGCTGCGTTTCTTCGGCAACTTCGCGCGCACCGGCCGCGTCAACGAATTGAAGCTCACGCTCGGCCTGTACTTCAAGGACGGGTTCGCCGCGGGCCTGCGCCGCGGCTGGGAGATGCGCCACGTCGGCCTCGGGCTGCTGCGCTCGAAGCGCCTCAACCCCTTCGAGCTGTTCGGCGGCCACCGCTGCAAGGACGCGAAGGGCATCCAGGCGATGCTGGCCAAGGCCCAGGAGATCGAGGCGCGGCGCAGGAAGCAGGCCTAG
>JAGWTS010000323.1 GCA_028868875.1 Burkholderiales bacterium | reverse complement strand
GGCGCCGCGATGTGCGAGTTCTATGCCTGGTTCGAGGCCGCCCTCGGCCACGAGCGCATCACCGAACTCACGGTCGACGAGCGCCTGAGCGCCGCGCGCGCGCGCCGGCCGGGCTTCGTCGGCCTGTCGTTCAACACCATCGCCGCCTTCAACGCCAACGGCGCGATGCCGCATTACCGCGCCCTGCCCGAATCGCATGCGGTGATCGAAGGCAACGGCCTGCTGCTCATCGACAGCGGTGGCCAGTACCTGGGTGGCACCACCGACATCACCCGGGTCTGGGCCATCGGCCAGCCGAGCGCGGCGATGAAGCGCGACTACACGCTCGTGCTCAAGGGCACGATGGCTTTGTCGCGCGCGCGCTTTCCGCTCGGCACGCCGGGGCCGATGCTCGACGCCATTGCGCGCGCGCCGCTCTGGGCCGAAGGCATCGAGTTCGGCCACGGAACCGGCCACGGCGTGGGCTATTTCCTCAACGTCCACGAAGGCCCGCAGTCGATCAGCAAGGCCGTGGTCGACCCGAACATGGCGATGCAGCCGGGCATGATCACCTCGATCGAGCCCGGGGTGTACCGGCCCGGGCGCTGGGGCGTGCGCATCGAGAATCTCGTGCTCAACGTGCCCGCCGCGACCGCCGAAGGCGGAGGTTTCGGCGAGTTCCTCGAGTTCGAGACCTTGACGCTGTGCCCGATCGACACCCGTTGCATCGAGCCCGCGCTGCTGCGCGCCGACGAAGTGCAGTGGCTCAACCGCTACCACCTGACGGTGCTCGAGCGTCTGGCGCCCAAGCTTCAGGGTGCGGCCCTGGCCTGGCTCAACGAACGCACGCGAGCGCTGGCGGTCTGATCAGCCGCGGCGCCGCGGCGCGGGTCTGGAAACCGCGAATAACCGGCCAACCGGGTGGAATAGACAGGACAGCGCAGCGCGGCCGATGCGGACCGAGGGCGATGGCGGCTCGCAATGGCGTCGCACCACGACGAAACGCATGGCGGCAACCACGGTTGCCGCCATGCGTTCTGCACGCCCGCGCTGAAGATCCGCGGGCGTGTCACCGGGCCGCGCGGGAGCGCGGCCGGCTCATCAGGCAGCCGAAGCGGCCTTCGCCGGCGCAGCCTTGTGGGCGGCGTGGCGGGCGTGATGGGGATGGTGGCGGACGACGCGGTGGTGCTTCGGAGCGGCCTTCTTGGCCGGGGCTTCGGCCTTGGCCGGGGCGGCGGGAGCGGCCGGGGCGGCGGCGGAAGCGGCTTGGGCGAAGGCACCGGCGGAGAAGGCGGCGGCGATCAGCAGGGCGGCGAGCTTGTTCATGGTGGGATCCTCTTGGTTGCGGATGGTCGAGCGGTTGAGGTGCTCCCGCGATCAACGCATCCGGACCGCCGCCGGTTGACCGGAATCCGAATTCAGGTGAAGACGCCTTCGCGCATCCACTTGGTGGCGACCCATTTCTCGCCTTCTACGACCGGCGCACCGCCATGCAACGTGCGCGTGAGCGGATGCGGGCGCTCGTAGCTGAAGAACACCGCATTGCCCTTGACCGGCGCCACTTCGAGCGAGATTTCGGGGAAGGTGGTCGCCCCTCCGGCCTTCGGCGTGTTCAGGTACATCACGACCGTGGCCACGCGCTGGCCACCGCGCCGCAGCACCGCCGCCGTGCCGGGGTGCGCCGGGTCGAAATAGTCGTGGTGGGGCAGGTATTCCGCGCCCGGGCGGTAGCGCAGCACCTGCAGGCCTTCGCCGCGCTCGACCGGCCAGTTCACGAGCTCGGCGATGCGCTGCTCGATGGCGCCGATCAAGGCGCCCTCGCCGCGAGCGAAGAACATGCCGTCGCTGGTGCGCGCGGCGTTCACCTCGCTGCCCCCGGTGCTGTTGTCCACCGTCTCGGAGCGCGCCAGGCGCGGGCGCGCGAGTTCGATCAGCGCGTCGCATTCCTCGTCCGAGAGCAGCCCGCCGAGCACGACGACGCGCGGGTTGCGCAGCGTCGCCAACACCTTGACCTCGCGCGCGCCGACGCGCAGCAGCGCAGGGGCGCCGTCGAGCGCGGGTTCGGGCACCGCCACCGCGGGCGGCAGGGCCACGCGCGCCGCGGCCACGGCGTCCAGGCGTTCGCGCAAGGTGCGCTCGAGGGCCTCGACGGCGGTCTCTTCTTCCCAGCCGCTCTTGACCATTGCCGCGACGATGTCTTCCGGCCTGCAGCCGGCTTCGGCCTGGGCCACGATCCAGCGCCTGAGTTCTTCGGTGATGGTCTGGGAGGCAGCCTTCATGGCGGCGGATTTTCGCCCAAGCCGCGCCCGCCCGAGCCTCCCTCTAAGCGCCCTGGCGGCGCCGGAAGACCAGCCGGTCGGGCTCGGAAGCCGCGGCATCGTGGGCGTAGCCGTCGGCGTCGAAGGCCAGCAGATCCTCGGGCCGGGCGGCGCGGCAGCGCACGGCATGGCGCGCGAGCAGGCCGCGCGCCCGCTTGGCGAAGAAGCTGATGATCTTGTAGCGGCCGTCCTTCCAGTCCTCGAACGCGCAGTCGACGACGCGCGCCTTCAAGGCGGGGCGCAAGGCGGCGCGGGCGTATTCGACCGAGGCCAGGTTCACGACCACCGGCGCAGCCTCCCCGGCCAGGCGCTGGTTCAGGTGGGCAGCGAGGTGGTCGCCCCAGTAGGCGTACAAATCCTTGCCGCGCCGGGTGCGCAGGGCGCTGCCCATCTCCAGGCGGTAGGGCTGGAGCGCATCGAGCGGGCGCAGGGCGCCGTACAGGCCCGAGAGCAGCACCAGATGGTCCTGGGCCCAGGCGACGTCCGCAGCGTCCAGGCTCGCGGCCTGGAGACCCGCGTAGACGTCGCCGGCAAAGGCGAAAAGCGCCGGCTTGCTGTTCTCCGGCGTCGGCTCGGGCCGCCAGGCGGCGTAGCGGGCGACGTTGAGCGCGGCCAGCGCATCGGACAGGTCCATCAGCGCCGCCACCTGCGCCGGCTTCTTCTTGCGCAGCACCGCGATGAGCTCGGCGGCCTGGGGCGTGAAAAGCGGCGTGGCGGCGATGGTCTCGAAGGGCGCCGCGGTATCGTAGTCGAGCTTCTTCGACGGCGAGAGCAGGAACAGCATCGTCAGTCGTCTTCGTCCTCGGGGCCGCTGTGCAGCGGCGCCGATCCCAGCGCCGCGGCCCAGGTGCGCGCCGGAATGTGGTTCTTGAGCCGGAACACCGCACGCTCGACCAGCACCGGGTGCGGCTCATGGCCCACGCCTTCGGCGATGTCGATGGTGGCGTCGCCCTGCAGCGCGTTCAGCGCTGAAAAGGCCGCGCGCGCGTGGTCGACCGTGATGATCGGGTCGGCGCCGCCGTGCAGCAGGTGGATGGTGGTCTCGCGCGGCGCGCGCTGCGGCGGCTTGGCGTAGCGCCCGGAGAAGGCGATCACGCGACCGGCGATGCCGTCTTCGGCGAGCGTGGTCTCGAGGGCGAGGATGGCGCCTTGCGAGAAGCCGACGAAGGCGGTGGCGGCCGGCCCCAGGCCCAGCCGCTGCTGCGTCTGGTGCACCCAGGAGCGAAACGGCGCCACCGCCGCCGCCACTCGTGCCACCCGGTTGTCTTCGCCGATGCCTGCCACCGAGAACCACTGGCGGCCGTTGCCGCCGCCGTCGAAGCGGTTCGGCGCATCGGGGGCGAGGAACGCGGCCTGCGGGAACTCCTGCCGCAGCGCCTGCGCCAGCACTGCCATCGAGGCGCCGCTGCCGCCCACGCCGTGCAGCAGCAGCATCAACTGCTCGGGCGCGCCCGTGGCGGGCAGCGATTCGATCGCGAGCTGCATCGCGCCCTCGCTCAAGCCGGAATCGTGAGGCCGCGTTGCACCGCGGGGCGCTCGACGAAGGCCTGCAGCACCCGCGCCACCTGGCCGAACTGCTCGAAGCCGACGAGCTCGCCCGCACCGTAGAAGCCGACGAGGTTGCGCACCCAGGGGAAGACGGCGATGTCGGCAACCGAGTAGTCGTCGCCCAGGATCCAGGCCCGGCCTGCGAGGCGCTGGTCGAGCACGCCGAGCAGGCGCTTGGCCTCGGCGGCATAGCGGTCGCGCGGGCGCTTGTCCTCGAAGTCCTTGCCGGCGAACTTGTGGAAGAAGCCCACCTGGCCGAACATCGGCCCGACCCCGCCCATCTGCCACATGAGCCACTGCAGGGCTTCGTAGCGGCCGACGCCATCGGCAGGGACGAAGCGGCCGGTCTTCTCGGCCAGGTACCAGAGGATGGCGCCCGACTCGAACAGCGCCAGCGGCTTGCCACCGGGGCCTTGCGGGTCGAGGATCGCCGGGATCTTGTTGTTCGGGTTCAGCGACAGGAATTCGGGCGACAGCTGGTCGTTCTGGTCGAAGGCCACGCGGTGCGGCTCGTAAGGCAGGCCGGTTTCCTCCAGCATGATCGAGACCTTGACGCCGTTGGGCGTGGGCAGCGAATACAGCTGCAGCCGCTCGGGGTGGGCGGCGGGCCATTTGCGCGTGATGGCGAAGCGGGACAGATCGGTCATCGTGTGGATTGTGGCCGCAGCCGCGGTGCGGGATCCGGACCTGGATGTTCAGGCGCCTTGGGCCCGCACGCACTCGGCCCCGGCATCAGAAGCTCGAACCCGGCTCGCGCAGGAAGGCGATTTCCTCGGGCGTCGAGACCCGCCCCGATGCCGCGTTGCGATGGGGATAGCGGCCGAAGCGGTCGATGATGGCCTTGTGGCGCAGCTCCGAGTCGTGGTTGTCTTCGAGCCCTTCGCCGCGCAGCAACTGCTCGGCCAGCCCATGGATCAAACGCGACTCGCTGTGCATGTAGGGCAGGTAGAGAAAGGCGCGCTGCGCGGCAGGCAGCGAGCGGTCGGCCCCCGCGGCGACGGCCTCCTGGGCCAGCGCCAGCGCCATCGGGTCGGCCGCGAAGGCGCGCGCCGTGCCGCGGTGCAGGTTGCGCGAGAACTGATCGAGCACGATGACTTCGGCGAGCCGGCCCGGCGCCGAGGTGCGCCAGCCGAACAGCTCCCCGGCGAGCGCCGATTCGTGCAGCGCGCCGAAGCGCGTGCGGATGAGTTCGTCGAAAGCCGGATCGGCGCGCCACCACTGGGCGGGCTGGATCTCGGAGAACCAGAAGTCGAGGACTTGGGCGTGCATGGCGGGATTCTGCGGGCAGACGGGCGATGCGTTGCCGGCAGGGAGGGCGCAAGACCGCGAGCGCTTCAGCGCCTTGTGTTCGCCTTCGCCTTCGCCTTCGCGGCCGGCGGCCGGGCGGCAGCGGGGGTCTTCTTCGCGGCCTTGGCGGCTTTGGCGGGCAGCGTCAGCACATGGTCCAGCGCCTGCTGCAGCCAGGCGGCGAGCGTCTGCGCCTGTGCGGCGTCGGGCGTGGGAACCAGCAGGTAGCCCGCCATGCCGCGGCCGGGCATGGGCTCGAAGGCCTTGCCGCGCCCCGCGGCGACGGCCTGGGCCACGCCCTCCTTGCCGAGGCGGACGACAACCGAGTCCTCGAACAGGCCGCAGACCATGTTGCCGTTCACGAACGCGGCCGGGTAGCCGAACATCGGCTTGCGGACGAGATCGGGATGTACGGGCAGCGAGGCTGCGAAGCGCTCGATGAGGTCGGGAGGGGACTTTTTCCAGGTGGCGGGCGGCATGGCGCCATCGTACACAGCGTGGGCGGACGTCAAGCCTGGGCGCGGGAAACGCGGACCAGAGTGGTGCTCATCAGCGTGCTGTTGGGCACGATGACTTCGTTGTGCTGGTCGTCGCGCAGCACGGTGAAGCCGAGCGAGATGACCTCGACCGTGGCCGACACGGCGCCCACCGGCAAATCGAGGCGGACCTTGTCGCCCACCCGCACCTGGCGGTACAGCACCGGCGAAAAGCCGGCCACGAGCTTGCCGAGCGTGCTTTGCGCCGCCAGCCCGATGACGACCGAAATCACGCTGACCCCGGCGAACTGGGCGGTGCCGAGGGCGCGCAGCTCGGGCACCATGTGGGCGTAGAGCACGAAGCCGATCAGATAGGCCAGCAGCTGGGCCAGTGCGCTGATGAACTGCAGCACCGTGATGTCGGACAAATGGCGCTCGACCCCGCGCTGGATAGCGGGTTCGGCGATCCCGTCCCTCGTGATCGCCTCGACCACGGTCGCCCCCGGAGAAGAGGCGACGGCAAGGGCGGCCGCAAGAACAGGGGCCTGGCCCTCGATCCACCCTTCGGAACAATCCCGCAGCAGCCCGCGCCGCGCAAGCGCGCGGCCCGCCCCGGTCCTTACTTGATCAGCCCTTCGGCCTTCATCGCCTCCTGCACCGCCGGGCGGGCGGCCATGCGCGCGGAAAACGCGTTGAGGTTCTTCAGCGCGCTCGTGTCCACGCCCACGTGCTTGGCCCAGCCAGCCACCGTGAAGAGGTAGGCATCGGCGACGCAGAAGGCATCGCCCATCAGGTAGTTCTTGCCTTCGAGCTGGCTGTTGACCCAGCCCAGGCGGTCGGTGATCCGGGTGCGGAAGACCGCCTTCGCGTCGTCGTTTACGGCCGGGTTGAACAGCGGCGAGAAGCCCTTGTGCAGCTCGGTGCTGATGAAGTTCAGCCACTCCATCAGGCGGTAGCGCTCCATCGTGCCGAAGGCCGGGGCGAGCTTCTTCTCGGGCACCTGGTCGGCCACGTACTGAACGATGGCCGGGCCTTCGCTCAGGCGCTGGCCGTCGTCGAGCTCGAGCAGCGGCACGTAGCCCTTGGGGTTGATCGTGTAGTAGTCGGTGCCGTCCTGCAGCTTGTGGGTCTTGGTGCTGGCGAGCACCGGCTCGAAGGCGAGGCCGGCTTCGCGCAGCACGATGTGGGGCGAGAGCGAGCAGGC
>JAGWTS010000322.1 GCA_028868875.1 Burkholderiales bacterium | reverse complement strand
CGCCGGCGGTTGTCTCGCTGTTGCTGTGGATGATCGTCCCGCTCGGGATGACGCTGTACTTCTCCGCCATTCGCTACAACCTGATGGAGCCGGGCCGGACCGGTTTCATCGGTCTCGCCAACTACCGCTACTTCCTGACCGATCCCGACTTCACGGCCTCGGTGGTCAACACACTTGTGTTGCTCGGCTCGGTGATCCTGATCACGATCGTGTTCGGCGTCGCCCTGGCCCTGCTCGTCAACGAGCCGTTTCCCGGCCGCGGCATCGTGCGCGTGCTGCTGATCTCGCCCTTCTTCGTCATGCCCACGGCGAACGCCCTGCTGTGGAAGAACATGATGATGAACCCGATCTACGGCATCCTGGCCCAGGTCTGGAAGTTCTTCGGCGCCACGCCGGTGGACTGGCTCACCGACGCGCCGCTGTTCTCGGTGATCGTCATCGTCGCCTGGCAATGGCTGCCCTTCGCCTGCCTGATCTTCATCACCAGCCTGCAGTCGCTGGACCGCGACCAGATGGAAGCCGCGGGCATGGACGGCGCCAACCCTCTGCAGAAGTTCTGGTACCTGACGCTGCCGCACCTGGGGCGTCCGATCGCGGTCGTCGTGATGATCGAGATGATCTTCCTGATGAGCGTGTTCGCCGAGATCTTCACGACCACCAGCGGCGGGCCGGGAAATGCGAGCACCAATCTCGCCTTCCTGATCTTCAAGGAAGCGTTGATGAACTTCGACGTCGGCGTGGCTTCGGCCGGCGCCTTGTTTGCGGTCATCCTGGCCAACATCGCGGCGGTGTTCCTGATCCGCATGGTCGGCAAGAACCTGGACTAGAAGCGATGAAACACTCGAGCCTTCTCATCCGCACCGCAGCGGCCTGGATCATCACGCTGGTCTTCGTCTTCCCGCTGATCTGGCTCTTCATGACCGCGTTCAAGACCGAGATGCAGGCGATCGCGGTGCCGCCGCAGTTCTTCTTCCACCCGACGCTTTCCAACTTCAGCGAGGTCCAGCAGCGCAGCGACTACCTGCTGTATGCGCGCAATTCGATCATCACGAGCGTGCTTTCCACCCTGATCGGCCTCGCGATCGCGGCGCCGGCGGCTTACTCGATGGCGTTCTTCCGCACGCGCAGGACGCGCGACCTGCTGATGTGGATGCTCTCGACCAAGATGATGCCGGCGGTCGGCGCCCTGGTGCCGATCTACGTGCTCGCGCAAAGCGCCGGGATGCTGGATTCGCTCACCGCGCTCACCATCGTCTTTACGATGTCGAACCTGCCGATCATGGTGTGGATGCTGTATTCGGGCTTCAAGGACATTCCGCCCGACATCCTCGAAGCCGCGCGCATGGACGGCGCCAACGTCTGGGGCGAGTTCGTCCACGTCATCCGGCCCCTGGCCACTGGGGTCCTGGCCTCGACCGGCCTGTTGTGCCTGGTGCTGAGCTGGAACGAGTCGTTCTGGTCGCTCAACCTGAGTTCGGCCCATGCCGGCACGCTGTCGACGCTGATCGCCTCTTATTCGAGCCCCGAGGGGCTGTTCTGGGCCAAGCTCAGCTGCGCCTCGCTGATGGCGATCGCGCCCATCATCGTCCTGGGCTGGTTCAGCCAGAAGCAACTCGTCGAAGGCCTGACCTTCGGCGCCGTCAAATAAGGCCAGCGGGAGACAAGCACCATGGCATTCCTCGAATTGAAGAACGTCGAGAAGTACTACGGCAGCGTGCACGCGATCAAGGGCGTGGACCTGGCGATCGAGAAGGGCGAGTTCATCGTCTTCGTCGGCCCCTCGGGCTGCGGCAAGTCGACTCTGCTGCGCATGATCGCGGGGCTGGAGACCATCGACGGCGGCAGCCTCTGGCTCGACGGGCGCGAGATCACGCGCCTGCCTTCGTCCAAGCGCGACCTCGCGATGGTGTTCCAGAGCTACGCGCTGTATCCGCACATGACGGTGGCCGACAACATGAGCTTCGCCTTGCGCCTGGCCCATGCGCCGAAGGACCAGATCGACGAGAAGGTCAAGCGCGCGGCCGAGATCCTCAACCTCACGGCCTACCTGCAGCGCACGCCCAAGGCGCTCTCGGGCGGCCAGCGCCAGCGCGTCGCGATCGGCCGCGCGATCGTGCGTGCGCCCAAGTGCTTCCTGTTCGACGAGCCCTTGTCGAACCTCGATGCGGCGCTGCGCGGCCAGACCCGGGTCGAGATCACCAAGCTGCACCGCGACCTCGGCGCGACCACGGTCTACGTCACCCACGACCAGGTCGAGGCGATGACGATGGCCGACCGCGTGGTGGTGCTGCGCGACGGCGCGATCGAGCAGGTGGGCACGCCACTCGAGCTCTACGACCGCCCGGCCAACACCTTCGTCGCGCAGTTCATCGGCCAGCCGCAGATGAACGTCGTCGACACCCGGCAGCTGCCCGATTTCGGCGGCCCGAAGGACGGATTCGTCGGCGTGCGGCCCGAACACGTGAGCGTGAAGCCGCCGGGTGAGGGGCGGCTGCCGGGCAAGGTCGAGATCGTCGAGTCGCTCGGCCTGGACACCCTGATCTACGCCAACGTCGGCGACGTGCGCCTGATCTCGCGCCAGAACACGCGCACTTCGCTGCACCCCGGGGACGCGGTCGCGATCGATTTCGCGCCCGAGGCGCTCCACCATTTCGACCGCCAGGGCCGGGCCCTGGCGCACTGAGGCCGTAACCCATGAACCAGATCCTCCACCTCGGCCTGGGCAGCTTCCACCGCGCCCACCAAGCCGTGTACCTGCAGCGCCTGATCGAGCGCGGCGAAACCGACTGGACCCTGGTCGGCGGCAACATCCGGGCCGACATGGCCGAGACCCTGGCCGCGCTCGCGGCCCAGAACGGCGAGTACACGCTCGAGACCGTGGCCCCGGACGGCCAGTCGCGCTTCGAGCGCATCCGCTCGATCAGCCGCGTCGTGCCCTACGACGACCAGCTCGCCGGGCTGATCGCCCTGGGCGCCGCGCCCGAGACGAAGATCATCTCGTTCACCGTCACCGAGGCGGGCTACTACCTCGACGCGGCGCACCACCTCGACCCGAGCTACGCCGAGATCCAGGGCGACATCGCCGGGCGCACGCGCTGCACGATCTACGGCGCGCTCGCCGCGATCCTGGCGGCGCGGCGCGAGCGCGGCAGCGGCCCGGTGACGCTGCTCAACTGCGACAACCTGCGCAGCAACGGCGAGCGCG
Organism: Burkholderiales bacterium; assembly: GCA_028868875.1. Classification (GTDB taxonomy): domain Bacteria; phylum Pseudomonadota; class Gammaproteobacteria; order Burkholderiales; family Burkholderiaceae_C; genus Rubrivivax. The sequence continues at coordinate 3,638 of JAGWTS010000322.1, read as the reverse complement.
TGCACACCGGCCTCACCGAGTTCATCGCCTTGCGCGGCGAGCGCGAACTCGGCGCCTGGGTCGAGGCGAACACGACCTGCCCGAACGCGATGGTCGACCGCATCACGCCGCGCCCGGCGGCCGACCTCCCGGCGCGCGTCAAGGCCGAGACCGGCTGGGACGACCGCGCCCCGGTGATGGGCGAGCGCTTTATCCAATGGGTGATCGAAGACCGCTTCGCAGCCGGCCGCCCGGCCTGGGAACATGTCGGCGCCGAGATGGTGAGCTCGGTCCTGCCTTACGAGGAAGCCAAGATCCGCGTGCTCAACGCGCCGCACAGCTGCATCGCCTGGGCCGGCAGCCTGATTGGCCTGACCTACATCCACGAAGGCGTGCTCGTGCCCGCGATCCGGCGCATGGCCTGGGAGTACGTCACCGAAGACGTGATTCCGGTCCTCTCGCCGAGCCCGATCGACCTCGGCACCTACCGCGACGTGGTGCTCGACCGCTTCTCGAACGCGCACCTGCGCGACACGAACCAGCGCGTCGCGATGGACGGCTTTTCGAAGATTCCCGGCTTCATCGTGCCGACGATCCGCGAGCGCCTGGCGCGCGGCGAATCGATCGCCCGCGTCGCCGTGTTGCCGGCGCTTTTCTACCACTTCATGGCGCGCTGGCACCGCGGCGAGCTCGCCTACGAATACCAGGACGGGGTGATGGACCGCGCCGCCGCGCACGCGATCTACGAAGCCGCCGATCCGCTTGCCGCCTTCGCGCGCGACCCCGTGCTCTGGGGGCCGCTGGCCGGCAACGACAAACTTTCCGCCGCTCTCGTCGGCGCCGACCGCGAAGTCAAGGCTTTCATCGCAGGACTGCAACATGGCTGACACGACAAAACGGCTGCAAGGCCACCACGCCCTGCTCACCGGCGCCGGCGGTGGCATCGGGCTGGCGGTGACCGCGGCCTTTCTCGCCGAAGGCGCGCGCTGCACCGCGCTGGACATCGCGCCCGCGCCCTCGGCCGGGCTGCAGGCGCTGCTCGCCGCCTACCCGCAGGCGCTGGCCTACCGCAGCGCCGACGTGACGCGCGTGGCGGCGCTCGACGCCCTCGTCGCCGCTGCCGCGGCGCAATTCGGCGTGGTTGACCTGCTCTTCAACAACGCCGCGGTGTTCGACCTCGCGCCGCTGCTCGAAGCCAGCGAAAGCAGCTACGACCGGATCTTTGCGGTCAACGTCAAGGGCCTGTTCTTCGTCATGCAGGCCGTGCTGAAGGCGCTCGTCGCCGCCGGCCGCGGCGGCAGCATCATCAACCTCGCTTCGCAGGCCGGACGCCGCGGCGAGGCGCTCGTGGCGCATTACTGCGCGAGCAAGGCCGCCGTCATCAGCTACACGCAGAGCGCGGCGCTGGCGATGGCGCCGCACGGCATCCGGGTCAATGCAATCTCGCCCGGCGTCGTCGACACGCCGATGTGGTCCGAGGTGGACGCCTTGTTCGCGCGCTACGAAGGCCTGGCGATCGGCGAGAAGAAGCGCGCGGTGGGCCTGGCCGTGCCGCTCGGGCGCATGGGCGTGCCGCAGGACATCGCCGGCGCGGCCGTCTTTCTCGCGAGCGCAGAATCGTCCTACATCACCGCCCAGACCTTGAACGTCGATGGCGGCAACGTGATGAGCTGAAAGACCTTCCGATGCAGCGCGTGCGCAGCCCCGAACTCGAACACGATGTCGCCCGCACGGCGAACCTCGGCTACGAGCCCGCGGGCAGCTACGGCCATGTGCGCTGCCTCGAGCACGGGTTTCCGAACCCGCTCGTGCGCTGGCATTACCACGAGGAATACGAGCTGCACCTGATCGTCGAGACGCGGGGCAAGGTCTTCGTCGGCGACTACATCGGGACCTTCGAGCCCGGCCACCTCGTGCTCACCGGGCCGCGCCTGCCACACAACTGGATCTCGACCGAAGTGCCGCCCGAAGGCGTGGCGCTGCGCGACATGGTGCTGCAGTTCCCGGATGCGCCCTTGCGCCAGGCGGCGGGGCTGATCCCCGAGCTGGCCGAGGCCTTGCCGCTGCTCGAGCGCGCGCGCCACGGCATCGAATTCTTCGGCCTGTCCGACCATGCTCGCGAGCGCTTTCAGCACATCAAGCAGACCCACGGGCTGCAGCGCTTCGCGCTCTTTTGCGAACTGCTCGGCGAACTGCAGCGCTGCAACGACTATCGCATGCTCTCGACCGTGCAGTTGCAGAGCTTCGACGACGACGCGGCGCTGGCGCGCATCAGCAGCATCGTCGACTACCTGAGCGAGCATTACAGCGAAGACTTCTCGATGGCCGACCTGTGCCGCCGCGTCGGCATGGGCGAGAGCAGCTTCTCGCGCTACTTCAGGCGCGCCACGGGCAACACCTTCACCGACTTCGTCAACCGCCTGCGCATCAACAAGGCCTGCCAGCTGCTGATGGAGACCGACCGCTACATCACCAACGTCTGCTACGACGTCGGCTTCAACAACGTCGCCAACTTCAACCGGCGCTTTCTCGAGATCAAGGGCCAGACGCCCAAGGAATTCAGGCGCCAGGCCGAAGCGCGCTTCGGCGCCGGGCGCTGAAACGACCGGCGCCGGCTGCGCTAGAGTGCGGGCGATGAATGCATCCCCCCTGAAGGTCATCTCGTCGATGGCGACGCGGCAGCTGCTGGCCGACCTCGTCGCCGCTTGGCGCCGCCAGGGCGGCTCGGAAGTCCGGGTCGAATCGGTGGGCGGCGTCGATGCCGCCCGGCGCGTCCAGGCGGGCGAGGGCTTCGATGCCGTCTGCCTGGCCGCCAACGCGATCGACACGCTGGCAGCTGCTGGCCGGGTCGTCGCCGGCAGCCGCGTCGACATCGTGCGCTCGGGCGTCGCCGTTGCGGTGCGCGCGGGCGCGGCGCGGCCCGATATCGCAAGCGAGTCGGCGCTGAAGGCTGCCGTGCTCGGCGCGCGCAGCCTGAGCTATTCCACCGGGCCGAGCGGCGTGGCCTTGCAGAAGCTGTTCGAGCGCTGGGGCATCGCCGCCGAGATCGCCGGGCGCATCGTCCAGGCACCGCCCGGGGTGCCGGTGGGCACGCTCGTGGCGCGCGGCGAAGTCGAACTCGGCTTCCAGCAGCTGAGCGAGCTGATGAACCTCGAAGGCATCACGGTGATCGGGCCCTTGCCGCCCGAGATCCAGATCGTGACGACCTTTTCCGGGGCCGTCGCCTCGAGCTCGCAGCAGCCCGAGGCGGTTCGCGCCTGGCTCGCCTTCCTCGCTTCCCCAGGGGTCGAGCCGGTCAAGCAGGCGAACGGCATGGACGCGGCCTGAGGGTCAATCGGCGAGCAGGTCGCGGGTCTCTGGATGGCGCCGCATGTAGCTCGCGACATAGCTGCACTGCGGGCGCACCAAGCGGTGCTCGCGCCGTGCCCAGGCCAGGGTTTCGCGCACCAGCGCCGCGGCCACCCCCTGGCCCTGGGCCGCGGGCGGCACCTCGGTGTGGGTGAGGGCGAGCACGCCGCCCTGCTCGCGGTAGACGCAGACCGCCAGGCGCCCGCCGACCTCGGCCTCGAAGCGCGAAGCCGCCGGGTTGTGGACGACCGCGGGTGCCGGCTGCATCAGCTCTTGCGCGATCCGAACAGGCCGGCGAGCCAGCTCTTGAA
>JAGWTS010000321.1 GCA_028868875.1 Burkholderiales bacterium | reverse complement strand
GATCTCGGTCGTGTACTTCTCGACGCCGTCCTTGTCGGTCCACTTGCGCGTCTTCAGCCGCCCCTCGACGTAGACCGGACGCCCCTTCTTCAGGTATTCGCCGGCGATCTCGGCCAGCCGGTCGTAGAAGACCACGCGGTGCCACTCGGTCTCTTCCTGGCGCTCGCCGCTGGTCTTGTCCTTCCACTGGCGGCTGGTGGCGATGGTCACGTTGCAGATCGCCGAGCCGCTGGCGGCGTAGCGCACCTCGGGGTCGCGGCCGAGGTTGCCGATGAGAATGACTTTGTTGACCGAGGCCATGGGGCCCTCCTTCGCGCCGAGCGCCGAATGTCAGTTGGGGGTCGGCCATCATAGCGGCGCGCCCGGCCGGCGCACCCCCCTCGCCTGCGCTGCGCGCGCCGCGGCGCTGGCTTACCATCGGCGCCGCCCATGTCCGCCACTGCCCTCGACGCCGACCCCGCCCGGCGCGTTCTCAACGAAGTCTTCGGCTATGCCGACTTCCGCGGCGAACAGCGCGAGATCGTCGACCACGTCGCCGCCGGCGGCGACGCCCTGGTGCTGATGCCCACCGGCGGGGGCAAGAGCCTTTGCTACCAGGTGCCGGCGATCCTGCGCCACCAGGCCGGCCAGGGGGTCACGGTGGTGGTCTCGCCGCTGATCGCGCTCATGCACGACCAGGTCGGCGCGCTCGACGAATTCGGCGTGCGCGCGGCCTTCCTCAATTCCACGCTCGAAGGCGACGAGGCGCGCCGGGTCGAGCGCGACCTGATGGCGGGCCGCCTCGTGCTGCTCTACGCCGCGCCCGAGCGCATCCTCACGCCGCGCTTCATGGCGATGCTGGAATCGCTGGCCGAGCGCGGCCTGCTCGGCCTGTTCGCGATCGACGAAGCCCATTGCGTGAGCCAGTGGGGGCACGACTTCCGCGAGGAATACCTGGGCCTGTCGGCGCTGCACGAGCGCTTTCCCGGCGTGCCGCGCATGGCGCTCACCGCGACCGCCGACGACCACACCCGCGCCGACATCGTCGCGCGCCTGCAGCTGGCCGAGGCGCGCCTCTTCGTCGCCAGCTTCGACCGCCCGAACATCCGCTACACCATCGTCGAGAAGGACGATCCGCGGCGCCAGCTGCTGCGCTTCATCCGCGACGAGCACGAAGGCGACGCCGGCATCGTCTACTGCCAGAGCCGCAAGAAGGTCGAGGAGACGGCGGCCTGGCTGGTCCAGGAAGGCATCGCGGCGCTGCCCTATCACGCCGGGCTCGAAGCCGAAATGCGGCGCCGCCACCAGGACCGCTTCCTGCGCGAGGACGGCCTCGTCATCGTCGCCACCATCGCCTTCGGCATGGGCATCGACAAGCCCGACGTGCGCTTCGTCGCCCACCTCGACCTGCCCAAGAACATCGAGGCCTATTACCAGGAGACCGGGCGCGGCGGCCGCGACGGCCTCGCCGCCGACGCCTGGATGGCCTACGGCCTGGCCGACGTCGTGAACCAGCGCCGCATGATCGACGAGAGCGAGGCCGAGGAGGAATTCAAGCGCCTGCAGCGCGGCAAGCTCGACGCCCTGCTCGCGCTGGCCGAAGCCCACGACTGCCGCCGGGTGCGGCTGCTGGCGTATTTCGGCGAGGCCAGCGGCCCCTGCGGCAACTGCGACAACTGCCTCGCCGCCCCCGCCACCTGGGACGCGACCGAGGCCGCGCGCAAGGCCTTGTCCTGCGTCTACCGCTTCAAGCAGCAGGGCGGGCGCCACTTCGGCGCCGGCCACCTGATCGACGTGCTGCGCGGCAAGGCCACCGACAAGGTGGCGCAGTTCCGCCACGAGAAGCTCTCGACCTTCGGCATCGGCGCCGACGTGAGCGAAACCCAGTGGCGCTCGGTGCTGCGCCAGCTCATCGCCCTGGGCCATCTGCGCACCGAAGGCGAATTCAACACGCTCGAGCTCACGCCGAGCGCGCGCGAGGTGTTGAAGGGCGAGGTGCAGCTGCTGCTGCGCGTGCCCAGCGACGCCCCGAAGCGCAGCGCGAAGGCCACGCGCTCGACCCGGCCCAAGCCGCCCCCGCTGCCGCTGGACGAAGCCGCCGCCGCGCGCTTCGCCGAGCTCAAGGCCTGGAGAGCCGAGGTCGCGCGCGAGCACAACCTGCCGGCCTACATCGTCTTCGTCGACGCCGCGCTGGCCGAGATGGCGCGCCAGCGCCCGGCCACGCTCGACGAGCTCGCCGGCATCAGCGGCGTCGGGGCGAAGAAGCTCGAGGCCTACGGCGCCGAGATCCTGCGCGTGCTCGAAAGCAGCGAGTAGCCGCTTCGGGCGCGCCCAGGCCCGCCGCCCTTCGACAGGTGTTCGTTCGGCAGGCATTCGCCAGGCATTCGGCCCCCATTCGGCGGCGGCCCGAAGCGGCCCCGGTCCGGCCTGCGGGCGCGCCGCGCCGGCGCTCGCTATGATGCTCGGTTGACTTCGACCGACCGATGCTGAGAATCCGCGGCGCGCGCACGCACAACCTGAAGAACATCGACCTCGACATCCCGCGCCAGGCGCTGGTGGTGATCACGGGGCTCTCCGGCTCGGGCAAGTCCAGCCTGGCTTTCGACACGCTGTACGCCGAAGGCCAGCGGCGCTACGTCGAAAGCCTCTCGGCCTACGCGCGCCAGTTCCTGCAGCTGATGGACAAGCCCGATGTCGACGTCATCGAAGGCCTGTCGCCCGCCATCAGCATCGAGCAGAAGGCCACGAGCCACAACCCGCGCAGCACGGTCGGCACGATCACCGAGATCCACGACTACCTGCGCCTGCTGTTCGCCCGCGCCGGCACGCCCTTCTGCCCCGACCACGGCCTGGCGCTGGCGGCGCAGAGCGTGGCGCAGATGGTCGACGCGGCGCTGGCCCTGCCCGAGGAGACGCGGCTGCTGGTGCTCGCGCCCGTGGTGCGCGACCGCAAGGGCGAATTCGTCGAGCTGTTCCAGGACATGCAGGCGCGCGGCTACGTGCGCTTTCGCGTCGGTGGCGAGATCGTCGAAGCCGATGCAGTCCCGAAGCTGAAGAAGACCGACAAGCACGACATCGACGTCGTCGTCGACCGCCTGCGCGTGCGCGCCGACGTGAAGCAGCGCCTGGCCGAGAGCTTCGAGGCCGCCCTGCGCATCGCCGACGGCCGAGCCATCGCGCTCGATCTCGAAAGCGGGCGCGAGCACCTCTTCAGCAGCCGCTTCGGCTGCCCGCAATGCAGCTATTCGCTCGCCGAGCTCGAGCCGCGGCTGTTCTCGTTCAACTCGCCGGTCGGCGCCTGCCCCGATTGCGACGGCCTGGGCCAGGTCACCGCGATCGACCCCGAGCGCGTCGTCGCCTTCCCGACGCTGAGCCTGGCCGCCGGCGCCGTCAAGGGCTGGGACCGGCGCAACGCCTACACCTTCTCGATGCTCGAAAGCGTCGCCCAGCACTACGGCTTCGACCTCGAGACCCCGTTCGAAGACCTGCCGCCGACGGCGCGCCGCGTGCTGCTGCAGGGATCGGGGGCCGAGGAGATCGAGTTCGAATACCGCGCCGAGGGCGCGAATCATGGGTCTCGCGCCGAGGGCGCGAGGGGCAGGCAGCGCGTGGTCAAGCGCCGCCACCCCTTCGAAGGCATCGTGCCGAGTTTCGAGCGCCGTTTCCGCGAGACCGATTCGCTCGCCGTGCGCGAGGAGCTCGCGCGCTACCAGGCCGCCCGCCCCTGCCCGGGCTGCGAAGGCACGCGCCTGCGGCGCGAGGCGCGCCACGTGTTCCTGCACCAGGCCGGCGGCGCCGAGCGCGGACGCTCGATCTACGAGGTCGAGCACGCCACCCTGGCCGACTGCCTGGACTACTTCCAGGGCCTGCAGCTCGAAGGCGCGAAGGCCGAGATCGCCGACAAGATCGTGCGCGAGATCAGGAGCCGGCTCAAGTTCCTCAACGACGTCGGCCTCACCTACCTGAGCCTGGACCGCGGCGCCGACACGCTCTCGGGCGGCGAGGCCCAGCGCATCCGCCTCGCGAGCCAGATCGGCAGCGGCCTGTCGGGCGTGATGTACGTGCTCGACGAGCCCAGCATCGGCCTGCACCAGCGCGACAACGAGCGCCTGATCGGCACCCTGAACCACCTGCGCGACCTCGGCAACTCGGTGCTCGTGGTCGAGCACGACGAGGACATGATCCGCGCCGCGGATCACGTCGTCGACATGGGGCCGGGCGCGGGCATCCACGGCGGGCGCGTCATCGCCCAGGGCACGCCGGCCGAGGTCGCGGCGAACCCCGAATCGCTGACGGGGCGCTACCTCGCGCACAGCCTGCGCATCGAGGTGCCGCGCCGGCGCGTGGCCCCAGGCGAGGCGAGCCTGCAGATCGTCGGCGCGCGCGGCAACAACCTGAAGAACGTCGACGTCCAGGTCCCGGTCGGGCTCTTCACCTGCGTCACGGGGGTCTCGGGATCGGGCAAGAGCACGCTCGTCAACGACACGCTCTACGCAGCGGTCGCGCGCAAGATCTACCAAAGCCATGCCGAGCCGGCGCCGCACGAGCGCATCGACGGCCTCGAGGCCTTCGACAAGGTCATCAACGTCGACCAGAGCCCGATCGGCCGCACCCCGCGCAGCAACCCGGCGACCTACACGGGCCTGTTCACGCCGATCCGCGAGCTCTTCGCCGAAGTGCCGGCGGCGCGCGAGCGCGGCTACGGCTCGGGGCGCTTCAGCTTCAACGTCGGCTCGGCCTCGGGCGGCGGACGCTGCGAGGCCTGCGAAGGCGACGGCGTGATCAAGGTCGAGATGCACTTCCTGCCCGACGTCTACGTGCCCTGCGACACCTGCCACGGTGCGCGCTACAACCGCGAGACGCTGGAGATCCTCTACAAGGGCCGCAACATCGCCCAGGTGCTGGAGATGACGGTCGAGGAGGCGAACGGCTTCTTCGCCGCCGTGCCCTCGATCGCGCGCAAGCTGCAGACCCTGCTCGACGTGGGCCTGGGCTACATCCACCTCGGCCAGAGTGCCACCACCTTGTCGGGCGGCGAAGCCCAGCGCGTGAAGCTCGCGCTCGAGCTCTCCAAGCGCGACACCGGGCGCACGCTCTACATCCTGGACGAGCCGACGACCGGGCTGCACTTCCACGACATCGGCCTCTTGCTCGGCGTGCTGCACCAGCTGCGCGACGCCGGCAACACCATCGTCGTGATCGAGCACAACCTGGACGTGATCAAGACCGCCGACTGGGTCATCGACATGGGGCCCGAAGGCGGCTCCGGCGGCGGGCGCCTGCTCGTCGCCGGAACGCCGGAAGACGTCGCGGCTTTCGAAGGCAGCCACACCGGGCGCTTTCTGGCGCCGATCTTGAAGCCGACGCCAACAGAGTGCCAAGCCGGGTGAGGACGCCGGGCCTTGCCGCGCGATCAGTAGCCGGCCTCCTTCTGGTGCCGCACGGCGAGGATCGTCACGGTATCCGGATCGATGCGGTAGCGAGCCACGTAGCCGCTGTCGCCGAAGTCGATGACCCACTCGCGGAACTCATCGGGCATGTCCTCGATGGGCCGGCCGACACCCGGCTGTTGTCCCTGTACCTTCACACCTTGACGGACGGCATGCACCGCCCGCTTGGCAGCATCCAGGTTCTTCGGCGCGAGGAAGCGATAGAGGCGCTGCACGTCGAGCAGCGCCGACTCCGACCAGATCAGCCGTGACATTCCGGAGGTTCGATGTCGCTGCCCTCTTCGAGCTGGGCCAACCAAGCATCGGCCTCATCGGCGGTCAGATGCCGCCCGGTGCTTCGGTACGCTTCCCAGGCCTCGAGCGTGTCCTGCCGGAAGGCCTCGCGCTTTTCCTCGCGGTCGACGTACTGGCTGATCGCTTCGCGCATCACCCAGTGCGGCGTGCGATGGCGCGCGTCAGCCAGGCGCTTCACGCGAGCCTTGGTCTCGTCGTCGATCTCGATCGCCACGGTTTGAGCAGCAGCAGCGGTCATCGCGGGCCCCATCGATGGTTTGCGAGGCATCACCGTACCATATTGACTCGCGCTTCGTAGAGAGCGCGCCCCAACGGAAAAAGCCGGCTCGAGGCCGGCTTTCCAAGCGCGTGCGCGCTGCTTCCTACTTCAGGTGACCGGAGATCATCTTGGTCATCTCGAACATCGACACCTGGGCCTTCTGGAAGATTTCCTTGAGCTTGGCGTCGGCGTTGATCATCGTCTTCTTGGCCTTGTCCTGCAGGCCGTTCTTCTTGATGTACTCCCACACCTTCTTCGTGACCTCGGTGCGCGGCAGCGGCTTGTCGCCGATGATCGCGGCGAGGGCGGCGCTGGGGGCCATCGGCTTCATGAAGGCGGCGCTCGGGGTGCGCTTCTTCGCCGGGGCCTTCTTGGCCGCGGACTTCGTCGCCGGGGCCGCCGCCTTCTTCGCCGGGGCCGCCTTCTTCGCCGGGGCCTTCTTTGCCGCCGCCTTCTTGGCGGGGGCCTTCTTCGCAGTTGCCATGTGGAGTTACTCCGTCAGTTGTTGCTCGGATGCCGGCGTCGCGCGGGACCTCGATGGAATCTCCGTCTGCAAGGGTTGCGCCGTGCGAACGCGATGGTACTGCCTGCACGAGGGACTGAGAAGCGGTTTTCCCAGGTAAACGGCATTCTCGCCACGGTATGCTCGGGCCATGAAGATCATCGCCCGCTGGCTGCTGCTCGCCGCCGCCTTGCTCCTCGTGGCCCGGCTCTACCCCGGCGTGGCCGTCGCGAGCTTCGGCTCGGCCCTGATCGCGGCCTTCGTGCTGGGCCTGCTGAACACGCTGGTGCGCCCGCTGCTGGTGCTGCTGACGCTGCCGGTGACGCTGCTCACGCTCGGGCTGTTCCTGTTCGTGATCAACGCGCTGATGTT
>JAGWTS010000320.1 GCA_028868875.1 Burkholderiales bacterium | reverse complement strand
CTGCGCCCGAGCGCCCGGCCGCGCCGCCAGCGCGCCCGGCGCGCCCCGCCCCGGCCGACGCGCCATCGACCCCGACGCACGCGCCGGCTCGCAGCAACGACGGCGCACGTGCGCTTGCGCTGCTGCAGGGCGAGGGCAGCGCCACGCAGGAGCCGTCGCAGCGTTACGTGGTCCAGGTCGGCGCCTATACCGACGCCCAAGCGCTGCGCGAAGCCCGCCGCAAGGTCGAGAAGCTCGGCTTCAAGAGCTACACCCAGGTCATCACCACCGATGCCGGCGCCCGCACACGCGTGCGCGTCGGTCCGTTTGCGAACCATGAGCAGGCGGCCGAGGTCGGCGCCAAGCTCAAACGCGCGGGCCTGCCGGTCGCGATCCTGGGCCTGTGATGGCGGCCGGGCTCGGTTGGGTCGACTGGACCATGGCCGGCGTGCTCGCGCTTTCGGTCCTGGTCGGCCTGCTGCGGGGCTTCGTGTTCGAGGCGATGACGCTGGCGGGCTGGTTCGTGGCCTGGTTCGCGGCCCAGTGGTTCGCGGTCGATGCCGGCCACCGCATCCCGTTCGGCGCGCCGGGATCGGCCGTCAACCATGCCGCCGCCTTCGCGCTGTGCTTCATCGCCGCGATCATCGTCTGGGGTTTGGTCGCGCGGCTCATTCGACTGCTCGTGCGCGCGACGCCGCTGTCGCCGGCCGACCGCCTGCTCGGCGCCGTTTTCGGCCTGCTGCGCGGCGCGGTCTTCCTGCTTGCGGTCGCCACCGTCGTGGTTTCGACGCCGGCCGCACAATCGGCGCTCTGGCGCGAGTCGACCGGAGCCGCCGCTCTCGTGGCCGCGCTCGACGCGCTCAAACCCCTGCTGCCCCAGCCGCTCCTGCCCTGGCAGCCGGCCTGAAAGGATCCCCTCACCATGTGCGGAATCGTCGGAGTCATCGCGAAGACGCCCGTGAACCAGCTGATCTACGACGCCTTGCTGCTGTTGCAGCATCGCGGCCAGGACGCTGCAGGCATCGTCACGATGCTGGACACCAAGTGCTTCATGCACAAGGCCCGCGGCATGGTGCGCGACGTCTTCCGCACCCGCAACATGCGCGGCCTGCCCGGCAACGTCGGCCTGGGCCAGGTGCGCTACCCCACGGCCGGCAATGCCTATAGCGAAGAAGAAGCCCAGCCCTTCTACGTCAACGCGCCCTTCGGCATCGTGCTCGTGCACAACGGCAACCTGACGAACGCGCCGGCGCTCAAGGCCGAGCTGTTCCAGATCGACCGCCGCCATATCAACACCGAGAGCGACACCGAGGTGCTGATCAACATCCTCGCGCACGAGCTCGAGATGGCGGCGCGCGACCTGCCGCTGACGCCGCACGAGGTGTTCAAGGCGGTGGCCGCGGTGCACCAGCGCGTGAAGGGCTCGTACGCGGTGGTGGCGCTCGTCGCCGGCTACGGCCTGCTCGCGTTCCGCGACCCCTACGGCATCCGCCCGCTGTGCCTGGGCCAGGGGCCGGACGGCGCGCACATGGTGGCGAGCGAATCGGTCGCGCTCGAAGGCAACGGCTACCAACTGCTGCGCGACGTGGCGCCGGGCGAGGCGGTCTTCGTCGACCTCGAAGGCCGGGTGCACGCGCGCCAATGCGCGCAAACGCCTTCGCTCAACCCCTGCATCTTCGAGTTCGTCTACCTCGCCCGGCCCGATTCGGTGATGGACGGCATCTCGGTCTACCAGGCGCGCCTGAACCTCGGCGAGACCCTGGCGCAGCGCTTGATCTCGACGATGCCGCCCTCGGAGATCGACGTCGTGATCCCGATTCCGGAATCGAGCCGGCCGAGCGCGATGCAGCTGGCGCAGAAGATCGGCAAGCCGTATCGCGAAGGCTTCGTCAAGAACCGCTACGTCGGGCGCACCTTCATCATGCCGGGGCAGGCGGTGCGCAAGAAGAGCGTGCGCCAGAAGCTCAATGCCATCGGCGTCGAGTTCAAGGGCCGCAACGTGCTGCTGGTCGACGATTCGATCGTGCGCGGAACGACCAGTCGCGAGATCGTGCAGATGGCGCGCGAGGCCGGTGCGCGCAAGGTGTACATGGCTTCGGCGGCGCCGCCGGTGCGCCACCCCAACGTCTACGGCATCGACATGCCGACCAAGGACGAGCTCATCGCGCACGGCCGAACGATCGAGGAGATCCGCGAATTCATCGGCGCCGACGAGCTGATCTACCAGGACGTGGACGCGATGAAGCGCGTCGTCGGCGCGCTCAACCCGAAACTGGCCGGATTCGAGGCGAGCTGCTTCGATGGCCGCTACATCACCGGCGACGTGAGCGAGGCCGATTTCGAATCGATGGCCGCGCAGCGCCGCCTGCAATTCGACGAGGACCAGGATCCGCAGCGCACCCGCCTGGCGCTGCAGGACACCGAAGAGGAACGCGCATGATCCCCAAGACCGACCTGCCCGCCGACGCCCGGCTCGAAACCCGGGCCGTGCGCGAAGGCCTGCCGCCCGGCCCCTACGGCGAGAACTCCGAGGCGCTGTACCTCACCAGCTCCTTCGTGCACCCCGACGCCGAGACCATGGCGCGGCGCTTCTCGAACGAGGAAGAGGCCTTCGTCTACAGCCGTTTCTCGAACCCGACGGTGACGATGATGGAGCGCCGCCTGGCCGCGCTCGAAGGCAGCGGCGGCTGCATCGGCACCGCCAGCGGCATGGCGGCGATCCTGCTGCTCATCACCGGCCTCTTGAAGAGCGGCGACCACGTCGTCTGCTCGCGCAGCGTGTTCGGCTCGACGATCAAGCTGTTCCAGGACTTCGCGAAGTTCGGCGTCGAGACCAGCTTCGTTTCGCAGACCGCGGTCGACGAGTGGCGCGCCGCGCTGCGCCCGAACACCAGGCTGCTGTTCGCCGAAACGCCGACGAACCCGCTCACCGAGGTCTGCGACATCGCGGCGCTGGCCGAGATCGCGCACCGCGGCGGCGCCTTGCTCGCGGTCGACAACTGCTTCTGCTCGCCGGCCCTGCAGCAGCCGATCGGCCTGGGTGCCGACCTCGTCGTGCATTCGGGCACCAAGTACCTCGACGGCCAGGGCCGCGTCATCGCCGGCGCCGTCTGCGGCCCGGCCGACCTGATCGACACCCGGCTCGTGCCGACGATGCGCAGCGCCGGCATGAGCCTGTCGCCCTTCAACGCCTGGGTCGTGTTGAAGGGGCTCGAGACCTTGACGATCCGCATGCAGGCGCAAAGCCAGCGCGCGCTCGAACTCGCGCAATGGCTCGAGGCCCAGCCCGCGGTCGAGCGCGTGTACTACCCCGGGCTCGAATCGCATCCGCAGCATCGCCTGGCGATGGCGCAGCAATCGGGCAGCGGCGGCGCGGTCGTCGCCTTCAACGTGCGCGGCGCGCGGGCGGGCGCCTTCGCCGTCGTCGACCAGGTGCGGATCTGCTCGCGCACGGCCAATCTGGGCGATACCAAGACGACGATCACGCATCCGTCGAGCACCTCGCACGGGCGCCTGAGCGAAGACCAGCGCATGGCTGCCGGCATCACACAGGGCACGATCCGCGTCGCGCTCGGGCTGGAACATGTCGAGGACATCAAGGCCGACCTGCTGCGTGGATTGAGCACCCTGGCATGACGAAGATCAGAACCCGCATTGCCCCGTCGCCGACCGGCTTTCTGCACCTGGGAACGGCGCGCACCGCGCTGTATTCGTGGGCCTATGCGCGCCACCACGGTGGCGAGTTCGTGCTGCGCATCGAGGACACCGACGTCGCCCGTTCGAGCGACGAATCGGTGCAGCAGATCCTCGACTCGATGGCCTGGCTCGGCCTCGACTACGACGCAGGCCCGATCTACCAGATGCAGCGCCTGGCGCGCTACCACGAGGTGATCGAACGCATGCTCGCCGAAGGCAGCGCCTACCGCTGCTGGTGCACGCCCGAAGAGCTCGACGCGATGCGCGAAGCCCAGCGCGCGCGCGGCGAGAAGACGCATTACGACGGCCGCTGGCGCCCCGAGCCCGGCAAGACCTTGCCGCCGGTGCCCGACGGCGTCGAACCCGTGGTGCGGCTGCGCAACCCGAGGAGCGGCGTGGTGAGCTGGGACGACCTCGTGAAAGGGCCGATCACGATCGCGAACCAGGAGTTCGACGACCTCATCATCCTGCGCCCCGACCTCGTGCCGACCTACAACTTCGCGGTCGTCGTCGACGACTGGGACATGGGCATCACGCACGTGTTCCGGGGCGACGAGCACATCAACAACACGCCCTGGCAGATCAACCTCTTCAAGGCGCTGGGGGCGCCGCTGCCGCAGTTCGGGCATTGCCCGATCATCCTCGGCGACGACGGCTTGAAGCTCTCCAAGCGCCGCGGCGCGGTCAGCGTCACCGCCTACGAAGACGCGGGCTACCTGCCCGAGGCGATGCTGAACTACCTCGCGCGCCTGGGCTGGAGCCACGGCGACGAAGAACTGTTCACGCGGGCGCAGATGGTCGAATGGTTCGACGGCAGCCATCTCGCCAAGAGCCCGGCGCAATGGGACCCGGCCAAGCTCGCCTGGGTCAACGCCCACTACATGAAGCAGGCCGACGATGCGCGGCTGGCGAAGCTGGCGCAGGCGCGGCTCCTCGAGCGCGGCATCGACGCCGACGAGCTCGACCTGCTGGCGCGCGCCGCCGCCTTGTTCAAGGACCGCTGCAGCACCGTGGTCGAGCTCGCCGACTGGATCGCGATGATGTTCATCGACCCGAAGCCGCGCGCCGAGGACCTGCAGGCCCATGTCGGCGAAGCCGTGAAGCCGGCGCTGCGCCAGCTCCACGAGGACTTCGCGCGCATAGCCTGGGACAAAACCTCGATTGCGGCAGCGCTGAAGGCGGCGCTCGCCGCATTCGGGCTGAAGATGCCGCAACTCGCGCCCGCACTGCGCGTGCTCGTCTGCGGCCGCGTCCAGACGCCGTCGATCGACGCCGTGCTCGCTTTGTTCCCGCGCGAGACGGTGCGCGAGCGCTTGCGCGATGTCTGAAAAATGGCCTACAATCACAGGCTCGCTTGAACAGCAACGGGGGTATAGCTCAGCTGGGAGAGCGCTTGCATGGCATGCAAGAGGTCAGCGGTTCGATCCCGCTTACCTCCACCAATACAGGCGCTGTTCAAGTCGCGAAGGATTTTCAAGTCCCCTTCGTCTAGAGGCCTAGGACACGACCCTTTCACGGTCGGTACAGGGGTTCGAATCCCCTAGGGGACGCCAAAAAAGAGTTCAAGGCCCTCAGCGGGGCTGCGAACCTGAGGAGTGGTAGTTCAGTTGGTTAGAATACCGGCCTGTCACGCCGGGGGTCGCGGGTTCGAGTCCCGTCCACTCCGCCAACGCATTCGGAAGGGCCCCTTGGAAACGAGCGGGCCCTTTTTTTTTCCTAGGCCACCTAGGTAAATCGGGGTTCCCGGCATCGTCCAAGCCGGGGCGCACTGTGTAAAGTCACTGTGTGCAAGACCCTGACGTGACCCGACATCCTGGCGTCTACGACCGCCGCCCCGCTTCCACCTTCTGGTGGTTCTACCAGACCGTCCCCGCCGACCTCGCGCACCGCTTCCCCAGGCCCTGGGCCGAGCGGCAATCGCTCAAGACCCGCGACCTGCGGGAGGCGAACGCCCGCGCCAAGCTGAAGGCCGCCGAGTGGGAGCGCACCTTCGCCGCGATGCGCCTGGAGGAGAACCCCCAGGAGCTGACGCTTTCGCCGGCCCTCGTGGCATCCGTGGCGGCCGAGGTGCGCCGCTGGGTGCTGGAGGCTGACGACAACATGCGCGGCTTCCCCGAAGGCCCCGGGGGCTTGCTGGCGCGTGAGGACCGGAGGCGCGGGCTGGAGGCGATGCGCCGCGCCGATGCCGAACCCTTGGCGGGCCTCCTCGGGCCGCTGCCGATACCGTCAAGCCTGTCGCTAGGTGGTGCCGCTGCAATCGCCGCTTCGCCCGTGCCTGATCCCCTGGAGGGGCTGACGGACTCGCAGGCGGGGGCAATCGCTCGCTTCAACGCCGAAGGTGCGGCGGCGGCATCAATAGACATGGCGCGCAGGAACCTGAAGGAGGCTCACGCCTTTGCCGTGGAGGTCTCCCGGTCGCTGGGCTGGCGAGCCGACTGGACGACACCGCAGGGGCGCGCTGGGTTGATGGAGGTGCTGAAGGCCTACCGGACCGCTCGGGCGGACCTTGTTCGACGTGATGCCGGTGACGTGGTGGATACGCCCCAGCAGGCGCAGCCCCGGCAAGGTCCCGCGCAAGCCCCAGGAGCGGCCGAAGAGGGGCAGGGCAAGGGCAAGCGCATTGCCGATGCACTGGAGGCCTGGGAAGGCCTTGCGATTCGCAAGCCGAAGACCCTGAGCGTGTTCCGCCGGCATGTTGGACAGTTCAACCAGATGGCCGGCGATCCGCTCCTTTCCGCCATCGGGAAGCCTGAGGCATCGAAGTTTGCCGCCGACCTTCAGCGGTGGGCCGTCGAGCAGCGCAAGACCAAGGAGACCGCAGACAACGTGTTGGCATCCATCAAGGCCCTTGCCGGGGTCGCCGTCCGCGAGGGGTGGATGGCGGCCAACCCGTTCGCGGGACTCGCCGTGACCAAGGGCGGCAAGGAGACCGACCCGCGCGAGCCATGGACGCCTGAAGAACTGCCGGTCCTTTTCGCGTCTCCGATCTTCACGGCTTACAGGGTCCCCCAGCCGGACAACGCGGTGAACCGAAAAGCCGGCCTCGATGCCGCCTACTGGGTGCCGCTGCTTTGCTTGTTCTCCGGTGCGCGGCCCGCCGAGGCCTGCCAGCTTTGGACGGATGACGTTTCCGAAGTCCAAGACCGCGAGGGCAGTCCGCTGCTGGTGGTCGAGTTCCGCGACAACCCCGAGCGCGGCCA
>JAGWTS010000021.1 GCA_028868875.1 Burkholderiales bacterium | reverse complement strand
TGGCTGCGGCAGTGGACAGCATGAACAGGGTCGTCAGATTTGGCCGCTGAGGAGGACAAATCCTGAGAAGCGAGGAGAACGGTGGCGGCAGTCATTCCAGCAGGGCAGTACGCGAAGGCAAGGACCGACAACCTCACCTGCTCCACTTCCCGTGATCGACGCACGCGGCAAGGCCGGCCGGTCCCAACCGAAGTTCGCCGTGCTTGTAAGCGTATCGGTCCGCACCCTGCGACGCCGTGAGCAAAGTCGCAAGCAAGCAAGCGAGCGGTGCCGCAAGAACGCGACTGGCCATCGCCAGCACGAGCCCGCAGGCCGTGCCGGCCGTGGCCGGCAAGCACGGTGGCATTCACGAGACGCCGACCCTTCCATGGATCGGTCAGGTACTTGTTGGGGATTCGCGCAGCTCGAGCGCGCGAGCTTTCAGGCGCCAGGGATGGCGTCCCCGCCCTGATTCAGGCGACTGCACCACCGCCGCAAACGCCCCTACTTCGCCTTCACCGACATCCAGTAGAAGTTCATGTCGTTGGTCGGCAGCTGCACCAGCGACACCTTCTTCGAATAGCCCCAGGCCAGCGCCTGCTGGTGCAGCGGGATGTGGCCGATGTCGTCGGCGTGGATCTTGAACGCTTCGCGGATCTCCTCGTTGCGCTTGGCGGGATCGGTCTCGGACTGGATCTTCGCGGTCAGCGCGTCGAGCTTGGGGTTGCTGTAGGAGCCGAGGTTGAAGGTGCCCTGGCCCTTGGCGGTGGGGGTCGCCATCAGGTTGTACAGCGCGTCGTGGGCGTCCAGCGTGGTCGGGGTCCAGCCCAGCAGGTAGAAGCTGGTGTCGCGGCGCAGCACCTTCGGGAAGTAGGTCACCTTGGTCTCGGCCTGCAGATCGATCTTGACGCCGACCTTCGCCAGATTCGCCGCCACCGCCTGGCAGATCGCCGAGTCGTTGACATAGCGGTCGTTCGGGCAGTTCATCGTGACCTCGAAGCCGTTCGGGTAGCCGGCCTCGGCGAGCAGCTTCTTCGCGCCTTCGGGGTCGTAGGGCAGGCGCTTGTTCATGTCGGGCTGGAAGCCGCGCACGCCCGGGCCCACCATCTCGGCCGTCGGCGTCGAGGCGCCGCGCATCACGCTCGACTTGATGGTCTCGATGTCGATCGCCTGGTAGAAGGCCTGGCGCACGCGCCGGTCCTTGAACGGGTTCTTGCCCTTGACGTTGGAGAACAGCAGTTCGTCGCGCTTCTGGTCGAAGCCGAGGAAGATCGTGCGCAGCTCGGGGCCTTGCAGCACCGTCAGGCCGGGCGTGGCCTTGACGCGTTCGACGTCCTGCAGCGGCACCGGCTCCATCACGTCGACCTCGCCCGAGACCAGCGCCGCGACGCGGGTGGCGTCGTTGCCGATCGGCGTGAACACCACCCGGTCGACGTTGCCCTCGATCTTGCCCCAGTAGTTCAGGTTGCGCACGAGCACGGTGCGCACCGAGGGCTGGCGCTCCTTCAGGCGGTAGGGCCCGGTGCCGTTGGCGTGGAAGCTGGCCGCGTTCTCGATGCCCTTGCGCCGGTCCACCGGCTTCTCGGCGTGGTTGGCCTCGCACCACTTCTTGCTCATCATCACGAGCCGGGTCAGGGTGTCGGGCAGGATCGGGAAGGGCGAGTTGGTCTCGATGTCCACGGTGTAGGCGTCGACCTTGCGCACCTGCTTGATGGGCGAGGTGTAGCCCTTCATGTCCGAGCCGTCGCCGGCGGCGCGCGCGAACGAGAACAACACGTCGTCGGCGTCGAAGGGGGTTCCGTCCTGGAACCGCACGCCGTGGCGCAGGTTGAAGCGCCAGACCGTGGGCGAGAGCGCCTTCCACGAGGTCGCCAGCGCCGGCTGCAGCGACATGTCCTTGCCCCGGTTGACGAGCGGCTCGTAGATGTTGGCGTCGAAGCTCAGCTGCAGCGATTCGTTGAGCGAGTACGGGTCCATCGACTGCACGTCGCCGGCGTCGGCGACGCGCAGCGTCACCGCCCCGGCGAGCGGGACGGCGAGGGCCAGGGAGAGGGCGAGGGCGAGGGCGATTCGGGAAGGCTTCATGCGAGGGCTCCTGGGGTCGGATTCCGGGTGGGGGAGGGGGGGTCGAGCTCGAGAAAGTCGCAGGCGAGCCCGGCCAGGGCGCGCACACCCAGTTCGAGCCCGCTCTCGTCGATGCGAAAGCGCGGCGAATGGTTGGGCGCGGCCTGGGCCAGGGCGGTGCCGGGCTCGGTCACGCCGAGGAAGATGAACAGCCCCGGCAGCACGCGCTGGAAGAACGAGAAGTCCTCCGCGCCCATGACCTTGGGCACGAGGTGCACCTTGTCGGCCCCGGCGGCGCGGCGCAGCGTGGGCAGCATGGCCTCGGTGAGCGCCGGGTCGTTGACCGTGACCGGGTAGTCCTTGGTGATGCAGACCGTGCAGCCGGCGCGCGAGCCGCGCGCGATGGCCTCGGCCAGCGTGCGCACGCGCTCGTGGATGTCGTCGCGCATCGCCTCGTCGAAGCTGCGGATCGTGCCGCGCATCTCGACCTCGTCGGGCACGATGTTCTCGCGCACCCCGCCCTTGATCGCGCCGACGGTGACGACCGCGGGCTCGTGCGTCAGGTCCTGCGTCCGGCTCACGATGGTCTGCAGGCCCAGCACCACCTGGGCCGCGGTGACGATGGGGTCGACGCCGAACCAGGGCATCGCGCCATGGGTCTGGCGGCCGTGGATCGTGACCTTCATCCGGTCCGAGCTGGCCATCGTCGGGCCCGGACGGTAGCCGATGACGCCGCTGGGCAGGCGCGAGGTCACGTGCAGGCCGAAGATCGCGGCCGGGCGCGGGTTCTCCAGCGCGCCTTCGTCGATCATCAGGCGTGCGCCGCCGTCCTCGCCTTCGGGCGGCATTTCCTCGGCCGGCTGGAAGATGAACTTGACCGAGCCAGCCAGGCGCTCGCGCAGCCCGGCGAGGACTTCGGCCACGCCCATCAGGATCGCGACGTGGGCGTCGTGGCCGCAGGCGTGCATCACGCCCACCGCCTCGCCGTTCCAGACGCTGCGCACCCGGCTCGCGAACGGCAGGTCGACCTCCTCGGCCACCGGCAGCGCGTCCATGTCGGCGCGCAAGGCCACCACCGGGCCGGGCCGGGCGCCGCGCAGCAGGCCGACGACGCCGGTGTGGGCGATGCCGGTGCGCACTTCGTCGAAGCCGAGGTCGCGCAGGTGCGCCGCGACCAGGCCCGCGGTGCGGGTCTCGCGGTTTCCGAGCTCGGGGTGCTGGTGCAGGTCGCGGCGCCAGGCGATGACGCGCGCCGCCACCGCCTGCGCCGCCGCGGCGACGGCGTCGCCGAGCCCGGAGGCAGGGGAGGCGGTGGGTTGGCTGGGGGTCATGGTCGGACTTCCTGTTGCTGCGCTGCGCGCAGGCGCCGGCGCAGCGCTGCAGCGGCGTGCCACGCTATCACGCCCCGGGGTGGCTGCACATCGGGGTCGTCCGGGAGCGGCGCTGCCCGGGATAAGCGCTGCTCTCGTGGCGCTCATCGTGCTCAAGGCCGCTTCGGCGCGACCGATAAGCCGTGTGGAACACCGTGGCGCCGTCGGCTGCGGGTCCGATGGCCGGAGCAGCGAATGAACTTTGTCGATCGTGGTTTGATGAGGCTTTTCTTCAAGCCGGGCATGCAACTGATGCGGGCGCTGCGCTTCCCGGCCAAGATGGTGCTGATGTCGCTGGTGCTGTTCGTGCCCCTGGCCTGGCTCACCGCGCAATCTCTGCTCGACCGCCGCGCCGACATCGACACCACGCGCCACGAACTCGCCGGCAGCCCGCTCATCGGCTCGACGCTGGATCTGGTCTCGGAGGTGCAGAAGCATCGCGGCCTCGCCAACCGCGTGCTCGCCGGCGACGCCGCGGCGGCGCCCGCGCTCGCGCAAAGCCGCAAGTCCCTGGCCGACGCCGCGGCTGCGGTCGACGCCGCGGTGCTGGCGCGGCCGCAACTCGATCTGGGCGCGCTGTGGGCGCCGATCGACCATGCGCTGGAAGAACTGGGCGACGCGAATCCCACGCCGGCCGAAGCCGCGGCCGTGTTCGCGCGCCACAGCGCGCAGGTCGAGGCCCTGCGCCGCTTCACGATCCGCATCGCCGAGAGCAGCGGCCTGCTCCTCGACCCCGAGGGGCCGACCTTCCACCTGATGCATCTCGCGACCGAACCGCTCATCGAATGGAGCGAGGCGCTGGGCCAGATGCGCGGGCGCGGCGCCGCCTTGCTGAGGAAGGGCGAGGCCGACGTGGCGGCGCGCGCCGAGATGGTCGCCCAGGCCCGGCTGCTGGCGCGCGCCACCCGTTCCGCCGAAGACATCGTCGGCGCGCTCGAGCGCAGCGGCGAGCCGGTTCCGGCCGGCTTCGAGCAAGCCCTGGCGGGATCGCGGCGCTATGCCGCCGATACCGAGGCCCTGTTCTCGAGCCCGAACCCGAGCGGCGACCCCGCGGCCTTCTTCGAGACCGGCAGCAAGGCGATCGGCAGCGTGACGACGCTGGCCCACGCCACCACGGATCGGCTCCAGGCCTTGCTCGACCAGCGCGAGCAGCGGCTCCTGCGCCAGTTCTGGCTCGCGCTGGCGGTCGGGGTCGGCACCGTCTTCGCGGTCGCGTACTTGACATTCGTCTTCTTTCGCACCTCCAGCGGTGCCGTGAATGCGCTGCAGGGCGCGGTGGCCCAGCTCGCCGCGGGCGACTTCGCGACCCGCGTGCGCCTGCGCACCACCGACGAGCTGGTGGTCATCGGCAATTCGCTCGACGGCATGAGCGGGCGCCTGTCCGAGATGGTGGCCGAGATCCGCAGCAGCGCCTCGATGGTGGCGCAGACGGGCCTGAGCCTGACCGAGGACTCGCGCGCGTTGTCCGAGCGCACCGAGGCCCAGGCCAGCAGCCTCGAGCAGACCACGGCCAGCGTCGAGGAGATCAGCGGCACCGTGCACCGCAGCGCCCAGGACGCCGAGGAAGCGAGCGCCAAGGCCGCGCGCGTGCGCGCGCTCGCCGAGACCGGCGGCGTCGCGATCGACTCGGCGGTGGCCTCGATGAACGACATCCAGGCGAGCTCGCAGCGCGTGCACGACATCGTCGGCGTGATCGAGGGCATCGCCTTCCAGACCAACATCCTGGCGCTCAACGCCGCGGTCGAGGCCGCGCGCGCCGGCGAGCAGGGGCGCGGCTTCGCCGTCGTCGCCGCCGAGGTGCGCAGCCTGGCCCAGCGCAGCGCGGCCTCGGCGCGCGAGATCAAGCAGCTCATCGACGCCTCGGCCGGCCACGTGGAGACCGGCGCCGCCCAGATCCAGGGGGCGAGCCGCAACTTCAGCCAGATCAGCCAGGGCATCGCCGAGGTCGCCGACAGCCTGGTCGCGATCAAGGCCGCCACCGCCGACCAGAGCACCGGCATCACGCAGATCGCCCAGGCCGTGCGCAGCATCGACGAGATCACCCAGCGCAATGCGCAGATGGTCGAGTCGGCGCTGCAGCGCACGGCCCAGCTGAGCGAACGCGCCTCGCGCCTGGCCGATGCGGTGGCTTCGTTCCGCCTGCGCCAGGGCAGCGCCGACGAGGCCCTGGCGCTGGTGCGCAAGGCGCAGGAGCTGCACCGGCGCGCCGGCCCGGGCACGCTGCAGGCCCTCACCAGCGGCGGCCAGGAGTACGCCGACCGCGACATGTACGTCTTCGTGTTCGACCGCCAGGGCATCTACCGCGCCTTTGCGGGCAACCCGGCCAAGGTCGGCACCGCCGTGCGCGACGTGCCGGGGGTCGACGGCGACAAGCTCGTGCGCGACGCCTTCGAGCAGGCCGCCGTCGGCGGCGGCTGGGTCGATTACCAGTTCGCCAATCCGCAGACCGGCGGCACCGACCTCAAGACCTCGTACGTGGTCGCCATCAGCCCCGACCTGGTCATGGGCTGCGGCGTCTACAAGGCGCGCGGCGCCACGACCCAGGGCCCCGAAGCGCTCGCACGCAAGGCGGCGCGCGCCGAACAGCGCCAGCTCAGGCCGGCGGTCAAGGTCGCGCTGGCGGTCTGAAGGCGCGCCGACGCCGCGCTGCGGCGCGCGCGTCCTGGTGTAGCAAGCGGCCATTCCCGCGCCCTTGGCGGCGGGTTCCTGCCTGCCCCCGCCGCGAGGCGCCGATGCGCTTCTACGTCGCCTGCCTGCTGCTGTTCGTCATCGGCGGCGCCGGGCGGGCGGCGCCTGCGCTGGCCTGGGCCGACGCCGGGCGGCGCGTGGTCCACTGCCTGATCCACCTGGGCTGCAACAAGGTGCTGCACCGCCTCGCGGCCTTCGTGCTCAGCAACGCGGTGCTGGTGGCGCCGTGGGGGCTCGCCGGCCTGCGCGTCGTCGGCATCGGCCTGGGTTAGGCCGCGCTCCAGCGTTCACGCAGCTCGCGCTTGAGCACCTTGCCGATCGCGCTGCGCGGCAGCTCGCTCAGCAGGCGCAGCCCGGCCAGGCGCTGGGTCTTGCCGACCTGGGCGTTGACCCAGGCGCGGATCGCCTCGGCTTCGACGTCGGCGCCCAGGGCGGGCACGGCGAAGGCCACCGGCGTCTCGCCCCATTCGGCCGAGGGCACGCCCACGACCGCGGCATCGGCGAGTCCGGGGTGGCGGCGCAGCACCGCCTCGAGGTCGCTCGGGTAGACGTTGAAGCCGCCGCTGATGATCATGTCCTTGAGGCGGTCGTGCAGGACGAGAAAGCCGTCCTCGTCGAAGCGCCCGATGTCGCCGGTGCGGATGTAGCGCCGGCCTTCGGCGTCGAACCATTCGGCGGCAGCGCTCGCCTCGGGCCGGCGGTGGTAGCCGCTCATCATCCCGGGCGAGCGCCCGACCACCTCGCCGCTGCCGACGCTGGCGCCACCGTCCGGGCGCGGTACTTCGCGCCCCTGTTCGTCGATGAGGCGGATGTCGTGGCCCGGCGCCGGCTGGCCCACGGTGTGGAGCTTGGCCGGGTGCAGATGGGCCTGCAGGATGCAGGTGCCGCCGCCCTCGGTCATGCCGTAGTACTCGACGAGGGCGCCGGGCCAGCGCGCGAGCACGTCGGCCTTCAACTCGGGGTGGAAGGGTGCGCTGGTGCAGGCCTTGAAGCGGAACGTGGAGAGGTCGTGGCGGCCGAACCCGGGACACGCCATCACGCGCTGGTACTGCACCGGCACCAGGATCGTGTGCGTGGCGCGATGACGCTCGGCCAGCGCGAGGTAGGCCTCGGCTTCGAAGCGCGGCATCAGGACGACCGTGCCGCCGTAGGCGAGCGTCGGGATCAGCGCCACCAGCGTCGTGTTGCTGTACAGCGGCGTGGCGATGAGCGTGACCGCATCGGGGCCGTAGCCCGACTGGCGGGCGCGCTCGATGTGGGCCTGGCGCATCGCGTGGGGCTGGACGATGCCCTTGGGCGTGCCCGTCGTCCCCGAGGAGTAGATGAGGTTGAAGGGCCAGTCCGGGTCGATCGCCACCGCTGCCGGCTTCGCGCCCGCCGCGGCCAGCCAGGCGCCGAGCGCGGCGCAGTCGGCGCTGTCATCGAGCGCGAGCCGCGGCGCCGGCCAGTCGACGCGGCTGTCGCCGTCGCTGAAGACGCAGCAGGCACCGGCGTCGGCGGCCATCGCCGCGAGTTGCTGCGGCGTCGATCCCGGGGCCAGCGGCGCCACCGCGAGCCCGGCGCGCAGGGCGCCGACGAAGACCGCCAGGTAGCCGATGCTCGACCCGGCGCAGACGGCGATGCAGTCGCCCGGGCCGCGGCCCTCGCGCTGGAGCGCGGCGGCGACGCGGTCGGCCAGGGCGTCGAATGCGCGATAGGAAACCGCCGCATCGCCGCAGACCACGGCGCGCGCCTCGGGCCGTTCGCGCGCATGGGCGGCGATGCGCGCGGGCAGGTCCGCAAACGGGGGCTTCGGGGCGTTCATCGGGGGACGGCGGTTGATTCGGGCGCGCCGTCGGGGCCGGCAGCCGGGGCCTCATTCGTAGGGGGGGTCGCTCCACCAGGGAAAGAACTCCGGCATGTCGCGCGACACCGAATCGACGAAATGCGGGGTGCGCTTCTCGAGAAAGGAACTCACGCCTTCCTTGGCGTCGGCCATCGCGCCGCGGGCATAGATGGCGCGGCTGTCGATGCGGTGGGCCTGCATCGGGTGCTCGGCGCCGAGCATGCGCCACATCATCTGCCGCGTCAGCGCCACCGAGACCGGCGCCGCATGGTCGGCGATCTCGTGTGCCAGGGCCTGCGCCGCGGCCAGGAGTTCGGCGCCCGGGTGCAGCGAGCGCACGAGTCCGGCCTGCTGGGCTTCGACGGCCGGAAACAGGCGCCCGCTCATCGTCCATTCGAGCGCCCGGCTGATGCCCACCAGGCGCGGCAGGAACCAGCTCGAACAGGCCTCGGGGGCGATGCCGCGGCGCGTGAAGACGAAGCCGAAGCGCGCGTCGTCGGCCGCCAGGCGGATGTCCATCGGCAGCAGCATGGTCGCGCCGATGCCCACTGCCGGGCCGTTGACGGCGGCGATCACGGGCTTGAGCGAGCGGAAGATGCGCAGCGTCACGCGGCCGCCGCCGTCGCGTACCGACTCGTGGCTCCAGTCGATGCGGCCGTCGGCGCCGCGCGGGTCGGCGCTCTTGTCCGGGCGGTCGCTGCGCGCCGCATAGTCGAAGGTCTTGGCGCCCGCGGACAGATCGGCTCCGGCGCAGAAGGCGCGCCCGGCGCCGGTGACGACGACGGCGCGCACCGCATCGTCGGCATCGGCGGCGTCGAAGGCGGCGATGAGCTCGTTCATCATCGCCGCGTTGAAGGCGTTGAGCTTGTCGGGGCGGTTCAGGGTGATCGTCAGCACATGCTCGTGCAGCTCGGTGACCAAGGTTTCATGGGTCGTCACGACGGCTCCTTCGCGCTTCATCGGGTCTCCCGCTCGGCGTCGGCCTGGAAGTCGGCGTCGCCGGGGTCGAGGTGGCCCCAGCTCGGGTAGAACGCGGCGAAGTCGGCGACGATGCGCGCCAGCGGCATGTCGTCGAAGCTGCCGCGCTGGTTCACGTATTCCATGTGGCGGTTGCCGGCGCGGTCGAAGGGGTGGTAGATCGAATCGTGTTCGCCGTCGAACTCCAGCGCCAGCAGGCCGAAGCGCTCGCAGAGCTGGATGTTGAAGGCCGGGGTCGCCTTGCGCCAGGCCCCGCCGATCCACAAGTCGGTGTAGCCGTGCCAGAGGTAGAGGTCCGACTGCATCGTCCGGCGCAGGCGCTCGGTGCTCAGGTGGTTGCGCACGTCGGCGAAGCCCAGCCGCGCCGGGATGCCGACGGCGCGCGCGGCCGCCGCGAGCAAGGCCGCCTTGGGCACGCACCAGCCGTGGCCGGTGGCGATGACGCTGCTGGCGCGCATGCCCTCGGGCCGCATGTCGATGCGATAGGGGTCGTAGCGGAACTCGTCGCGCACGGCCAGGAACAGCGCGACCGCGCGTTCGCGTGCGTCGGCGCCGACGGCGTGGCGCTGCGCGAAATCGACCACGGCCGGGTGGTCGCTGTCGATCAGCGCGGTGGGGGCCAGGCTGGCCGGGCCGGGGGCTTCGTTCATCGGATTCGACGCCCGACCCTTCGTTGATCGGCGTCATCGTCTCGTCGCATCGGGGCTTTCATACTACAGCCCCCGTGCCGTCGCGAGGATCGCCGCCGTGCAGTCGACCGCCCTGTTCATGCCGCCCGCCGAGCCATGACCGCCCCCCGCCGCCTCGATCACCGCGCCGCGCTCGAGCAGTACCGGCGCCGCGCCCCGGTCTACGACGCCGAGCTGACGCTGTTCGAGCCGCTGCGCTCGCGCGCGGTCGCGGCGCTCGAACTGGCCCCGGGCGCCACCGTGCTCGACCTGGGCTGCGGCACGGGCCTGAGCTTGCCCCTGCTCGAAGCCGCGCTCGGCCGCGACGGCCGCATCATCGGCGTCGAGCAATGCCCGGAGATGCTCGCCCGGGCGCGGCGGCGCGCCGCCGAGTCCGGCTGGGGCAACCTCGAGCTGATCTGCGAGCCGGTCGAGTCGGCCTGCCTCGAAGGCCAGGCCGATGCGGCGCTGTTCCACTTCACCCACGACATCCTGCAAAGCGAGGGCGCCTTGCGCAACGTGCTCGCGCACCTGAAGCCGGGGGCGCGCGTGGTCGCGCTCGGGCTCCAGTGGGCGCCGCCCTGGGCCGTGCCGGCCAACGTCTTCGTGCTCGGCGCGGCGCTGCATTCGGTGAGCTCGCTCGCCGGGCTCGACTGCCCCTGGCGCGGCCTGGCGCGCCTGCTCGGCGAATGGGAGGTCGAGACCCTCTGGGGCGGCTCGGTCTTCCTGGCGCGCGGGCGCCGTCAATAGCCGAGGGCGAGGCCGGTGTCGCGGCGCGGATCGTTGGCGCCGAAGTAGCGCGCGCCCGGCACCGGCCGCGCCCCCAGCGCCGGCGCGCCGACGAGGATGGCCGCGACGTGGTTCGCGGGTTGGGCCGGGCCGAAACGGTGGCCCATGCCGACGAGGATGCGCTCGGTATCCGGGCTCAGCGCGAAGCGCTCGAGCGAGGTCACGTCGGGCAGCCATTGCTGGTGAAAGCGCGGCGCGTCCACCGCCTCCTGGATGTCCATGCCGTAGTCGACGACGTTCAGGATCGTCAGCAGCGTGGCCGTGATGATGCGGCTGCCGCCCGGCGTGCCGAGCACGAGCAAGGGCTTGCCGTCCTTGCTGAGGATGGTCGGGCTCATCGACGACAGCGGCGTCTTGCCCGGCGCGATCGAGTTGGCCTGGCCCTGCACCAGGCCGTAGAGGTTGGGCACGCCCGGCTTGGCCGTGAAGTCGTCCATCTCGTCGTTGAGCACGACGCCGGTGCCGGCGGCGACGAGGCGCGCGCCGAACCAGTTGTTGAGCGTGTAGGTCACCGCCGCGGCATTGCCCCAGCGGTCGACGATCGAGTAATGCGTGGTGTTGTTGCCCTCGGGCAGCGGGTCGTGCGGCACCACGCCCGGGCGCATGTCCTTCGAGACCCCGGCGTGTTGCGGATCGATCGCCGCGCGCAGCTTCGCGGCATAGGCCTTGTCGAGCAGGTGGGCGAGCGGGTTTTGCACGAAGTCGGGGTCGCCGAGGTAGCTGTTGCGGTCGAGAAAGGCGTGGCGCATGGCCTCGATCTGCACGTGCACGCCGCGCGCCGCGCGGAAGCCCCATTCGGCCAGCGGATAGCCCTCGAGCACGTTGAGCATCTCGCAGATCGCGACCCCGCCCGAACTCGGCGGCGGCGCCGAGACGACGTGGTAGCCGCGGTAGTCGCATTCGACGGGTGCGAGCTCGCGCGTGCGATAGCGGTCGAGGTCGGCCTGGGTGACGAGGCCGTGGCCGGCCTGCACCGTCGCCACCAGCGCCTGCGCCACCGGCCCCTGGTAGAAGCCGGCGGCGCCGTGTTCGACGATGCGGCGCAGCGTCTGCGCCAGGTCCTTCTGCACCAGGGTCTCGCCGGCCTCGTAGGGCCGGCCGTCGGGGTGCAGGAAGATCGCCGCGCTCGCCGGATCGCGCGCGAAATCGGCGCTCGCGACGTGGAGCAGGCGGACGTCGCCGCGGTCGAGCTCGAAGCCCCGCTCGGCGTAGTGCAGGGCCGGGGCGATCAGCGCCTCGCGCGCCATCGAGCCCCAGCGCGTGCGCGCGGTTTCGAGCCCGGCCACCGTGCCCGGCACCGCGACCGACAAGGCGCCGTAGGTCGACAAGCCCTTGACGACCTCGCCGTCGGGGCCGAGGTACATGTCGGCGTGCGCCGCCAGCGGCGCCTTCTCGCGGAAGTCGAGAAAGCGCTTGCGCCCGTCGGCGAACTGCAGCGTCATGAAGCCGCCGCCGCCCAGGTTGCCCGCCGCCGGGTAGACCACCGCCAGCGCATAGCCCACGGCCACCGCGGCGTCGACCGCGTTGCCGCCGTCCTTGAGCACCTGCACGCCGACCCGCGTGGCGAGTTGCTGCGCGGTCACGACCATGCCGTTCTCGCCGCGCGCCGGGGCGATGGAGGCGGCGAAGGCCGGCGCGGCGAAGCACAGCGCGGCGAGCAGGGCACGGCGTGTCCAGCGGTGGCTCATGGGGAGGGGTTCCTGGCCGGAAGAAGGGCGGCAGTATGCCCCGGGTGCCGCGCCCCTCGACCGCCGTTGTCTTCAGCCGGCGAGCGCCGCCGCAAGCGCCTGGACGAAGGCCGCGAGCGCGTCCTGCAGCTCGCGCGCCTCGGCTTCGTAATCGCTCCACGGCGCCTGCGGGTCGAGCCTGGACTCGAAGGCGCCGAGCCGGGCTTCGAGCGCGAGCGCGCCGATCGCGGCGCAGGCCCCGCGCTGCGAGTGGCAGGCGCGGCGCCAGCGCTCGCTCAGGCTGGCGCCGGTCGGTGCGGCCAGAACCGGGTCGCCCTGGCGGTAGCGCTCGACGAACTTGGCGAGCACGCGCTCGAAGACATGCAGCCGCCCTCCGAGGTTGCGCAAGGCGGCGTCGTAGTCCAGCCCGTGCACGCCAGCGAGCCGGGCGCGCAGCGCGGCTTCGGCTGCAGGCGTCAGCGGCGCGGCACGGTTCGAGGCGGCGCCTGGCGCGGCCGGGCGTGGCGCGGGC
Source organism: Burkholderiales bacterium (assembly GCA_028868875.1). Lineage (GTDB taxonomy): Bacteria > Pseudomonadota > Gammaproteobacteria > Burkholderiales > Burkholderiaceae_C > Rubrivivax. The sequence continues at coordinate 17,607 of JAGWTS010000021.1, read as the reverse complement.
AGCCAGCGCGCGAGCGCGGCGTACAGCGTGGTCGGATCGACCGGCTTGCTCAGGTGGTCGTTCATGCCGGCTTCGAGGCTGGCCCGGCGATCCGACTCGAAGGCGCCGGCGGTGACGGCGATGATCGGCAGCGCCGGGCCGAGCCGGGCGCGGATCGCGCGCGTCGCCGTCAGGCCGTCCATGACCGGCATCGCGATGTCCATCAGCACGAGGTCGAACTGACCGCTCGCGGCCCGTTCGACCGCGCGCGCCCCGTCTTCGGCGAGCTCGACCTCGAGCCCGGCCTCGCGCAGCAGGTCGGCGGCGAGCTCCTGGTTGATCGGGTTGTCCTCGACCAGCAGCACGCGCCGGCCGGCATGGTCGCGCCGCACGCGCCGCTCCCAGTCGCCGGCCGACATCGTCGCGGGCTCCTGCGCTTTGGGGGCCGCGCGCTGCGGCGCGCCGCGGCCGCGTTCGAGCGTGACGTCCAGCTGCCATTCGGCGCGCCGCGGGGAGTCGCCCGCCAGCTCGGCGCCCAGCGCCTGCGCCAGGCGCTGGGCGAGCCCGAACTCGAAGGGGCTGCCGATGCGCAAGGGCTTGCCATCGGCCGTGCGCAGGCTGAATTTCAAGCCGATGCGCTCGCCGCGGGCCGCGCCCGGCGCGCAATAGAGTTCGAGCGCGCCGGGGCGCTCGCCTTCCAGGGCGGCCGCGACCCAGTGCCTGAGAACGAGCCCGAGCGTGCGCGCCCGGCCGTGCAAGGGCGTTGCCAGAGGCGGGTCGATGGTCAGCCGCACCGTCGAGGGCGTGCGCACGCGCGCCGCGGCGGCAGCCAGCGCCTGGGCCAGCAACTCGTCGAGCAGGAAGTCCGAGCCCTCGGCGGCTGTGCCTTCGGCCTCGGCGAGGGCGAGTTCGAGCAGGTCGTCGCTGAGGCCGAGCAGGCGGCTGCTGGCCTGGTCGATGCGGTCGAGCCGCGCGCTGCGGCCCGGGTTGGCCGCAGCGCGCGCGGCGAGCCGGTTCAGGCCGATGAAATCGTCGCTGGCGGCGCGCAACTCGCGGCTCAGGGCGGCGATGAATGCGGTGTCGGCCGGGGCCGGCCGCGGGCCGCGCTCTGCCGCCGTCAGGCGCAGCGAGGCGCCGGCCCGCGCCGCCGTGACCACCCGCCGCGGCCGACTCGCGCCGGCGAAGACGAGTTCGGCCTGGCGCGCTTCGTCGGCGCCGATGTCGGCCAGCAGCGCGAGGCAGGCCGGGCGCGACTCCGGCGCCACGAACGCACAGAAGTCGCGGCCGAGCGCCGCCTCGGCCTCGGCGTCGAGCAGGACGGCCGCGCTGCGGTTGAGCGTGACGATGCGGGCCTGGGCGTCGAGGTCGAACAGCGCCACCGGCGGCCACTCGACGCCGGCCGCGCCCGCGTCTTCGCGCAGCCTGGGCGCCCGGCTCATCGCGCGGGCGCCGCGCCCGGCACGGCGCCGCTGCGCCCGCGCGCGCCGGGCGTCCGGGCGCAAGCGCTCAACGGCAGGGGAAGGCTCGGGACAGCGGCGTGCGGCAACGTGACCATGACTTCTGGCTGCGGCGACGACGTCCGGCGGACGTGACTACGAGGGCGCAACGCTACCCGAGATCGGGCCATGCGGCCAGCGCCGTGTCGAGAATCAGGGCGGCGTCCAGCCGTCGTCCAGCGTGCGCAGGAAGGCGATGAGGTCGGCGGCCTCGGCCTGCGAGAAGGCCGGCTTGGCGCGCTGCGGGCCGCGGAACGGCGTTCCTTCGTCCAGGTTCGCGCGCGCCGCAGGCGCGAGGTCGGGCGGGCCGAAGCGCGCGAGCTCGAGATCGCGCCGGGCGTAGAAGTCGAGCACGTCTTCGAGGCGGTGGAACACGCCGTTGTGGAAGTACACGCCGCGCGTGGCGACGTTGCGCAGCGTCGGCGTCTTGAACAGGCCGCAGTATTCGGGGCGGGCGCGCAGGTCGGTGCGCAGCGGGCCGCACAGGCCCTGGTCGCGCCAGAGCGGGTCGGCGTTGGCGGCGATCTCCGGGTTGCGCGGCAGGCCCAGCGCGGCATAGCCGCGGTCGCTGAACTGGGGCAGGGCACCGTGGCGCAGCGCGCTCGGATGGCAGCGCGCGCAGCCGCCCTTGTGCTCGTCGTCGAACAGCGCCAGGCCGCGCGCCTCGCTCGGGCTCAGCCTCGCCCGGCCGCGCAGCACGGCGTCGTACTTGCTGGAGTACGGATAGAAGTCGGGCGGGCTTTGCTGGAAGGTCTCGAGCGCCATCAGCAGGCCGTTCCAGGCCAGCGCCGGGTGCTCGAAGACCTGCTCGCCGAAGGCGGCGCGAAAGCGCGCGGCGTTGGCCGAGCCCCGCAGGCCGCGCAGCACCGCGTCGCGCCCGGCGTTGGCCATCTCGAAAGGCGAGAGCAGCGGCAGGCTCGCCTGCTCGTGCGCCGAGGCGGCGCGCCCGTCCCAGCCGCGGCCTCCCGTCGGGCCCTGGTCTTCGCTGTCGGCGCCTTCGCTGTCCTGGTAATGCTCGCTGAAAGGCGGCGTGTCCTGGGCGTAGCGCAGCGAGGGCACGGCGCGCAGCCCGGGCTGGCGCAGGTCGGCGCCGCCGGCTTGCACCGCGCGCCCGTCGGGCGGGCCGTAGGCGCGGGCGGGGTCGTGGCAGGAGGCGCAGGAGAGCCGGCCGGAGGCCGAGAGCGCGGGGTCGGAGAACAGCGCGCGCCCGAGTTCGGTGAGCGTTGCCGCGTCGGGCCGGCGCTCGAACGGGCTGGAGTAGAAGCCGGCGCGGGCGGCCTCGTTTGCGGCCGGGGGCGCCGAACAGGCGCCGAGCGCCAGCGCCGAGGCGAGGGCCGCGGCGAGGGTCGGAGCAGGCAGGGAGCGCACGGGACGGTTCATCGAGCGTTCATCGAGGGGTCGGCAGCGCCTGTCGCGGCGCTTGCCCGCGCAGCGCCGGCGTCCGCGAGGCGGGTTTGTCATCTGGGTTACGAAAAGCGTGGCATTGTGTACGGCGTCGACACATAACCAGATGACAAGGAGCCCTTCCATGAACGAGCGCCGTCTCGCCCTGACATCGCTTGCCGCCGCCGCCCTGCTGGCGCTCGGCGCCTGCAGCACGATCCAGACCTCGGCGCCGCCGGCGGCGACGGCGGCGCTGCAGAGCAAGGTTCGCAACATCGTCGTCATCTACGCCGAGAACCGCAGCTTCGACAACCTCTACGGCCACTTCCCCGGCGCCGACGGCCTGGACACGGTGCTCGGCCCGGATGGCCGGCCGACCTCGGCCTACGTGCCGCAGAAGGACCGCGACGGCAAGACCGTGCTCGCCACGCTGCCGCAGACCTGGGGCGGCGTCACCGCCCCGGGCGCGACGCCCGTGGTGACGCAGGCGCAGAGCGCCGGGCTGCCGAACGCGCCCTTCGCGGTCGAGACCGCGTTCACGAAGGCTTCCGGAGCGACGCTCGGCCCGGACACGGTCACGCGTGACCTCTACCACCGCTTCTTCGAGAACCAGATGCAGATCGCCGGCGGCGCCAACGACGGCTTCGCCGCCTGGGCCGATGCCGGAGGCCTGACGATGGGCAGCTTCGACACCCGCGGCTCGGCGATGTACAAGCTGGCGCAGCAATACGTGCTGGCCGACCACTTCTTCCAGGGCGCGTTCGGCGGCTCGTTCCTGAACCACCAGTACCTGATCTGCGCCTGCGCCCCCGAGTATCCGAACGCCGATACGGCCGCGGCCAAGCCCAGCATCGCCGTGCTCGACAAGGACAGCGCCGGCCACTGGCTGCCGCGCCTGACGACGGCGCCGAAGAGCCCGGCCTCGGCGCTCGACGGCCCGCCCGCGTTCGTGCTCAGCGGCAACCTCACCCCGGCCAACTACATGGGCGACGGCAAGTTCTACGCCGTCAACACGATGCAGCCGCCGTACCAGCCCGGCTACAACCAGCCGGTGAACGCGAGCGTGCAGGCCGCGCCCTATGCCGACCCGTCCAAGGGCACGACGCTGCCGCCGCAGACCCAGCTCACGATCGGCGACCTGCTCGACGGCCGCGACGTGAGCTGGGCCTGGTACGCCGGCGGCTGGAAGGCGGCGCTGGCCGACGGCATGCAGGCCCCGGGGCAGCCGCGCAAGGTGATCTACGCCGGCGACCGGAACGGCGTCGCCACCTCCACCGCAATCGACTTCCAGCCGCACCACCAGGCCTTCAACTACTACGCCGCCTTCGACCCGGCCAGGCACCCCCAGGCGCGCGCCGAGCACCTGAAGGACTACGACGACCTGATCGCGGCCGCCGCGGCCGGCAAGCTGCCCGCGGTGAGCTTCTACAAGCCCGAGGGCCTGTACAACCAGCACCCGGGCTATGCCGACATCTCGACCGGCGACGCCCGCATCGCCGAGGTGGTGGCCAAGCTCCAGGCCAGCCCGCAGTGGGAACACATGGTGATCGTCGTCACCTACGACGAGTTCGGCGGCATCTGGGACCATGTTCCGCCGCCCAAGGGCGACAAGATCGGGCCCGGAACGCGCATCCCGGCGCTCGTGATCTCGCCCTTCGCGAAGAAGGGCACGGTCGACCACACGCCCTACGACACGGGCTCGGTGCTGCGCCTGATCACGCGCCGCTTCGGCCTGCCCACGCTGCCGGGGCTGAACCAGCGCGACGAGGCCTTGCGCGCCGCCGGGGCGCCACCGATGGGCGACCTGACGAACGCGCTCGACCTGGATTGAGCGCTCCGGCTCCGGTATCGGGCGCGCCGTTACAGTGCGCCCGATGGAACCCAGTGCCGACGAACCCCTCTGGCTGGCCTGCCTGTGCGCGGGCTGGTGCCGCACCTGCGACGCCTACGAGCCGGTGCTGCGCGCGGTCGCGGCCGAGTTCGAAGCGCGCTTTCCCGGGCTCACCACGCGCTGGATCGACATCGAGGACGAATCCGACCTCGTCGGCGAGGCCGAGGTCGAGACCTTCCCGACCCTGGCCGTGGTCGACGCCGCCGGGCTGCGCTTCTTCGGGCCGCTGACGCCGCAGCCCGAGACCCTGCGCCGGCTGCTGCGCGCGACCCTGGACGAATGGCGCCCGGGCGCGGCGCCGGCCGAGGCCGAGGTGCTGGCCTTCGCGCGCCGCCTGCGCGAAGGCTGAGGTCTCGCACCCTGGTGCACACTCCAAGCCCGCGCGCGGGACCGGCCCGCGCCCCTGCCTTGGGGACACTGATTCGATGGGACCTCTGAACGGATTGCGCGTGATCGAACTCGCCGGCATCGGCCCGGGCCCGATGTGCGCGATGCTGCTGGCCGACCTCGGCGCCGATGTCGTGCGCATCGACCGCACCGAAGACAGCGGCCTCGGCGTGCCGATGGCGCCGCGCTTCGCCGTCAACTCGCGCAGCCGGCGCTCGATTTCGCTGGACACGAAGAGCGCAGCCGGGCGCGAGGCCGCGCTGCGCCTGATCGACGGCGCCGACGTGCTGATCGAGGGTTTCCGCCCCGGCGTCGCCGAGCGACTGGGCCTGGGCCCGGCCGATTGCCAGGCGCGCAACCCGCGCCTCGTCTACGGCCGCATGACCGGCTTCGGCCAGAGCGGGCCGCTGGCCGAAGCCGCCGGCCACGACATCAACTACATCGCGCTCACCGGCGCGCTCGATGCCATCGGCGCCGCGGGCGCGAAGCCGCTGCCGCCGCTGAACCTCGTCGGCGACTACGGCGGCGGCGCGCTCTACCTCGCGTTCGGCATCATGTCGGCCTTGTTCGAGCGCCAGCGCTCGGGGCGCGGCCAGGTGGTCGACGCCGCGATGGTCGACGGCGCCGCCTCGCTGATGTCGATCTTCTACGGCCTGCACGCGGCCGGCCACTGGGCCGGCGGGCGCGGCGCGAACCTGCTCGACGGCGGCGCGCCCTTCTACGACAGCTACGAAACCGCCGACGGCCGCCACGTCGCGCTCGGCGCGCTCGAGCCGAAGTTCTTCGCCCAGCTCGCGGCGCGCCTCGGGCTCGACGCGCGCTTCGTCCGGGGCCAGTACGAACGCAGCCTGTGGCCCGAGATGCGCGCCGCGATCGCCGCCGCGGTGAAGACGCGCACGCGCGACGCGTGGTGCGCCGAGCTCGAAGGCAGCGACGCCTGCTTCGCGCCCGTGCTCTCGATCGCCGAGGCGCCGCAGCACCCGCATGCCCGGGCGCGCGGCGCCTTCGTCAGCGTCGACGGCGTGGTCCAGCCGGCGCCGGCGCCGCGCTTCGACCGTTGCCCGCCCGAGCCGCCGCGCCCGGCGCCCAAGCCGGGCGAGCACACCGACGAGCTGCTCGCCGAGGCCGGCTACGGTGCGGCCGAGGTCGCCGCGTTGCGTGCCGCAGGGGCCGCCCGATGAGCGCAGGGGGGCATGCAAAGGGCCGTGAAATGAGTGCGCAATGGGCCACGCGAAAGGCCGTGAAATGAGCGGCGCCTATTCCCTGCCGCCCGGTTCGGCGGCTGCCGGTGGCGGCGCTGCGGGCGCGCTTCGCCACGCCGCCACCGTGCTGCTGCTGCGCGACGGCGCGGCCGGGCTCGAGGTGCTGATGATGCGGCGCGCCGAGCGGCCCGGCGACTTCCGCAGCGGCGCCTGCGTCTTCCCGGGCGGCGTCGTCGACGCGCGCGACCGCGCCGCCCACGCCTGCTGCCGCGGCAGCGACGACGCGACCATGAGCCGCCGCCTGGGCCTGGCCGCGGGCGGGCTCGACTACGCCGTCGCGGCCTTGCGCGAGGCCTTCGAGGAAGTCGGCCTGCTGCTCGCCGACCGCGCCGTCGACCCGGCCGCGGCGCGGCCCTGGCGCCAGGCGCTGCAGGCCGGCACCGCGGGCATCGCCGAGATGTGCGACGCGCTGGGCTTCGGGCTCGATCTCGGCGGCCTCGAATACTGCGCCCACTGGCTCACGCCGCTGGGCGTGCCCAAGCGCTTCGACACCCGCTTCTTCATGGCCCGCGCCCCCGCCGGTCAGGAGGCCGAGGCCGACGGCGGCGAGGCGAGCGAGCTGATGTGGATCACCCCCGCCGCGGCGCTGGCCGCGGCCGCCGAGCTCAAGCTGCTGCCGGTGACGCGGCGCAATCTGCAGGAGCTCGGCCGCTTCGCCGACGCCGACGCGGCGCTCGCCGACGCGCGCGGCCGCTCCGAGATCCGGCGCGTCTTTCCGCGCGCCGGGCGCTCGCGCCAGGGCCGCGAAGTGGTGCTGCCCGACGGCTGGGCCTATGCCGAGATCGGCCGCCTCGACCCCGAAGGCCGGGGCCATGTCTCGACCGAGATCGTCGCCGGCGTGGCGGTGGCCTTGTCCGAGCGCGTGATCCGCGTGACCGCGCCGAATCCGGGCCGCATGACCGGCCCCGGCACCAACAGCTACCTCGTCGGCGGCGGCGGGCGCTGGACCGTGATCGACCCCGGCCCGGCCGACGCCACGCATCTGCAGGCCTTGCTCGCGGCGGCGGCGCCGGGGCGGATCGAGCGCATCCTGGTCACCCACAGCCACGTCGACCATTCGCCCGGCGCGCAGGCCCTGGCCGAGGCCACCGGGGCGCCGGTGTTCGGCCGCTACGCCGAGTTCCCCGACGGCCAGGATGCGAGCCTCGCGCTCGAGCGCGAACTTCGCGCCGGCGAGCGCCTGGACTGCGGGCCCGACACCACGCTCGAGGTGATCCACACCCCGGGCCACGCCTCCAACCACCTGTGCTACCGGCTGGTGCAGGAGAAGCTGCTCTTCAGCGGCGACCACGTGATGCAGGGCTCGACCGTCGTCATCAACCCGCCCGACGGCGACATGGCGGCCTACCTGAACGCCTTGCGCGAGCTGCAGGGCGCCGACCTCGAATGGCTGGCGCCGGGCCACGGTTTTCTCGTCGCCGACCCCAGTGCGGTGCTGCGCGGGCTGATCGCGCACCGCCTCGCGCGCGAAGCCCGGGTGCTGGCGGCGCTGAAGCGCCAGGGCCGGGCCGGGCTCGACGCCCTGCTGCCCGAGGTCTACGCCGAAGTGCCGACGGTGCTGCACCCGGTGGCGCGGCGCTCGCTGCTGGCGCACCTGATCAAGCTCGAGGCCGACGGCTGCGCCGAATCCGACGGCGCGGACTGGATCTACGCGCTGGACTGATCCGCTGCGGCCTGCGAGAGGGCGGCCACCGGCGCGGTCCGCCACTCGCCGTCGACCAGCAACTGATGCGGCCTGAACTGGTCCTTGTAGACCATCTTCGGGCTCTCGGCGATCCAGTAGCCGAGGTAGACATGGGGCAGCTGCAGCGCGCGCGTCTGCTCGATCTGCCAGAGCACGCCATAGGTGCCGTAGCTGGCGTTCGGCTCGGGGTCGTAGAAGGTGTAGACGGCCGAGACGCCGTCGTTGAGCACGTCGAGGATGGCGACCATGCGCAGCAGCCCGGGCGCGCCGTCGACGCCGGGTTCGCGGAACTCGACGAGGCGCGAATTCACCCGGCTCTGGAGCAGGAACTGGGTGTACTGGTCGACGCTGTCGTTGTCCATGCCGCCGCCGCTGTGGCGCCCCGCCTGGTAGCGCAGATAGAGCTGGTAATGCTCGGGTACGAAGCACAGCCGCAGCACCCGGGCCTTGAGCCCCGCGTGCGCCTTCCAGGCCCGGCGCTGGCTGCGCGAAGGCACGAAGTCGGCCACGGGAATGCGCAGCGGCACGCAGGCGCGGCAGCCATCGCAATAAGGCCGGTAGGTGAACATGCCGCTGCGCCGGAAGCCGTTGGCGACGAGGCCGGAATAGGCGTCGGCGTGGATCAGGTGGCTCGGGGTGGCGACCTGCGAGCGCGCCTGACGGCCGGGCAGGTAACTGCAGGGGTAGGGTGCCGTGGCGTAGAACTGCAGCGACGACAGAGGCAGCTCTTTCGGGTACGTCACGCTGATTGTTTCCCTGGGTCGGGGCCGCTGGCTTCGAGCCGGGCCCACAGGCCGGAATCATAGGTCCATTCGCCCACATCGGGCTCGGCGCAGGCGCGGGCGAGATGGCGCTCGAACGCGGTGCGTCCGATCTCGCGCGCCCCGAGCGAGGCCAGATGGCGCGTGTTCTGCTGGCAGTCGATGAGGGTGACCCCGTGTTCGCGTGCAAAGCACACCAGCGCCGCGAGCGCGATCTTCGAGGCGTCGCTGCGGCGCGCGAACATCGATTCGCCGAAGAACATGCGCCCGATCGAGACGCCGTAGAGCCCGCCGACGAGTTCGCCGTCGATCCAGGTCTCGAAGCTGTGGACGCGGCCCGCGCGGTGCCAGGCCGCGTAAGCCTCGGCCACCTCGGGCACGATCCAGGTGCCTTGCTGGCCCGGGCGCGGGCTCGCGGCGCAAGCCGCGATGACGAGTGCAAAGGCATGGTCGACGCGGATCGCGCAGCCCGGCGCGGCGATGAAGCGGCGCAGCGTCTTCGCGAACGAGCGCGCGACCTTGAACTCGGCCACGGGCAGCACCATGCGCGGGTCCGGGCTCCACCACAGCGCCGGCTGGCCCGGGCTGTACCAGGGGAAGATGCCGCGGCGGTAAGCCTCCTCGAGGCGCGCCGGCGTGACGTGGCCGCCGGCGGCGAGCAGGCCCGGGGCTTCGGAGCCGGGGCCCAGCGCGAGGCGGGTCGGCGGCAACGGCGTCTCGTCGTCGATCCAGCTCAGCATCGCCGTGGCCGTCAGCGTCGCCCCAACTGCATCCAGAGAAAGGCGAATTCCAGCGCCAGCATGCGCGCGCGCTGGCGGTTGTCGGCCGCGCCGCCGTGGCCGCCTTCGAGGTTCTCCCAGTACAGCACGGGCTGGCCGAGCTCGATCAGGCGCGCCGCCATCTTGCGCGCGTGGCCGGGGTGGACGCGGTCGTCGCGGGTCGAGGTCGTGAACAGCACCGGCGGCAGGCGCCGCCCCGCGCTCAGGTTCTCCAGAGCCTGGTACGGGCTGTAGCGCGAGATGAAGGCCCAGTCGGCGGGGTCGTCGGGGTCGCCGTATTCGGCCAGCCACGAGGCGCCGGCGAGCAGCCGGTGGTAGCGCTTCATGTCCAGCAGCGGCACCTGGCAGACCACGGCGCCGAAGAGCTCGGGCCGCTGCAGCATGACCGCGCCGACGAGCAGGCCGCCGTTGCTGCCGCCCTGGATGCCCAGCCGTGCCGGCCGCGTGATGCCGCTGCGCGCCAGGTCCTCGGCCACCGCTGCGAGGTCGTCGTAGCTGCGCTGCTTGTTCTCGCGCCGCGCCGCCTGGTGCCAGGCCGGTCCGTATTCGCCGCCGCCGCGCAGGTTCGCGAGCACGTAGACGCCGCCGCGCGCGAGCCAGGCGCGCCCGGTCGTGCCCGAATAGCCCGGCAGCAGCGGCACCTCGAAGCCGCCGTAGGCGCTCAGCAGCGTCGGGTTGTCGCCATCGGCGCGCGCGCCTTTCGGCCAGACCACGAAGTAGGGCACGCGGGTGCCGTCGGCGCTGGTCGCGAAGCGCTGTTCGGCGCGCATGCCGGTGGCGTCGAAATAGGCCGGGCGCGACTTCAGGGTTTCGAAGCCGGGCTCGGCGGTGTGGCCCAGGCGCAGCGAATCGGGGCTCAGGAAGTCGGTGTAGTTGACGAGGTAGGCCTCGGCCCAGGGGTCGTCGGCGAGCAGCGGGTCGTGCCAGGCGCCGACCGAGAGGCTGCCCGGGCTCGGCGCCTCGATCGCCTGGCCGCGCCAGCCGCCTTCGTGCTCGCGCCAGGCTTCGAGGCGGCTCGCGACGTCGTCGAGCAGGTTCGCGATGAGCGTGCTGCGCGTGAGCGTGTAGCCGGCGAGCGAGCGGCGGGCGGTCGGCGTGAACAAGGCCTGCACGCTTCGCTCGCCGCGCAGCCAGGCGGCAGCGTCGGCGACGAGCAGGCTGCCGGCGGGCCAGCGCCGTTCGCCCAGGGTCCAGTCGCTGCGCAGCTCGAAGAGCAGGCGTTCGCGCCAGAAGTCGATCTGCGCGTCCTCGGGCTTGTCGATCTCGACGAGGCTGCCGTCGTCCTGTAGCAGCCAGGTCCGGCTGCGGTAGAAGTCGAGCGCGCGCGTGAACAGCCGGCGCTCGAGGCCGGGCGTGCGGTCGACCGAGGCCGAGGCCGCGACATCGCCGGCCTCGCCTTCGAATACCGTGCTGGCGGCGGCCAGCGCATCTCCGCGGCGCCAGCGCCGGATCACGCGCGGGTAGCCCGAATCGGTGAGCGAGCCGGGGCCGAAGTCGGTGCCGACCAGCAATTCGTCGGGGCCGAGCCAGCTGCAGTCGCTCTTGGCCTCGGGCAGCTCGAAGCCGCCCGCGACGAAGCGCTTGTCGACGAGGTCGAATTCGCGCACGACATGGGCGTCGGCGCCGCCGCGCGAGAGCGAGACCAGGGCGCGCCGGTATTCAGGGCCGAAGGCGTCGGCGCCGCCCCAGACCCAGTTCTCGTTCTCGGCCGCGGCCAGGGCGTCGAGGTCGAGCACGAGCTCCCAGGCCGGCTCCGGGCGCCGGTATTCGGCCAGCGTGGTTCGGCGCCAGAGGCCGCGCGGATGGTCGGCGTCGCGCCAGAAGTTGTAAAGCCAGTCGCCGCGGCGCGTCGGGTAGGGAATCTGCGCACGCGAGTCCAGCACCTCGAGCAAGGCCTGCTCGGTTGCGGCGAAGCCGGGCTCGGCTTCGAGCTTCGCTTCGCTCTCGGCGTTGCGCGCGCGCACCCAGGCCAGCGCCGGCTCGCCCAGCACCTCTTCGAGCCAGAGGAAGCGGTCTTCGGGGGCCTTCACGAGTAGGCGCTCCGCCGTTCCTCGCCGTGCAGCAGGCGCGGCGTGACTTCGACGCTGCGCGTGCTGTCGGCAACCCAGACCTGGCCGTCCTGGACCGTGATCTGGAGCTGCATCGAGCGCCCGACGAGGGCTGCCAGGGCCTGGCTTTCGGCGGCGGGGACCTGCCAGACCTGGAGGTTGCGCAGGCGCGTGAGCTTGTTCTCGATGCCGCTCCACCACACCGGCACCGCGGCGCTGTAGGCGTACAAGGTGACGCGCTCGGCGCGCGCGCAGGCCTTGGCGAGGCGGCGCTCGTCGGGCTGGCCGACCTCGATCCAGTGCACGAGCTGGCCCGTGAGGTCGTGCTGCCAGAGGTCGGGGGCGTCGGCGTCGGACAGGCCGCGCGCGAACTGAAGCGCGCCGCGCGCGTCGTCGGCCGGCACCTGCAAGGCGAAGGCGAGCACGCGCACCATCATGCGCTCCTCGGTTTCCGAGGGGTGCAGGGCCACGGTCAGGGCGTGGTCGGCGTAGAGGGCGCGGTCCATGTCCGCGATCTGCAGCGCGGCCTTGTGGACGGTCGATTTGAGGGCCATGGGCAGGGTTCGTCACGGCGGGTCACCGCGCGCGCACTGTGCCACAGCGAGGGCCCGCCCGCCGGTGCGGGTGGCATCATCGCGGCCCCGGGGTGTGCGGCCTGGGTCGGACGGGTGCGGAGCGACGGGGCGATCGGAAATCGGCGCGGCACGGCGGACGCGCCCCGGCGATGCAGCGTGGCGCCGCCGCCTGCGCCGTGCGCCGCGACCCCGAAGACGAGCTCGAATCGCTCGAGAAAGGCGAACCTTGATCCCCGCTCCCGTTCTTGCTCCCGATGCCGCCCCCGATGCGGCCAACCCCTTGCTCGCTCCCTGGAGCGCCCCCCACGGCCTGCCGCCTTTCGCCGATCTGAGGCCCGAGCACTTCGAGCCCGCGCTGCGCGCGGCGATGGCCGCGCACCGGGGCGAACTCGCGGCGATCGGGGCGAACCCCGCGCCGCCGGACTTCGAGAACACGGTCGCCGCGTTCGACCGCAGCGGGCGCCTGCTCGCGCGCATCGAATCGGTCTATTCCGCGCTCGCGGCTTCGGCCAGCAGCGCCGAACTGCAGGCCGTGCAGCGCGCGCTGGCGGCGCCGCTGGCGGCGCACGAAAGCGCGGTCTGCATGGACCCGGCGCTGTTCGCCCGCCTCGACGCGCTGCACGCGGCGCGCGAGCGCCTGGGCCTGCGCTCCGACCAACGGCGCCTGCTCGAACGCCTGCACCTGGATTTCGTGCGCGCCGGCGCCCGCCTCGCACCCCCGGCGCAACAGCGCTATGCCGCGCTGATGCAGGAACTGGCCGAACTCACGACCCGCTTCGCGCAGAACCTGCTGCACGACGAATCGGCCTTCCGCCTCGTGCTCGAGACCGAGGCCGACCGCGCCGGCCTGGGCGCGAACGAACTCGCGGCGACGCGCCAGGCTGCCGCCGCCCTCGGCCTCGAAGGCCATGCCGTGACGCTTTCGCGTTCGGCCGTGAACGCCTTTCTCGCCGCCTCCGAGCGGCGCGACCTGCGCGAGCAGGTCTGGCGCGCCTGGGTCGCGCGCGGCGAGCACGAAGGCGAGCACGACAACCGGCCGCTGGTGCGCCGCATCCTCGAGCTGCGCGCCGAGCAGGCGGCGCTGCACGGCCATGCCAGCTACGCCGACTACGCCCTGGCCGACACCATGGCCGGCAAGCGCGCGCGGGTCCAGGACCTGTTCGACCGGGTCTGGCCGGCGGCGCTGGCCGCGGCCGGGCGCGAGCAGGCGATGCTGGCGCAGGTGCTCGGCCGCCACGACCTCGAACCCTGGGATTGGCTGCAGGGTGCCGAGACCGTGCGCCGCCGCGAATACGCCCTCGACGAGGCCGAGCTGCGCCCCTACTTCGAGCTCGACCGCGTCGCCGCCGCCGCCTTCGAGAGCGCCACGCGGCTGTTCGGCCTGCGCTTCGAGCCCCGCCCCGGCTGGCGCGTCTACCACCCCGACGTACGCGCGTATGAGGTCTTCGACGCCGAGGGCGCGGTGCGCGGCGTGTTCCTGCAGGACAACTTCGCGCGTGCCGGCAAGCGCAGCGGTGCCTGGATGAGCGCCTTGCGCTGGCACAGCGCCAACGGCGGGCGCCGGTTGCCGATCGTGCTCAACAACAACAACTTCGCGGCCGCGGCGCCGGGCGCGCCGGTGCTGCTCTCGCTCGACGACGCGCGCACCTTGTTCCACGAGTTCGGCCATGCCCTGCACGGCCTGCTGTCCGAGGCGCAGTACGACCGCCTCTCGGGCACCCAGGTGCTGCGCGACTTCGTCGAGCTGCCGTCGCAATTGTTCGAGCACTGGATCGCCGAGCCCGAGCTGCTGCGCCGCCATGCGCGCCACTGGCAGACCGGCGCGCCGATGCCCGAGGCGCTGATCGAACGCGTCGCCGCGGCCAGCCGCTTCAACGAAGGCTGCGAGACCCTGCGCTACCTGGCGAGCGCGGTCGTCGACATGGCGCTGCATGCGCTGCCCGCGGCCGGACTGCCGGCCGATGTCAGCGCCTTCGAAGGCGCGCTGCTCGAGAGCATGGGCCTGCCGCGCGCGGTGGGCCAGAACCACCGTGCCGTGCATTTCCAGCACCTGTTCTCGGGCTCTGGCTATGCCGCCGGCTACTACGTCTACCTCTGGGCCGACGTGCTCGCCGCCGATGCCTGGGCCGCATTCGCCGCAGCGGGCGACCCGTTCGATGCGGCCCTGGCGCAGCGCCTCGCGCGCTGGATCTACGCCAGCGGCAACGCGGTCGCACCCGAGGCAGCCTACATCGCCTTCCGCGGCCGCGCCGCCGAGCCCGGGGCCCTGCTGCGCGAGCGCGGGCTGGTCGGCGAGGCGGGCTGATGCCCGGCGCCGGCCGCCGCCGCTACGGCCGGCCGTGCGCCGGCTCCGGCGCATGCAGCGGCGCCAGCAGCAAGCGGTCGTAGAACCGGCCCAGGGTCTGCTGGTCGGCCGGCAGGTACCAGCGCAGGGTGGCGCTGCGGTGGGCGGGGCTGGCGATGCGGCGTTCGAGCAGGCGGTCGACCCGGGCGATCACGGCGGCGCCCCAGGCGTTGCGCACGCAGGTCACGTAGGTCAGGTTGGCGGGATCGGCCTCGTCGATCGCGATGTTCACGAGCGCGGGCCGGGCCGACAGGTCCTGTTCGAAGAAATCGCGCACCGCCGGAAACTCGAGGATGTAGTCGGTACGCCCGTCCGCGAGGTACTGGAACAGGCTTTCGTTGGTCGTCACCGCCTCGCGCACGCGGCCTTGGGCGAGGTGCGCGCGCAGCAAGGCGTCGATCTGGGGCCCGTAGGAGCGTCCCTTGACCACGGTTCCCGCGAACCGCGGATCCTGCAGCAGCGCCGCGAGCGAAAGATGCGTCGGGTGGCCGAGCAGGGCGGCCTTGTCCGCGCGCATCACGACCTGGTTGGCGAGGAAGACGACCGAGGGGATCGAGTAGTGCAGCAGCCGCTCGCGCGCGGGGGTCTTGAAGTAGTAGACCTTGCACACCTTCTCACCCTGGCGCGCGAGCAGTTCGTAGCGCTCGTTGTTCATCACCTGCACGCGGTGGTCGTACTCCGGCAGCGCGTCGATCAGGTATTGCTGCAACTCGTCCCAGACCCCCTGGCCGCGGTGCGGGCCTTCGAGAATCATCCAGGGCGGGAAGTCGAGGCTGGCCCAGGTGATCGTGTCGCGGCTCCAGGCCGCGGAGGGCGCCAGGATCACGAGCAGCGCGGCCAGCACGGCCTTGAAGACGGAACTCACGGCGTCGTTTTGAGACTTTGAACTGAGCATGAAGTCTCAGTTATCGTTCACATCATCATGCTACGATAAACACCGAAAACACAACAGTGCTTCCGTGTTTCGGCGATCCGTTGCCGCGGTTCGGCAGCACAACGGGTTGCCCCTGACCCGACTGCGCACCCCATCGGATCGAAGCCAGCCGTGGACGCCTCGTCCCATCCCGCGATCGAAGTGCCGGCCCCGGGTGCGGCGGCCTCGGCCCCGCGGCGCCGCTCGATCGTCCTCGACCTGCTGCTCGGGCTGGTGATGGCGGTGAGCGCGGTCTCGCTCGTCGCCGGGCTCGTCAACTACGGCTATCTCGCGTACCAGGCCGACCGCCTGTACGGCGCCAAGGCGGCGCACATCCAGAACTACCTCGCGGGGGCGATCGAGCAGCCGCTGTGGGACATCAACGACGACCTGATCCGCCGCATCGGCGCTTCGGTCGCCGAAAACGACGAGGTGGCGGAACTGCGCGTGGCCGATGCCGCGGGGCGCACGATCTACGAGTTCCACAGCCCGGGCAGCGGCGCGCTCATCGAATCGAAGACCCGCATCATCCACGACGGCACCGACGTGGGGCTGCTCGAACTCGGCGTGAATCCGCAGCAGGCGCGGCAGATGCGCAGCCAGCTTCTGGTCGGCAACGCGTTCACGCTCCTGCTCGTGCTCGCGGCGCTGACCCTGGCGGTGCGGCTGCTCGTCCGGCGCCGGCTGCAGGAGCCGCTGGCGGCCTTGATCGAGCACACGCGCACCCTCGCCGAAGGCCACTACGAAGCGAAGGACCGCGACTTCGGCACGCGCGAGCTGAACGCGATCGGCGCCGGCCTGGCCCGGCTCGCGCGTGAAGTGAGCTTGCGCGAGCAGTCGCTGATCGAGGGCAACCGGCAACTCGAGGCCGAGGTCTCGGTGCGGCGTGCGGCCGAGAGCGAACTGCAGGACTACAAGAACAACCTCGAGCGCCTCGTGCGCCAGCGCACGCAGGAGCTCGAGCGGGCGAACGCCGACCTCGCGCTCGCGCGCGACGCCGCCGAGGCCGCGAGCCGCACCAAGAGCGAGTTCATGGCCAACATGTCGCACGAGATCCGCACGCCGATGCACGCCGTGCTCGGGATGGCCGAGATCGGGCTGATCCAGCAGCAGGACGAGCGCAGTGCGCGCTTGTTCCGGCAGATCCTCGAGTCGGGCCGCATCCTGCTCGGCATCATCGACGACATCCTCGACTTCTCGAAGCTGAACGCCGCGCGCATCGGCGTCGAACGCGAGCCGGTCGAGCTCGACCGCCTGCTCGACCTGGTGTCGATGATGAGCCGCGATCGCGCGCGGGCCAAGGGGCTCGAATTGCGCGAGCAGCGCGGCGCGGGCCTGCCGCCGGTGTTCTTCGGCGACTTCCAGCGCCTGAGCCAGGTGCTGCTGAACCTGCTGTCGAACGCGCTCAAGTTCACCGACCACGGCGCGGTCGTGCTGGGTGTCGAGCGCCGCGGCGCGCAACTCGTCTTCAGCGTCGAGGACAGCGGCATCGGCATGAGCGAAGACCAGGTCGCGCGCCTGTTCCGGCCGTTCGAGCAGGTCGACAACTCGTCGACGCGACGCTTCGGCGGCACCGGGCTCGGGCTCGTGATCAGCAAGGGCCTGGTCGAGCTGATGGGCGGGACGATCTCGGTCGCGAGCCGGCCCGGCGCCGGCAGCCGTTTCGAGGTGGCGCTGCCGCTGGAAGCGGCCGCCGCGGCGTCGGCCGCAGCAGCGCCCGAGTCCGCGCCCGATCCCGAGGCCGCGTTCGCGCCGCAGCGCCTGGCCGGCTACCGCGTGCTCGCGGTCGAGGACAACCTGATCAACCGCCAGGTGCTCGAGGCGATGCTTGCGATCGAAGGCGCGGGCCTGGTCGGCGTCGAGAGCGGGCCGCAGGCTCTCGAGCGCCTGCGCAGTGCCGGCGGCGCCGCCTTCGACCTCGTCCTCACCGACATCCAGATGCCGGAGATGGACGGCTACGAACTGGCGCAGCGGGTGCGCGAGATCGACCCCGGGCTGCCGGTGGTCGGCGTCTCGGCCCATGTCGTGCCGCCCGAGGCCCAGGGCTGGCGCGCCAGCGGCCTGGTCGCGCGCCTGCCCAAGCCGCTGGACCTCGAATCGCTGGT
>JAGWTS010000319.1 GCA_028868875.1 Burkholderiales bacterium | reverse complement strand
GGCACCAGCAGCGGCCAGCGGTCGATCATCGAGCCGACCCAGCGGCTGCCCCACATCAGCAACGGGATGCTCATCGCCAGGCCGATCGCCAGCGCCAGCATGTTGCCGTCGGCCACCGCGGCGAGCCCGACGACGTTGTCCAGGCTCATGATGAAGTCGGCCGTGATCACGGTGCCCACCGCCGACCAGAGCTCGGTCGAGGCTTCCCCCTGCGGCGCCGAGTGGTGCGGGCCATGGTCGTCGGCGAGCATCTTGAGCGCGATCGCGACCAGCAGCAGGCCGCCGACGATCTTCAGCAGCGGAATCGCGAGCAGCGCGCCGGCCACCCCGATCATCAGCACCCGCATGCCGATCGCGCCGACCGTGCCGATCATCATCGCGCGCCGGCGCTGTGCCGGCGGCAGCGAGCGGCAGGCCATCGCGATCACCATCGCGTTGTCGCCGCTCAGCAGGATGTCGACGAGCAACAGCGCGCCGATGGTGTTGACGAAGTGCGAGGCGCCGGAGAACTCCATCGCGTTCAACCCGCGGTGCCGGCAATACCGGCAATCCCGGCGTACAACCCGACCGCGGTCGTGATCGCGAACACCGCGCCCACCACGACCGCGTAGCGCCCGCGCAGGCGGTGCGGCGCATCGGGTTCGGAGCGCGCGAGCCAGAACAGGAAGCCCAGCACCAGCGGCAGCAGCAAGGCGTTGAGCACGCCGATCGCGATCGACAGCCGCACGAGGTTGAGCCCCGAGACGACGAGCGCGCCGCCGAGCACCAGCATCAACGCGAAGGCGGCGTAGAACCAGGGCGCTTCGAGCGGATGCTGTTCGAGCGAGTGGTGGGCGCCGGTGATCTCGCCGATCGCCCAGGCCGCGGTCAGGCACACGACGACGGTGGCGACGAGGGCACCGCCCGAAAGCCCGATCGCGAAGATCGCATGGCCCCAGGTCGTGCCGAGCACGCCGGCAAAGGCGGCCGAGATCTCGCCCACGGTCTGGAAGGCGACCGCCGGACGGCCGCTGAAGGTGGCGGCCGCGGCGATCAGGATCGCCGCCGTCACCACCTGGCAGAGCAGGGCGCCGGTGGCGGTGTCGATGCGCGTTGTGCGCAGGTGGCGGATGTCCAGCCCCTTGTCGATCAGCGCCGACTGCTGGTAGAAGACCGACCAGGGCATCACGCTCGTGCCCAGGTTGGCCGCGAGAAGGTAGAGGTAGTCGGCGCGGCCGAGCGGCAGCTGGCGCAGCTGGGCGGCGATCTCGCCCCACTTCGGCTGCGCCTTCCAGGCGATGACGAGGAAGACGAGCTCGAACAGCCCGAGCACGATCACGATGCGCTCGACCGACTGGTAGGCGCCGGTCGCGACCATCGTGAGGATGAAACCGATCAGCGCCACGATCGTGATCCAGCCCGCGACGCCGAAGATGTTGCCGACGCCGACGAGCCCGCTCATCTCGGTCACCAGGGCGCCGAAGCAGCTCGCCACCAGCGTCGCCACCGACAGCCCCGCCAGGCCGCGACCGAAGCGGCGGCGGATCAGCTCGGCATAGCCGAGGCCGGTGGACAAGGCCAGGCGTGCCGCCAGCTCCTGCACCATGTACAGCAGCGGGATGATCAGCACCTGCAGCAGCAGCAGCCGGTAGCCCCATTGGGCACCGCTCTGGGCCGCGGTGATGACGCTGCCGGCCTCGGTGTCGGCGAGCATCACGACGAGGCCGGGGCCGAGCGCCGCGAGCAGGCGCCGCCAGTCGGGGCGGCCGGCTTCCAGGCGGGCCATCGGGGGCGCGTTCAACGCTTGGCGCCGCCCTTGCCGGCGCTGCCGATGCCGGGCCGCTCCGCCGGGGCCGGGCCGCCCGGCGCGGGCACGGCGGTGAAGAAGCGCATGAACTCGGCGTCGGGCGAGAGCAGCAGCGTCGGGTTCGAGGCCGCGAGCGCCTGGCGGTAGGTCTGCAGCGAGCGGTACAGGCGGTAGAAGCGCGGGTCCTTG
The DNA here is from genome assembly GCA_028868875.1 of Burkholderiales bacterium. Taxonomy (GTDB): domain Bacteria; phylum Pseudomonadota; class Gammaproteobacteria; order Burkholderiales; family Burkholderiaceae_C; genus Rubrivivax. The sequence continues at coordinate 4,943 of JAGWTS010000319.1, read as the reverse complement.
TCGAAGGCCTCGGCCAGGATGTCGTTGGCCTGGGCGTCGGCCTGGCCGCGCACGATCTTGGCCTGGCGTTCGGCGTCGGAGAGGATGATCGTGCGCTCGCGGTCGGAGTTGGATTCGATCTTCTGCGCCCATTCGAAGCCCTGGGCGCGCAGCTCCTTGGCCTCGCGCTGGCGCTCGGACTTCATGCGGTCGTAGATCGCCTGGCTCGCCGCGCGCGGCAGGTCGGCGCGGTGCAGCCGCACGTCCTCGACATGGATGCCCCAGGGCTTGACGCGCGCCGCCACGTCGTCCTGGATCTCCTGGACGATGCGGTCGCGATCGGGCGAGAGCAGCGCCGGCAAAGCCACCTGGCCGAGGCGGCGCCGCAGCGCCGAGGTCACCACCTGGTTGATCTGCGGCGCCGCCTGGTCGAGCGTGCGCAGCGACTGGTAGAAGGTGAGCGGGTCGTCGATGCGGTAGCGCGTGAAAGGCTGCACCTCGAGGCGCTTCTGGTCGCCCAGGATCACCTGCTCGACCGGCGGATCCAGCGTCAGCAGCCGGCGGTCGTAGTAGACGAGCGAGTCGACGAAGGGCAGCTTCGCGTCCAGACCCGGCTTCGTGACCAGGCGTTGCGGCGCGCCCAGGCGGATCACGAGCACCTGCTCCATCTGGTTGACGGTGAAGAGCGAGGCCGATTCGAGCCAGAACACGAGCAGGAACGCGGCCGCGACGACGAGCGGCCAGCGCCGCCTGCGCGGCGCCGTCCCGGGGAGATCCGGACTCGCCGGGCGGCCCGGATCCGCGCGGGGGGCGGCCGGCTCTGCAGGCCCGGGGGCGCTCATTTGGCGGGCTCCTTGGGCTTGTCGCCGCCGGGCAGCGCCATGTAGGGCACGACGCTGCCGACGCCCTTGCCCGAGGTGTCGACGACGACCTTGGTGGCGTGCTTGATCACCTCGTCGACGCTTTCCAGGTACAGGCGCCAGGCGGTCACGTCGCGCGCCTTGGCATAGCTCTGGTAGACCGAGAGGAAGCCCTGGGCGTCGCCGCGCGCCAGGTTCACCGCCTGCGCCTGGTAGGCCTGGGCGTCTTGCAGGATGCGGCTGGCCTGGCCGCGGGCGCGCGGCAGGATGTCGTTGGTGTACGAATCGGCGTCGTTGCGCGCGCGCTCCTGGTCGGCGCGCGCGCGCTGGACGTCGATGAAGGCGTCGATGACTTCCTTGGGAGGGTCGACGCGCTGCAATTGCACCTGCACGATGAGGACGCCCGAATGCTCCTTGTCGAGCAGGCGCTGCAGCAGCTCGGTCGTCTGGTCGGCGATCTGCTGGCGCTTGTCCGACATCGCGGCCTGGATCGGCGTGCGGCTGATGATCTCGCGCAAGGCGCTCTCGGCGGTGACGCGCACCGCGTCGGGCGTGTCCTTGATGTTGAAGAGGTAGTCGCCCGCGTTCTTGATGCGCCAGAGCACGGTGCCGGCGGCCTCGACGATGTTCTCGTCGCCCGTGAGCATCTGGCCCGCGTGCGTATCCTCGCTGCCGTCGGTGGTGCTGGGGGCGGCATTGCCGATGCGGATCTGGTTGACCTCGGTCACCTTGGGCAGCCAGACCTGCTCGACCGGAAACGGCCAGTGGTAATGGAGCCCGGGCTCGGTGGTCTCGACGAGGCGGCCGAAGCGCAGGATCACGCCCTGCTCGTTGGGCTGCACCTTGTAGATGCCCGAGCTGGCCCAGGCGATCAGGACGAGCCCGGCGACGAGCCACAGGCCGCGGCCATCGAGCTCGAGCAACTTGGCGCCGTAGCGGGCGCGCAAGGCCGCGCGTGCCCACCAGCCGGGCGCGGCCGCGGATGCTTCGGGAGCGGGTTCGGTCGACTCGGACATCTTGGGGGAAGGGGGGACGCGCAGTGTCGCCCGCGCCGCTTCAGGCGCCCATGACTTGCGTCAGGAAGACGAAGGCGGAGGCGACGAGGCAGTACAGCCCGAAATAATGCCAGCGTCCGTTCTCGAGCCAGCCCGAAAGCCAGCGCAGCGCCGCCAGGCCGGCGATGAAGCTGAAGACCATGCCGACGAGGCTGGGCACGACGAGGTTGGCCCAGCCGCCGGCCGCGGCCGAGGCGACTCCGGCATGCACCGCGCGCAGGCCTTCGCGCACGATCACCGCCGGCGTCAGCACCACGGCCAGCGCGAAGCTGAATTCCTCGGCGCGGGCGCGCGAGACCGACATCAGCAGCCCGGTGGAGATCGTCGCGCCCGAGCGCGAGAAGCCGCGGAAGGGCAGGCACAGCCCCTGGACCACGCCGATCGCCAGGGCCGAGCCGGCCGAGACATCGCGGTGGCCGGCGCGGCGCTTCTCGCGCAGGCCGGAGAAGAGGATGAGCACGCCCGCGGCGAGCAGCGAGACCGCGATCAGCGTCGGGTTGCCGAACAGGTGCTCGATCTCGAACTTGCTGCCGGCGCCGATTACGCGCGGAATGATCTTCAGCAGCGCCAGGCCGACGACGCCGGTGGCAAGGGTTGCCAGCACCACCATCACGAGCTGGCGCCGCGAGTCGTCGCCGCGCTTCAGGTAGGTGGTCTTCCACTGGCTCCAGAAGTAGAGGATCACCGCGAACATCGTCCCGGTGTGCAGCATCACCAGCAGCAGCGTCATCTCCGGCGCGGTGGGGTCGAGGCCGAGCAGGCGCTCGGCGACGATGACGTGGGCCGAACTCGAGACCGGCAACAGTTCGCACAGGCCCTGGACGAGTGCCAGGATCGCGATATGGAAAAAACTCATGGGAGGGGCTTCGGACAGTCTGACCGCCCGGCGCAGCGGGCCGGGAGGCTCGGCGCGCGGATCGGGCTGGGGTGGGCGGATTGTCGCCGACTTGGCGCTTCGCCCCCGGGCGTGCTCGGACAATCGCGGCCGCGACGCGGTTGCAACGATCGCCGACAATCGCATTCGATGATCCAGCAACGCACCCTGAAATCGATCACGCGCGCGGTCGGCGTCGGCGTCCACAGCGGCCAGAAGGTGGAGCTCGTGCTGCGCCCGGCGGCGCCCGACGCCGGCATCGTCTTTCGCCGCGTCGACCTGCCGGTGCCGGTGGACATACCGGTCTCGGTCGAGACCGTGTCCGACACCCGCATGGCCACCACCATCAGCGCCGGCGGCGACCCGGGGGCGCCCAAGGTCCAGACCATCGAGCACCTGCTCTCGGCCTGCGCCGGCCTCGGGCTGGACAACCTGTATGTGGACATCACCGCCGACGAGGTGCCCATTCTCGACGGCTCGGCAGCGAGCTTCGTCTTCCTGCTGCAAAGTGCCGGCATCGAACTGCAGAAGGCGCCCAAGCGCTTCCTGCGCGTGAACAAGGCGGTCGAGCTGAGCGAAGGCGAAGGCGCGGCGCTCAAGTGGGCGCGGCTGGAGCCCTACCACGGCTACAAGCTGAGCTTCGAGATCGAGTTCAAGCATCCGGCGCTGGACGCCACGGGCCAGCGCGTCGAGTTCGAGTTCGGCGCCGGCCAGTACAAGCGCGACATCGCGCGCGCCCGCACCTTCGGCTTCACCAAGGACGTCGAGATGATGCGTTCGCGCGGCCTGGGCCTGGGCGGGAGCATGGACAACGTCATCGTCGTCGACGACTACCGCGTCCTCAACACCGATGGGCTTCGCTACGACGACGAGTTCGTCAAGCACAAGATCCTCGACGCCATCGGCGACATGCAGGTGCTCGGCCATCCGCTGCTCGCCGCCTACACCGCGTTCAAGGGCGGCCATGCGCTCAACAACCGGCTCCTGCGCAAGCTGCTGGCCGACGCATCGGCCTGGGAACTGGTGAGCTTCGAGCGCGACGCCGACGCGCCGCGCGGCTTCGCCGATCTCGCGCCGGCCTGGTGATGGGGGCGCTGCGCGCGGTCTTCGGCCTGCTGCTGATGGCGGGCGTCGTCTGCTTCGCGATCTATGCCGCGAGCGGCCAGCTCGTGTGGCGCCGGCGTGGGCTGCTCATCCTGCGCTGGACGATCGGCGGCGCATTCGCCTTCTTCGCGGTGCTGATCGTCTCGGACCTGGTCAACCTGCGCTAGCCCGCGCCGCCGCGGCGCTGGAACAGGTTCGCGGCAAGAAAGGCGAGGGCGCGCCCGTGCGCCAAGGCCGCTGCCGCGGGCTGGTACGAGGCGCGGTCCCAGCAATTGAAGCCGTGCTTCGCGCCTTCGTAGACGAAGACCTCGGCCGCCCGCCCTTCGAAAGCCTTGCGCACGCTCTCGACCGCGGCCGGCGGGATGTGGTCGTCCTCGCCCGCATAGTGGAACTGGATCGGGCAGCCCAGCGCCGGCGCGAGATCGAGCTGGTTGTGGATGCCGCCGCCATAGAACGCCGCCGCCGCGTCGATGCCGGCGCTCGCCGCCGCGAGGTAGGCCAGCCGGCCGCCGAAGCAGTAGCCGATCGCCCCGACCTTGCGGCCCGCGGTCTCGGAGCGTGCACGCAGCGTGGCGACGGCGGCGCCGATGTCGGGCCCGGCATCGGCCTGCTGGTACGACTGGATCAAGCCCATGGCGCGCTGGCGCTGTTCGCCTTCGTAGCCGAGCTCGACCCGCGGCGCCTGGCGCCAGAAGACATCCGGCGCCAGCACGACGAAGCCGGCCAGCGCGTACTGCTCCGCGACCGCCCGGATATGGGCGTTGACGCCGAAGATCTCCTGATACAGCAGCAACCCCGGCCCCGTACCCGCTGGCGGCTTCGCGAGGTAGCCGGCGAACCCCGGCGCGATGCTGATCCATTCGGTCCGAACCGGCGAAGTCATACGAGTCACTCCTCAAATGGCGCATTGTGTCGCGTGCCGCCCGCAACGCGGGCCGGCAGCCTCGAGCGGCCGCCGCGGATCCGGCTGCAGCCGGCCCGCCAGAGGCGCCATCCGGCAAGCATGCCGGATGGCCCTCGCGGGCGAGGAACAGTCCGCAGGGACTGTTCCTCGTCGCCGCTCGGCCCCCT
>JAGWTS010000318.1 GCA_028868875.1 Burkholderiales bacterium | reverse complement strand
CATGCTGGTCACGCACGACATGGGCGTGATCGCCGAGACCAGCGACCGCGTCGCGGTGCTCTATGCCGGTCGCGTGGCCGAGATCGGTCCCGTGGCCGACGTCATCCACCGCCCGCGCCACCCCTACACGGTGGGGCTGATGGGCTCGATTCCCGCCATGCACGAGCAGCGCGAGCGGCTGCTCCAGATCGACGGCTCGATGCCGCGCCTGAACGAGATCCCCGCCGGCTGCGCCTTCCATCCGCGCTGTGCGCGCGCCTTCGGGCGCTGCCGCAGCGAACGCCCGGAGTTGATGGCCAGCGGCGCCACGCGCGCTGCCTGCTGGCTGGTGGAAAGCGAGCTCGAGAACCACCACGAGCACAACCAGCCAAAGGCCGCGGGCGAAGGGGCTGCGCGATGACGCCGCTGGTCGAGGTGAGCGGGCTCGCGAAGACCTTCGATGTCTCCGCGCCCTGGCTCGAGCGCTTCGTCGGGCGCAAGGCGCGGGCCTTCGTGCATGCGGTCGATGGCGTCGACTTCCGCATCGAGCGCGGGCGCACGCTCGCGCTCGTCGGCGAATCGGGCTGCGGCAAGAGCACGGTGGCGCGCCTGCTCGTGGGCTTGTACCGGCCGACGCGCGGCGCGGTGCGCTTCGACGGCCAGGCGACCGACGCGACGCAGGGGGCGGCGGAACTGCGCACGCTGCGCCGGCGCATGCAGATGATCTTCCAGGATCCCTACGCCAGCCTCAATCCGCGCTGGAAGGTCCTCGACATCGTCGCCGAGCCGCTGCGCGAACATGGCCTGGCGGGCGACGCCGGCGCCACCCGGGCCCAGGTGGCCGGGCTGCTGCAATCGGTCGGCCTCGCGGCGGCGGACTGCGACAAGTTCCCGCACCAGTTCTCCGGCGGCCAGCGCCAGCGCATCTCGATCGCGCGCGCCCTGGCCACCCGGCCCGAATTCCTGGTCTGCGACGAGCCCACTTCGGCGCTCGATGTCTCGGTCCAGGCCCAGGTGCTGAACCTGATGAAGGATTTGCAGCGCGAGCGCGGGCTGACCTACCTGTTCATCTCGCACAACCTCGCCGTGGTGCGCCACGTCGCCGACGAGGTCGGCGTGATGTACCTGGGGCGCCTGGTCGAACTCGCGCCCAAGGCAGAGCTGTTCGAGCGCCCGCGCCACCCGTACACGCGGCTGCTGCTCGACGCGATTCCCGACATCGCGATGACGGGCCGTGCCCGCACTCCGGTCCAGGGCGAGGTGCCGAACCCGCTCGCGCCGCCGGCCGGCTGCGCCTTCCATCCGCGCTGTCCGCATGCCGATTCGCGCTGCGCCGCCGAGCGCCCGGTGCTGCGCGAGCACGGCGGCGTGCGCGTCGCCTGCCACGCGGTCGAGGAAGGGCGGATCTAGTCGGGGATCAGCCGCTCGCGCGCGAACAGCTCGGCCACCGATTCGCGCTCGCGGATCAGGTGCACCCGGGCGCCGTCGAGCATGAGCTCGGCCGCGCGCGGGCGCGTGTTGTAGTTGCTGGCCATCGCCATCGCGTAGGCGCCGGCAGAGAGCACGGCGAGGCGGTCGCCGGGCGCGACGGCAAGGCGGCGATCGCGCCCGAGCCAGTCGCCCGATTCGCAGACCGGGCCCACCACGTCCCAGACCCGGGCGGGGCCTTCGCGTTCGCGGCAGGGCTCGATCGCCATCCAGGCCTCGTACATGGCCGGGCGCACGAGGTCGTTCATCGCCGCGTCGACGATGCAGAAGTTCTTCGCCTCGCCCGGCTTCAGGTACAGCACCTCGGTGAGCAGCACGCCGGCATTGCCGACGAGCGAGCGCCCGGGTTCGAGCAGCAGTTCGCGCCCGCCGTGGCCGCGCTCGTCCAGGCGCTGCAGCACGCGCGCGACGAACTCGTCGGCGCGCGGCGGGGTCTCGTCGGTGTAGGTGATGCCCAGGCCGCCGCCGAGGTCGATGTGGCGCAGCGCAATGCCGGCGGCCTCGACCGCCTCGACCAGGTCGAGCACGCGGTCCAGCGCATCCAGGTAGGGCTCGACCTGGGTGATCTGCGAGCCGATGTGGCAGTCGATGCCGGTGACCTCGATCCCCGGCAACGTGGCGGCGAGGCGGTACGCGGCCAGCGCCTGGCCATGGGCGATGCCGAACTTGTTGCCCTTGAGCCCGGTCGAGATGTAGGGGTGGGTGCCGGCGTCGACGTCCGGGTTCACGCGCAGGCTCACCGGAGCGCGCCGGCCGATTCCGGCGGCGAGCGCCGACAGGCGTTCGAGCTCGCCCACGCTCTCGACGTTGAAGCAGCGCACGCCGGCTTCGAGCGCGCGTTTCATCTCGGCCGCGGTCTTGCCGACGCCGGAGAAGACGATGCGCCCGGGTGCGGCACCCGCGGCGAGGGCACGTTCGAGCTCGCCGCCCGAGACGATGTCGAAGCCGCAGCCGGCGGCGGCGAAGGTCTGCAGCACGGCCAGGCTCGAATTCGCCTTCATCGCATAGCACACGAGGTGCGGCCGGCCCGCGAGCGCGCGCTGGTAGGGCGCGAGCGCCGCGCGCATGGCGGCGCGCGAGTAGACGTACAACGGGGTGCCGAATTGCGCGCCCAGGGCGTCCAGCGCATGGCCTTCGAGGCGCAGTTCGCCGTCGCCGCCGCGCTCGAGATGGGGACCGCCGGGCAGCATCACGAAGCCGCCGCGGCGGAAGCCGCCGCCGGCGGCGGCAGGACGAGCGGCCCCTTCTGGCCGCAGCCGGCGAGCAGGGCGCCGAGCAGTACCCCTGCCAGCGCCCAAGCCAGGCGCGCGGCTACACTGGTTCGCAATTCGTTCTGCATGGCTGGGATTCTATGAGCGCGGCTCTTTCCGACACCGAGTACCACCGCCTTGCCGGCGCGCTGCTGGCGCGCATCGAAGCCGTGGCCGACCGCCTGCTCGAAGACGATGTCGTCGACATCGACACCCAGCGCACCGGGGGCCTGCTCGAGCTGGTGTTTCCCGATGCGAGCAAGATCGTCGTCAACACCCAGCCGCCGCTGCACGAGATCTGGCTCGCAGCGCGCAGCGGCGGCTTCCACTACCGCCACGCAGGTGGGCGCTGGCTCGACACGCGCGACGGCAGTGAGTTCTTCGAAGTCTTGTCGCGCTGCGCCAGCGCCCAGGCGGGGCGGCCGCTGCGCTTCGACGCCGGCTGAAAACCGGCCTTCAGCGCCGGAACAGATCGAGGATGCTGTTGCGCTCCTCGGTCGTCGGCGGCTGCGGCACCTTGTCGTCGAGGCCGAGGCTGGCGACGCCGCGGCCGCCGCTGAACTCGTCGTAGACCCAGCTGCCGTCGGCGTTGACCACGCCTTCGGTCGGCGGCACCAGCGGCTGCACCGGCACGCCCGCGAGCGCGTGCTGCATGTACTCGATCCAGGCCGGCAGCGCGAGGCCGCCGCCGGTCTCGCCGGCGCCGAGCTTGCGCGGCGTGTCGTAGCCGATCCAGACCACCGCCGTCTGCGTCGGGTTGAAGCCCGCGAACCAGGCGTCCATCGACTCGTTGGTCGTGCCCGTCTTGCCGTAGAGGTCCGGGCGCTTGAGGATTTGCTGCGCCTTGGCCGCGGTGCCCGAGCGCGTCACCTGCTGCAGCATCGTCGTCATCACGAAGGCGTTGCGCGCGTCGATCACGCGCAGCGCGGGCGCGGGCGCCTGCGGCGGCGTCTGGATCAGCACGTGGCCCATGGAATCGGTGAGCCGGCTCACGAGGACCGGCTCGAGGCGGTAGCCGCCGTTGGCGAACACGCTGTAGGCGTCGACGAGCTGCATCGCCGTGACCGAGCCGGCGCCCAGCGCCATCGTCAGGTAGGGCGGGTTCTTGTCGGCGTCGAAGCCGAAGCGCGCGATCCAGTCCTGGGCATAGCTCGGGCCGATGGCCTGCAGCACCCGGATCGCGACGAGGTTGATCGACTTCGCGAGCGCGGTCTGGAGCGAGACCGGCCCTTCGAAGCTGCCTTCGTAGTCCTTGGGCTCCCAGGCCTGGCCGCCGTTCTGTGCGGCGTCGAAATACATCGGGGCGTCGTTGACGATGGTGAGCGGGGTGAAGCCCTTTTCGAGCGCCGCCGAATAGATGAAGGGCTTGAAGCTCGACCCGGGCTGGCGCCAGGCCTGGGTCACGTGGTTGAACTTGTTCTGGCTGAAATCGAAGCCGCCGACGAGGGCACGGATCTCGCCGTTGCGCGGGTCCTGCGCGACGAAGGCGCCCTGGACCTCGGGCACCTGGGTCAGGGTCCAGCCGCCCTTGGCGTTCTGCAGCAGGCGCACAACAGCGCCGCGCCGGATCTGGACCTTGGGCGCGGCCTTGGCGCTCAGGCCCGATGCCACCGGCCGCAGCCCGTCGCCGGTGACGGTGACGGTGTCGCCCGTCTGCAGCATCGCCACCACCTTCTTCGGCGAGGCCTCGAGCACGACGCCCGAGCGCAACTCGTCGTCGTCGGGGTGTTCGGTCAGGGCCTCGGCCACCCGGGCGTCGAGCTGGGCCGGGTCGGCCGGCAGGTCGACATAGGCCTCGGGCCCGCGATAGACCTGGCGCAGTTCGAAGTCGATGAGGCTGCGCCGCAGCGCGTGATAAGCGGCCGACTGGTCGGCGGCGTTGATCGTCAGGTAGACGTTCAGGCCGCGCGTGTAGGTGTCGTCGCCGTACTGGGCGTAGACGATCTGGCGCGCCATCTCGGCCACGTACTCGGCATGGGTGGGCACTTCGCTCTGGGTGCGGTAGTGCAGGACCTCGGCCAGCGCCTGGTCGCGCTGCTCGGGCGTGATGTAGCCGTTGTCGAGCATGCGCTGGATCACGTAGTGCTGGCGCTCCGTCGCCCGCTTCGGGTTGGCGATCGGGTTGTAGGCCGAAGGCGCCTTCGGCAGCCCGGCCAGCATCGCTGCCTGGGCCACCGTCACGTCGCGCAGCGGGATGCCGAAATAGGTCTCCGCGGCGGCGGCAAAACCGTTTGCGCGCTGGCCGAGGTAGATCTGGTTCATGTAGAGCTCGAGGATCTTGTCCTTGGTGAGCGCGCTCTCGATCTTCCAGGTGAGCAGGATCTCGTAGATCTTGCGCGTGAAGGTTTTCTCGCTCGACAGGTAGAAGTTGCGCGCCACCTGCATCGTTATGGTGGATCCTCCCTGGCTGCGCGGGTCGCGCAGGTTTTCGAGGGCGGCGCGGGCGACGCCGATGTAGTCCACCCCGCCGTGCTCGTAGAAGCGCGCGTCCTCGGCCGCGAGCACGGCGTCCTTCATGATTTGCGGCGTCTGGCCGATAGGAGTGAAATGCCTTCTTTCCTGACCGAACTCGCCCAGCAACACCCCGTCCGCCGAGAACACGCGCAGCGGCAGCTTGGGCCGGTAGTCGGTGAGGCTGGCGATGTCGGGGAGCTGCGGGTAGGCCACGGCGAGCGCGACGCCGACGACGAGCAGGAGCGAGCCCAGCGCCGCGCAGCCGAGCCCGACGAGCCAGGCCAGCGCACGCAGCAGGGGCGAGGACCGGCGGGAGCGGGTGGAGGCAGCGCCGCGAGGCGCAGGTTTGGGCGAAGGTGGCGGCGCCGGTGCGGCAGGGGTCATAAAGATCCCGGGGTCAGATGCCGATGATTATAGAAAGCGCGGCGCGCCGCCCTGCGGACGCCCGGAACGCAAGCCGGCGTCTTCAATTAGTGCGCTCCGGCGTCGGCGAAGGGCAACGAACAGCGTTGATTTGTGGGCGTTTTTTCTTTGATACTCAATGGCTTTACTGCTAGCATTGAAGTAACTCTTTAACAAGCTCGGGGCCCGTTGAGGCCTCGTGGGGAGTGCGGGGATTGAGTTTTCTGGACGTTCTGCTGGGTCGTAAGCACGCGCCAATGATCGGGCTCGACATCAGTTCTTCGAGCGTCAAGCTCGTCGAGCTGGGGCAGAACTCGGCCGGCGAATACGTCCTCGAGCGCTTCGCTTCGGAGCCTTTCGAAAAGGGCTGGATCACCGACGGACAGATCGAGAAATTCGATGAAGTCGCGGCCGCGGTGCGCCGCGTCGTCGGCAAGAGCGGCACCCGGACCAAGCAGGTCGTGATGGCGATGCCGCAATCGGCCGTCATCACCAAGAAGATCATGCTGCCCGCAGGCCTGCGCGACGAGGAGATGGAGCTCCAGGTCGAGTCCGAGGCCAACCAGTACATCCCGTTCTCGCTCGACGAGGTGAGCCTGGACTTCTGCGTCATCGGCCCGAGCACCACGTCGGCCGGCGATGTCGAGGTGCTGATCGCGGCATCGCGCAAGGACCGCGTGCAGGACCGACAAGGCCTGGCCGAGGCCGCGGGCCTGAAGCCGGTGGTGCTCGACATCGAATCGCACGCCTCGCGCCTGGCGATGAGCCGCGTCGTCGGCGCCCTGCCCAACGAAGGCCGAGACGCCCTCGTCGCGCTGTTCGAGATCGGCGCCGACACCACGAGCCTGAAGGTGCTGCGCGACGACGAGATGCTCTACGACCGCGACCAGGCCTTCGGCGGCTCGCAGCTCACGCAGCTGATCTCGCGCCAGTACGGCTTCTCGTTCGAGGAAGCCGAGGCCAAGAAGCTCTCGGGCGACCTGCCCGAGGACTACGAAAGCGCGATCCTCGCGCCCTTCGTCGACAGCCTGTCGCAGGAGATCGGGCGCGCCCTGCAGTACTTCTTCACCAGCACCCCGCACCACAAGGTGCACTACGTGATGCTGGCCGGCGGCACTGCGACCCTGCCCGGGCTCAAGGACCGCGTGACCGAGCTCACCGGCTTCGCTTCGCAGGTCGTCAACCCGTTCGACAACATGCAGCTCGCCTCTTCGGTGCGCGAATCGCGGGTCCGGCGCGAAGCGCCGTCGTACCTCACCGCCTGCGGCCTCGCGATGCGGAGGTTCGTGCAGTGATCCTCATCAACCTGCTGCCGCACCGCGAGGAGCGGCGCCGCCAGCGCAAGCTGGCCT
>JAGWTS010000317.1 GCA_028868875.1 Burkholderiales bacterium | reverse complement strand
CCTCGGCGTAGCTGCCTTCGGCGAGCACGGTGCCGCGCGCGAGCACGGTGATGCGGTCGCAGAGATCGGCGACGACGTTCATGTTGTGCTCGACCATCAGGATGGTGCGGTTGGCCGAAACCTGCTTGATGAGCGCCTTGACACGGTCCACGTCCTCGTGGCCCATGCCCTGGGTGGGCTCGTCGAGCAGCATCAGCGCCGGCTCCATCGCGAGCGTGGTCGCGATCTCGAGCGCGCGCTTGCGGCCATAGGGCAGCTCGACCGTCAGGGTGTCGGCGAAGCCGGCGAGGTCGACCTGGGCCAGCAGCTCGCGCGCGCGCTCGTCGAGCACCGAAAGCGAACGCTCGCCCTTCCAGAAATGGAACGTGGTGCCGAGCTCGCGCTGCAGCGCCACGCGCACGTTCTGCAGCACCGTCATGTGCGGGAAGACGGCCGAGATCTGGAACGAACGGATGATGCCGCGGCGCGCGATGTGGGCCGGGCTGTCGCCGGTGATGTCGGCGCCGTCGAAGAGGATGCGGCCCGAGCTCGGCTGCAGGAACTTCGTCAACAGATTGAAACAAGTCGTCTTGCCGGCGCCGTTGGGGCCGATCAAGGCATGGATGCTGCCCCGGCGCACGCGCAGATCGACCTGGTTGACGGCGACGAAGCCGCGGAACTCCTTGGTCAGGGCCTGCGTTTCGAGGATGGCGCCGGCCGCGCTCAAGATGCGGTCTCCGGCGTCGGCCGGATGGGGGCAAGGAGGGAAGGACGACAGGTCATGGCAAGCGTTTCAGAACAGCGTTCGGACCATGCCCGGGCATGGCGTGCCACTTTCGCAGCGCAGGCGAGTCTAGCCACCCGGCGCGATTTGTGTCCTGAGGCAAACCCCGGGATCGTCCGATTGGCGTTCGGCCTCGGCTTGTTCGAGATGGCCCTCGTCGCTCCAGCCCACCAGGGACAGCGCGCCGGCGCTGTGCAGCAGGCGGTTGATGCTCGCATTGCCCAGGCGCCAGGTGCGCGGCGCGTCCAGCGCGATGCGGGCGGCGGCGCGGTACAGGCAGTCGAGAACGCCGCCGTGGGCGACGAGGGCGACGGTCTGGCCCGGATGGGCGCCGGCGAGCCGGGTCGCGGCGCCGAAGCAGCGCGCGTAGAACGCATTCAGCGTTTCGCCGCCACCGGGGCCGAAGTCGGGGTCGCGCCGGCGCCAGCGCTGCGCGTCCTCGGGCCAGCGCTGCGCGATCTCGCGAAACGTGACCCCCTCGAAGCGGCCGAAGGCGCGCTCGCGCAAGCCCGTGTCGGGCACGACCTCGAGGCCGGCGGCTCGCGCCAGGGCCTCGGCGGTGGCCGCGGCGCGCCGCAGGTCGCTGCTGTAGACGGCATCGATGCCGGCATCGGCGAGCGCGGCGGCGACCCGTCCCGCCTGCCACAGGCCCTTGTCGTTGAGCGGGATGTCGAGCTGGCCCTGGATGCGCTGCTCGACGTTCCAGGCCGTCTCGCCATGGCGGATCAGCAGCAGCCGGGTCGCTTCGTTCACGCCGCGGGAACCAGGAGGCGGCGGTTCAGGGTGTAGGTGCCCGAGAAGGTGGCTTCGGCCAGCACCTGGCCGGCGAGCTGCTCGCGCACCTGGGCGCCGGTGAAATCGCCTTCGACCGGCAGCCGCTGCAGCGCGACCGCGTAGAGCGTGAAGACGTAGTGGTGGACGAGCGAGTCGTTGAAGGGCGGGAACGGGCCGTCGTAGCCGTAGTAGCGCCCGGCGCGCTGCGGGTCGCCCGCGAACCAGCCGGTGTAGTCGTTCAGGCCGTGGCGCGCGCCCTTGCCGGCCTGCGGCCCGGGCTTGCCGCGCGGAGTGAAGCCGCGGCTGTATTCGCCTTCGGCGATCACGGTGGGCACCGGCGGCAGGTCGACCAGCACCCAGTGGAAGAAGTCGACCCGCTCGAGGTCGACCGGCACTTCGCGGTCGTCGCGGTTCACGTCCTCGCCCCGGCTCGGAACGTCGAAGTCGTGGCAGATGAGCACCATCGAGCGCGCGCCGTCGGGCAGTTCGCTCCAGGCCAGGTGCGGGTTCAGGTTGTCGCTGAAGCCGACGCCCCCGGCTTCGAGGATGCGGCCCGCGGCATAGCGCGCGGGAATGCGGTCGCCGTTGGTCCAGCTCTCGCTCCAGAGTCTCATGATGGCGCTGCCTCGCTCGCGAATTCGGGAGGGCTCAGACGCCCCAGACCACCGGCTCACGCGCCGCGAGCGAACGCTCGAGCAGGTCGATCATCGGCCACAGGCGCTGGCGCAGGCCGACGGGCGTTTCGCCTTCGACCTCGCCGCCCGGCGTGGACGCGTTCTCGGCCGCGGCGGCGCGCAATGCGGACAGGGCCGCGGCCATCGCATCGGGTTCGATGATGCCCTGCGGCGCCGGCTCACGCCCGATCAGCGTCAGCAACAGGTCGCCGTGAGGCCCCAGCATGATGACGTCGCCCGAGGCCTTGCTCCTGAATTTGTAGATCATCGCGGATTTTCGTAGACGTAGCGGCGATTGAACGGATACGCCGATTGTGCGCCGCGCAGCGCCCCTTCCTCGACCCGCCCGCTCGGATGGGTGGCCAAGGTCTGGTGCAAGGCCATCCAGCCCTGCTCGAAGCCCATCGCGCTGGCCGCGAGGTAGAGCCGGTAGGCGCGCAGCGTGCGCTCGCCGGTGATGCGGCGCGCGCTCTCGAGCTGGGCCTCGAGCGCGTCGGACCAGGCCCAGAGCGTGCGCGCGTAATGCGGGCGCAGGTTCTCGACGTCCAGCCCTTCGAGGCCTTGCTCGGCCATCACCTTCAGCACATGCGAGACGTGCAGCAGTTCGCCGCCGGGGAAGATGTAGCGCTGGACGAACTCGCCGATGCCGGCGCCGAGCGCGGCGTTGTGGGTGCCGCCGGCGGTGATGCCGTGGTTGAGCAGCAGCCCGCCGGGTTCGAGCAGGCGCCGGATCTTGCCGAAGTAGCCCGGCAGCCGGGCGCGCCCGACGTGCTCGAACATGCCCACCGAGGCGATGCGGTTCCAGGTCCGGTCCTCGGGCAGGTCGCGGTAGTCGAGCAGCAGCATCTGCACCCGCCCGCGCAGCCCGCGCTCGTCGATCTGGCGGTTGACGTGGGCATGCTGGTTGCGCGACAAGGTGATGCCGGTGGCCTCGACGCCGTAGTGTTCGGCGGCCCAGAACAGCAACCCGCCCCAGCCCGCGCCGATGTCCAGGAAGCGGTCACCGGGGCGCAGCATGAGCTTGCGGCAGATGTGGTCGAGCTTGGCCTCCTGCGCCTCGCGCAGGCTCAGCGTCGGCTCGCGGTAGTAGGCGCAGGAATAGACCCGGCGCGGGTCGAGCCAGAGGGCGTAGAAATCGTCCGAGACGTCGTAGTGGTGCTGGATCTGGCGCGCGTCGACGCGCGGGCGGTGGCGCCAGCGCGACTGCAGGCGCCCGACGAGGCCGGG
Organism: Burkholderiales bacterium; assembly: GCA_028868875.1. Taxonomy (GTDB): domain Bacteria; phylum Pseudomonadota; class Gammaproteobacteria; order Burkholderiales; family Burkholderiaceae_C; genus Rubrivivax. Next base: position 3,490 of record JAGWTS010000317.1, on the reverse strand, counting down.
CCCGTGCGCCTCGGTCGGGTCGGAGCGCACGAGTTCGCGCGCGATGTCGGCGACGAGCCGCATCGGCCCCTCGATGTCGACCCGCCCCTCGACGTAGTCGCCCCCCAGGCGCCCGACCTGGCCCAGGGCCAGGTGCGCCAGGGGCGACCACTGGTTCAGCCGCAGCAGCACCGGCGCGCCCTCGGGCCCGATGCGGCGCCCGCCCGGCAGCATCACGGTCAACAGGCCTTGCGCTTCGTTGCGCAGGCTCCCGATCCGGCTCTCAACCAGCGTCTCGAGCATGTTCTCGTGCCTCGTCCAGTCAACGTCCTGTCATCGCAATGTAGCGAAAACCCGGCGCGCCCGCCGTGGCCGCGGCGTCGATTGCCGCCTGGGAGCATTGGCTTGGGGGCGGGCGCGCGCCGCGCGCGCGGAGGGCGGGCGGGCCGCGCCGTAGCGCGGGATGGGCCGGGACCGGCCCCTAGCGAACGAGCCGGATGTGCGGGCGCGGCAGGACGGGCAGGGCGGGGGCTGCCGCCGGCGGCAGCGGGCGCTGGCGGCCGGCGAGGTGCTTCTCGAAGCTCTTGCTGTCGAGCGCGGGGGCGTAGAGAAAGCCCTGGAATTCGTCGCAACCCTCGGCCTGGAGGAACTGGCGCTGGGTCTCGGTCTCGACCCCTTCGGCGATGACCTTCATGCCCAGGGCGCGTGCCATCTGCAGGATCGCGCGCACGATGCCGGCATCGCTCTCGTCGTCGGGCAGGCCCTGGATGAAGCTGCGGTCGATCTTGAGCTTGCCGATCGGGAAGCGCTTCAGGTACGACAGGCTCGAGTAGCCGGTGCCGAAGTCGTCGATCGACAGGCGCACGCCCAGGCGCGCCAGGGCGCCGAGGCGGGCCAGCGCCTCTTCGGCATCGCGCACCAGGATCGATTCGGTGAGCTCGAGCTCGAGCAGGTGCGGCGGCAGCGCGCTCACCGCGAGCACGCTCGCGACGCGGTCGACGAACTGCGCCTGCTGGAACTGCAGCGCCGAGACGTTGACCGCCAGCGGCAGCGGCCGGCCGCTTTCGCACCAGACCGCGGCCTGGCGCACCGCCTGCGAGAGCACCCAGTCGCCGATGGCGACGATGAAGCCGCTGTCCTCGGCCACCGGAATGAAGCGGCTCGGGCTGATCTCGCCCATCTCGGGGTCGCGCCAGCGGATGAGCGCCTCGGCGCCGACGACGGCGCCGTCGCGGAGGCGCACCTGCGGCTGGTACGACAGGCGGAAGCGCCCGCTCACCAGGGCCTGGCGCATCGCGTGGTCCATGCGCATGTGCGAGCGCAGGTCGACCTCGGTGCGCGCGTGGTGGACACGGAAGGCCGCGCGGCCGCCGGCCTTGGCGGCGCGCATCGCGGCCTCGGCGTGGCGCGTGAGTTCGTCCACGGTCAGGCCATGCGCCGGGCACAGGGCGACGCCGATGCTGCAGGTCAGCGTGAACTGCGCGCCCTCGACGCTGCAGGGCTGGCCCACGACGTTGAGCACGCGGCGCGCGGTCGATTCGGCGATGCCGGCGTCGGCGTCGTTGACGAGGAGGGCGAATTCGTCGCCGCCGATGCGCGCGAGCACGTCGTGGCCGCGCATGCAGCCCTGGATGCGCGCCGCGACGTCGACCAGCACCTTGTCGCCGACGGCGTGTCCCAGGCTGTCGTTGATCTGGCGGAAGCGGTCGAGGTCGATCACCAGCAGCGCGAAGGGCCGGCCTTCGCGGCGCACGGTCTGCGCCGCCTCGGCCACGCGTTCGGAGAGGTGGCGCCGGTTCGGCAGCCCGGTCATCGTGTCGGTGAGCGCCATCTCCTCGAGGCGCAGGTCGGCGGCCAGGCGTTCGGTCAGGTCGCGGAAGGAATAGACCCGGCCCTGGGGCCGGCCGCGGCTCCACAGCGGGCGCGTCACGCGCTCGATCACCTGGCCCGAATGCAGTTGCAGCCGCTCGTTGGTCGTGACGAGCGTGGCCTGCTGCAAGGCCGCAAAGGCGCGGTCGTAGGCCTCGGGGTCGACCACGCTGCGGCGCATCCAGTCGTGGATCACGGCGTCGTTGCGCTCCTGCAGCAGGTCGTCGGGCAGGCCCCAGATCTGGGCAAAGCGGCGGTTGAAGGCGCGCACCCGGCCCGCGAGATCGGCCACGAGGATGCCGTCGGCGGTGGCTTCGAGCGTGGCCTGGAGTTCGGCCACGGTTTCGTCGCGCTCGGTCAAGGCCCGCGACTCGCCGCTGCGGTCGACCAGCGACACCAGGCAATGCGCCGGCGCGCGCTCGGCCGCACCGGCCGCGGCGGCGGCCAGGGGCACGATGCTGCGCTCGACCTGGACCATGCGCCCGGCCGCCGTGCAGACCACGGTTTCCGAGCGCAGGCGTCCGGGGGCGTGGTGCGCGGCGTCGGCCCAGTAGGCCAGGTCTTCCGGGGTCGCGATCAGGTGATCCGCGCGCTGCCCGAGCAGGGCCGAAGCGGCCAGGCCCAGCAGTTCGCAGGCCGCCGGGTTGGCCGCCACGACCTTCATCGAGCCCAGCTCCACCAACCAGGCGGGATGGGGCAGGCTGTCGATGAGCGGGGCGCAGGCGCCGAGATCGATCACACGAACGCCTTCTGCTCGGGCGCCCGCTCCTCGACCGGCAGCGACTCGAAGAAGTAGCTCACGCGCGGGCGCGGCGCCAGGAACTCGAGTGCCGCCGGCGGCAGCTTGGTCGGCTGCAGGCTGCGCCGGATGCCGAGGTCGGGGTTGCCTTCGAGGTTCAGCAGCAGGGCTTCGTCGCGCTCGGCGCGCGGGTCGTGCACGAGCACGCGCGGCTTGAGCGGGCGCGTCGAGTTCACCGCCACCACCATCGCGTAGCGGTCGTCGGTGAGCTGGACCACCGAGCCTGCGGGGTAGACCCCCATCATGCGGATGAAGGTGTTGAGGATCGCGGCGTCGTACTTGGCGCGGCTTTGCGCGAACAGCGCCGAGAGCGCCTCGTGCGGCGTCAGCGCCTGCGCGAACGAGGCCGGGTTGCACAGGTTGTCGTAGCGGTTGACGAGGGTGACGATGCGCGAGGCGGTCGACATCCGGTCTGTGCCCAGGCGCAGCGGAAATCCCGAACCGTCGGCGTTCTCGTGGTGCTGCGCCAGCACCACGAGCGAGCCCGCGGTGAGGCCCAGGCGCCGCCCGTGCTTGACGCCGGCGGCCACATGCTCGCGATAGGCCTTGACCTCGGCCGCGCTGAAGTCGTCCTGCACGAAGCGCAGGCGGTCCATCAGGTCGATCTTGCCGATGTCGTGCATCAGCGCGCCGACCCCCAGGTCCATCATCTCGTCGTCGGGCAGGCCCAGGCTGCGGCCCATCAGCAGCGAGATCACGGCGACGTTGAGGGCGTGCGCGCTCGCCCGCTCGCCGGCATTGCTGCTCAACAGGCGGATGCACACTTCGGCGTTGCCGACCATCTTGTCGAGCAGGGCGCGGCTCAGGCCCTCGGCGCCCTCGCGCGCCGCGTCGGGGCGGGCG
>JAGWTS010000316.1 GCA_028868875.1 Burkholderiales bacterium | reverse complement strand
GTCGCGATGCCGGTGGTCGTGATGACCGGCGAGACGGGGGTGTCGTAGCCCGCCGCGCGCTGCGCCGCGACCCCGGGCAGGTTCTGCGAGGCCATCGTCACGACGAACAGCGGCAAGGCAATGCCGACCGTCGCCGCGAGGCTGAAGCGCGGCATCGTGAACACCGGCGTGCCCCAGCTCCAGTCGATGCGGCCCCAGGCGAGCTGGCCTTGCGCGGCCGCGACGGCGGCGCCAGCGATGAGCACCCCGGGCACGGCATAACGCGGCCACCAGCGGCGCCCGAGCAGATAGGCCAGCAGCATCGCGAAGACGAGGCCGAAGGCCTGCTGCGACGCGAGAAAGGCTTCGAACGCGAAATGCGCCAGCACCCCGGCAAGCAGGGCCGAGGCCAGCGCCTGCGGCACCCGGTTCATCACGCGCGCGAAGAACCCGGTCGCGCCGGCGACGCTGATGAGCAGGGCGCAGACGACGAAGGCGCCGATGCCTTCTGCCAGCGGCACGCCGGCGCCGGCGGTCGCGAGCAGGGCCGCGCCCGGCGTCGACCAGGCCGTGAGCACGGGTTGGCGCCAGCGCAGCGACAGCGCGATCGTCGTGACGCCCATGCCCAGCCCCAGCGCCCAGATCCAGGAGCGGGTCTCGGCCGGCGTCGCGCCGAAAGCGGCGGCGGCCTGGAAGACGATGACGACCGAGCTCGTGAAGCCGACGAGCACGGCGACGAAGCCGGCCACCAGCGCCGGCAGCGAGAAGTCCTTCAGCACCGCGCCGGCCCGGCCGCGTGAATCGTCATTCGTAGATCTCGGCCTCGGGGTCGGTGGCTTCGAGCTCGTACGAGGCCGCGAGCATCGCGAGGCGGGCGATCACGCCGTACATGTAGAAGCGGTTCGGCGCGCTCGCCCCGGGCTTGGCGCCGGCGCGCGGCAGCTGGTTGCTCTCGGCGAAGGCGAGCGGCACGAACTTCGCGCCCGGCGCGGCCAGGTTCTCGTCGCGGCCGCGGTCGGCGTGGACGCGGTAGAAGCCGCCGACGACGTAGCGGTCGATCATGTAGACCACCGGCTCGGCCACCGCGTCGTTCATGCGTTCGTAGGTCGGCACGCCTTCCTGCACGAGCACGCCGGCGAGGCCGGGGCAGGGCGTGCCGCCGGGGCCGGCCTGGCGCAGGCGCTCGTGGATCTGCTCGATCTCCTTCGGGTCGCGCAGCGTCATGATGCCCATGCCGGCCACGTTGTCGGCCTTGACGACGACGAAGGGCTTCTCGGCGATGCCGTATTCCTTGTACTTGCGGCGCAGCTTGACGAAGAGCGCCTCGGCCTGGGTCTGCACCGCCTCGAGCCCCGGCTTGGCGTGCAGGTCGACCTCGCCGCAGGAAGCGAACAGCGGGTTGATGAGCCAGGGGTCCATGCCCAGCAGCTTGGCGAACTTCTTCGCCACTTCCTCGTAGCTCTTGAAGTGGCGGCTGCGCCGCCGCACCGACCAGCCCGCGTGCAGCGGCGGCAGCAGGTACTGCTGGTGCAGGTTCTCGAGCACGCGCGGCACGCCGGCTGCGAGGTCGTCGTTGAGCAGGATGGTGCAGGGGTCGAAGCCCTTCAGGCCGAGGCGCCCGCGCGTGCGCAGCAGCGGCTCGAGTTCGATCTCGCTGCCGTCGGGCAGGGCCAGCTTCGCCGGCTGTTTCAGTCCGGGGTCGAGCGAGCCCAGGCGCACGTTGAGCCCGGCCTGCCCGAAGATGCGCACGAGGCGCTGCAGGTTCATCAGGTAGAACGGGTTGTGCGTCGCCGGCTCGGGGATGAGCAGCAGGTTCTTGGCTTCGGGGCAGATCTTCTCGATCGCCGCCATCGCCGCCTGCACCGCCAGCGGCAGCATCTCGGCCGTCAGGTGGTTGAATCCGCCCGGGAACAGGTTGGTGTCGACCGGCGCGAGCTTGAAGCCGGCGTTGCGCAGGTCCACCGAGGTGTAGAAGGGCGGCGTATGTTCCATCCACTCGAGGCGGAACCAGCGCTCGATCGCCGGCATGGATTCGAGGATGCGCGCCTCGAGGGCGTTGATGGGGCCGCTGAGCGCGGTGACGAGGTGCGGAACCATGGCCGGATTCTGGCATGCGCCGGCCCATGAAAAAGGCCGCCCGGAGGCGGCCTTGGCTTCGCTGGGGAAACCGGGAGATCAGGCGTTGTACGCGGTCTCGCCGTGGGACGTGATGTCCAGGCCTTCGCGCTCTTCGTCTTCCGGCACGCGCAGGCCGATGGTCAGGTCGACGATCTTGTAGGCGATGAACGAGACCACGCCCGACCAGACGATCGTCAGGCCGACCGCCTTGCCCTGGATCAGCAACTGGTCCCAGACGCCGACCGAGCCGACGGCGCCGGTGACCCAGTCGGTGACCATGCCCGGGCCGCCGAGCGCCTGGTTGTTGAAGATGCCGGTGAGCAGGGCGCCGGTGATGCCGCCCACGCCGTGCACGCCGAACACGTCGAGCGTGTCGTCGGCGCCGATGATCTTCTTCAGGCCGGTCACGCCCCAGAGGCAGACGAAGCCGGCGGCGGCGCCGACGACGAGGGCGCCGACGATGCCGACATTGCCCGCGGCCGGGGTGATCGCGACGAGGCCGGCGACGGCACCCGAGGCGGCACCCAGCATCGAGGCCTTGCCCTTGTGCAGCGCTTCACCCGCGCACCAGGCCAGCACTGCCATCGCGGTCGCCGAGAAGGTGTTGAGGAAGGCGAGCGAGGCGCTGTTGCCGGCTTCGAGCGCCGAGCCGGCGTTGAAGCCGAACCAGCCCACCCACAGCAGCGAGGCACCGACCATGGTCAGCGTCAGGCTGTGCGGCGCCATCGACTCCTTGCCGTAGCCCACGCGCTTGCCGAGCATGAACGCGCCGACGAGGCCGGCGATGGCGGCGTTGATGTGCACCACGGTGCCGCCCGCGAAGTCGAGCGCGCCCCATTGCCAGGCCAGGCCCGCCTTGGCGTTCATCGCGTCGACGACAGCCTTGCTGGTGTAGGCGTCCGGGCCTTCCCAGAACCAGACCATGTGGGCGATCGGGGTGTAGCTGAAGGTGAACCACAGCACCATGAACATCAGCACGGCCGAGAACTTGATGCGCTCGGCGAAGGAGCCGACGATCAGGCAGCAGGTGATGGCCGCGAAGGTGGCCTGGAACACGACATAGACGATCTCCGGCAGCACCACGCCCTTGCTGAAGGTGGCGGCGGTGGAGAAGGCGCCGCCGTTGGCGTCGGGTGTGAACACGCCGTGCAGGAAGAGCCGGTCGAAGCCGCCTATGAAGGCGTTGCCTTCGGTGAAGGCCAGGCTGTAGCCGTAGACGACCCAGAGGACGACGATGAGCGAGAAGGTGACGAACACCTGCATCAGCACCGAGAGCATGTTCTTGCTGCGCACGAGGCCGCCGTAGAACAGCGCCAGGCCCGGGATCGACATCATGATCACGAGCGCGGTCGACACGAGCATCCAGCTCACGTCGCCCTTGTTCACGGTCTCGGTGATCGAGGCCGCGGCCGAAGCCGGAGCCGCGGCGGCGGCCGACGCATCGGGCGCCGGGGCGGCGGCTGCGGCCGGTGCCGAGGCCATTTCCGCAGCGGCCGGGGCCGATGCAGCGGCAGAGGCCGCGGCGTCCTCGGCGGCAGCGATGCCGCTGCCTCCCATGAGCGCGCAGCCCAGGGCAAGAAGGGTGATCAGTTTCTTCATGGTTGTTGTCTCAGTTGCTGCGCGCGCTCAAAGCGCGTCCTTGCCCGTCTCGCCGGTGCGGATGCGCACCACCTGCTCCAGGCTGGTGATGAAGATCTTCCCGTCGCCGATCTTCCCGGTGCGGGCGGCGCCTTCGATGGCCTCGATGACGCGGTCGACCACGCTGTCGTCGACGGCGGCCTCGATCTTCACCTTGGGCAGGAAGTCGACGACGTATTCGGCGCCGCGGTAGAGCTCGGTGTGGCCCTTCTGGCGTCCGAAGCCCTTGACTTCGGTCACCGTGATTCCCTGGACGCCGATGCCGCTCAGGGCTTCGCGCACTTCGTCGAGCTTGAAGGGCTTGACGATGGCTGTCACCATCTTCATGTCGATCTCCGGTTGATGGGGGGATTCAGAACGTGTACTTGGCGCCGACGACCAGGGTCGATGCGGCCAGGTTCTTGCCCGCGGGGCTCATGTAGACCGGAACCCCGCCGATCTTCTTGGCGTCGGTGCTGATGGCCTGGGCGCTGATCGAGAAGCCGTTGCCGAAGTCCTTGCCCAGGGTCAGCGAGACCAGCGTGTACGAGCCGTTGCTGAAGTGGGTCACCGACTGGTGTGCCAGCTCCGGCGTCAGCGACACGCCGTTGCCGAGGTCGATGTTGGCCGTCAGGTCGACGTAGCCGCTGTTCTTGCTGTCGGCGACGCCGAAGAGGTTGGTCAGGCTTTGCGAGTACTTGGCGGTGAAGATGCCGTAGGTCAGCGCGCCGTAGATCTCGAAGGTGTTGGCGTTGGCCGCGGCCGAGCCGATGTTGCCGAACTTGTTGCCGACGTACAGGTAGTACAGGCCGCCGACGTCGTAGCTCAGGTCCTTCGTGAGGTTGCCGCGCAGGCCGCCGTAGAGGTCCCATTCGGCCGGGGTCTTGCCGGAATCGACGCCGGCGATCGTGCCGCCGTCCTTGATCCAGCTGATCGTCGACAGCCAGGTGCCGAGGTAGGCGCCGCTCGCGCCGGTGTAGTCGATGCCGCCCTGCAAGGCCGGGTTCAGGCGCGACTGCGAGATGCCGCGGTAGCGGTAGTCGCTGACGAGGCCGATGTTGTAGGCGATGGGCGAGGCCGGCGCCGCGGCGGGGGCTGCCGCCGCAGGGGCATCGTCGGCGCGGGCCAGGGTGGCAGCGCCGCCGAGGGCAACGAGGGCTGCGAGCGCAGAAAGGTTCGACTTCATCTTGGAACTCCTGGAAGGTGGGGGTCGGACGTGCAATCGGAGACATCGATTGCAGCTTCCATGCCACGCATGGCGCCGCGGCCGCGCCCCAGGATCAGGCGCAGGCCGGCGCTGCGTGCGGGCGCGGCGGCGCACCGTATCGGTGATCCGGGCTCGGGCGCCCAGGTTTGGTGCGCCACGCCGAGCCGAATAGGCGCCGCCGAGTCCTCCGGGGTAGTGCGGTCGTGTGAAACTTGCGTTTTTGCAAATTGCGGGTGCTCACGGCTGAAGCAGAATCGGCGGTCGCGCATTGCGACTCGAGGCCGCCTGCAGTTTCCGAAGTGAATCGCTCCGAAGCACCTGCCCGGCGCCCCGGGCGCTAGGATGAAGTCGAACCCGCCCTGGAGCGTGTCCGGAGCGCAGTTGCGTCGGCTGGCCTGGGTGCTGCCCGCGTTGGCGGCGCTGGTGATGCTGGGGCAGATCTGGCGTGGCCACACCGCCCACGCCGAACTCGAGTCGTCTACGTTGGAGCGCACCCGCACCCAGGTCGCCCAGCTCGCCGCGACGAAAGGCGACGAGGTCCAGGCCTCGCTGCGCTACGCGGACGGCCAGCTGATCCAGTTTCGCGACGAATACGGCGAAGGCCGCTCCGACATCGCCGGCCGGATCGCTGCCGCCGCGATGGCGAAGTTCCCGCCCGGGGCGATCCTGCATTTCGTGGTGGCCGACACACGAGGCCGGATCGTGTTCAGCACGATGCCGGGCATGATCGGCATCGACGTCTCCGACCGGGCGTACTTCAAGGCCCTGGCGCTGCGCCCCGACGACCAACTCTTCATCGACAAGCCGGTACGCTCGTATTCCGGCGCGGTCTGGTCCCTGCCGCTGGCCCGGCCGGTCCTCGAGAACGGCAAGTTCGTCGGCGTGGCCATGATGGCGTTGTCGCCGCACTACCTGTCCACGGAACTGGCCCAGCTCGAGATCAGGCCCGAGGACGCGATCTCGATGACCTTCACCGATGGCACCTATGTCGCCCGCAACGAGGGCGTGGACAAGGTGCTGGGAACGCGATTGCCCGCGGACCGACCCTTCCTGCGCCCGGGCGCGCCGCCGCGCGGCGCGATGCGCATCGTCGCCTTCGCCGACCAGCGCGCCCGCATCTACGGCTGGAGCCGGCTCGACGCCTTCCCGCTGATGATCTTCGTCGGCTACGACGAGGCGACCGTGCTGGGTGCCGAGCGCAAGTCCGAACGCCAGGCGGTGGCCCAGATGGCCTTCGCCGTGCCGCTGGTCGCGCTGCTGGTGGGCGGCTTGTCCTGGCTGCTGCTGAGCAACGTGCGCCAGCAGGACCAGCTCGCTTCGGACCGGCGCATCCTCGCGGCGACGCTCGATTCGACCGACGACGGCATCCTCGTGCTCGGCGCCGACCGCAGCGTGCTCGCGATGAACGCGCGCTTCAGGCAGATGTGGGGCGTGGCCGGCGACGCCGGGGCAGGACCGCCACCGGGCGCCTCGCTGATCGGGCAGCTGTCGGCGCAGCTGGTCGAGCCCGATGGCTTCGAGGTCGAGCGCCAGGGGGCGCCGGGCGCCGCCGAACCGGGACTGGCCGACGTGGCGTTCAGGGACGGCCGCATCTTCGAGTGCTACACCCAGCCCGTGGCCGTCGGCGGCCAGAGCGCGCGCCTGTGGTCGTTCCGCGACGTCACCGCGCGCCACCGTGCCGAGAGCGAGCTGCAGCGCCGGGAGGCCTATCTCAGCAAGGTGCTCGAGACGAGCCACGACGGCATCGTCGTCCTCGACGAGGGCGGACTCGTCGAGAGCTTCAACGCCGGCGCACAGGCGATCTTCGGCTACCGGGCAGCCGATGTCGTCGGCCGCAGCGTCTCGATGCTGCTGCCGGCCGGCCAGACACCGGAGGGGTCGGGCGCGCCGCCCGCGGCGCGCGGATTCGAGCCGGGAGTGGAGCGCGAGTTCGAGCTTCGCCGCAAGGACGGCCGCGAACTCTGGGTCAGCCTGCGCATCAGCGAGCTCGTGCTGCCCGACAAGCGCCGCTTCATCGGCTTCGTCCACGACATCAC
>JAGWTS010000315.1 GCA_028868875.1 Burkholderiales bacterium | reverse complement strand
ACTCGGACTGCAAGGCCTCGGCCACGGTCACGTCGCCGTTGGGCAGCACGAGGATCCAGCGCGGATGCTCGAGCCCGGCGGCAAAGGCATTGGCCTTCAGGCCCGCCGCGGCCTGCGGCAACTGCCCCGCGGCCCAGCCCTGGGCGGTGGGCATCTTCAGGGTCGGCAGGCGCCCCTGGGGCCGCCCCGCGGGAATCTCGGGCGCGCTGCCGACGGCGGGGGTTCGCACCGTCCCCTGCAGCCGGCGCCAGCGGATGGCGGCGGCACCCACCAGGGCGACGCCCCGGGCCAGAACCTCATCGAACGGCATCGCGCACTCCTCGAACTGCAGGCCGGAAAAAGAAGACGGGACCGATGCCCTGGGCATCGGAGCGCCCCCAAGGGCGGCGCTGCGCCCAGCCCGCCCCCGTGGGGGTTCAAGCAATAAGGCAGAGCCGCAGTGGCTTCTGAGCGCCCCCAGGGCCGGCCGAGCCGGCCGTCGCCCGCGGCGATCCGGGTAGCCGGGCCAAGCCGGATCTGCTCGGGAGCCCGAGTGTAGTGTTCCCGCCTGCCTGGCGCCTCGGCTCGAGGCCGGCGCTCGAGCCGGTTGCGCGATGAGGCCGGCCCTGGGCCGCGCCGGCGCGGGGCGGACCGCGGGGGGCGCCAAGGGGTCGGGGCCCGGTTCAGCGCCGCCGACGCACAGCCGCGAAGGTCCGAAGCCTGGCACGACTCTTCAAGGCCTCACGCCCCTTCGAGCGGGGAGCTCGGTTCGAGCCGGTCCGGCGCGACCTCGACCTCGACCGCCTGGATGCCACGGGGGTCGAAGCTCAGGTCGGGACAATCGAGCCATCCGGGGCCGGAGAGGACGCGCACACGGGTCTCGGCACCCCGGCGGATCTGGTACGGCACCCGGGCTCGGGTGAAGGCCAGGGCGCCGCCGGGCGGCAACTCCGATTCGTCGAGCAGCACCGGGTCGAAGCGGATCCGGCCGCCCTGCACGCGCAGGCCGAGTTCGCCCCAGCGCGTCAGGATCTCTTCCTTGACCTGGCCCGTCATGCCGGGCTGCTGGGCACCGCCTTCACCCGGCGTGTGGCTGTAGGGATCGGCCGGGAAGGCGCCGAAGGCCGCGGCGCCGCGGCGGTAGCCGAGCCCGTCACGGATGCGCCGGTAGAAGCGCTTCAGCCGCGGCAGCTCGGGCGCGGCCCGGTCGGCTGCTTCGAAGACCAGCTCCTGCACCGCCAGCAGCAGCTTGGCCACCATGTGCCAGTATATGCAGCCCAGGCCTTCGTAGCCGAACATGGTTCCCGAGCGGCCGGTGAACGCGTGGTGATCGAGCAGCCGCTCATAGGCCTGGACGAGCGGCGCGAGCTCGGCGCCGAGGTCGGCCCCGGCGGCGAGCAGGTCGCCGCGGTTGGCGAGCGCGGGCGCGAAGCGCACGCAGCCGTCGCTTTGCTGCTGCAGCAGGTCGTGCCGCCGTTCGGCGAGAAGCCGGCGCACCAGCGGCAACGCAAGCGCCGCCGCGTCGAGCCGGTTGCGCTCGAAGAAGCCCGGCAGGCGCCGGTCGGGGTAGAGCAGAAAGCTTTGGCGGCGCGGGTCGAACAGCTCGCTCGCGAACAAGGCCTCGAGCGTCGCCGCCGCGTCGGCCAGCGTGAGGGTGCCGCTGGACAGCAAGGCCACCTGGCCTTCGAGCATCGGATACAGAGGGCTGATCGCGGCCTCGCCGCCGCCCAGGTCGAGCAGGTTGTAGCTGTGGAACAGGCCATCGCCGCGGCGGCAGCGGTTCAGGGTGGCGTCGACCAGCGGCAGCAGCTCGAGCGCCAGGCCGCGCAGCAGGCCCGGCGGCGAGCGCACGAGCCGGCGCGCCGCGGCGCCGCGGTAGACGCTGGCGCGCCAGGCCTCGAGCAAGGCCCCGGCGGTGTCGAGAAAGCGGCGCCGGGCGCGGCCGTCGTCCACCGCATCGGGCGGTGTCGCGCGCAGCAGGGCGGCCAGGCCTTGCAAGGCCTGCAGCGTCGCCTCGGGCAAGGCGAAATCGCGCTCGGCGCAAGGCAGCTTCGAGACGAAGGCCAGCAGTCGGCGCAGATGCGCCAGCGTCACCACCGACAGCCCGTTGCCGACGAGCGCGTTGTTGGCGTCGTTCCATTCGGGGCGCTGGGTGTGCAGCCACAGGCCGCCGCCCGGGACGAGGCTGCCGGCCTTGGCGAGCACGATGATCGCGAGCTTCTCGGCGAGCGTGGCGAGCACGGGCTCGCCGCGCTCGTCGCAGACGAGCAGGCCGTCGCTGCCGATCGCCTGCGCCCGCGCCCGCGCGCTTTCGTGGGCCTGGACGTCGAAGTCGATCGTCGACTTGGGGTTCGCCACCTGCTCGGCGTAGGGCTTGAGGCGGTAGGGAACGTCGCCGAAGCCGTGCAGCGCCCGGTCCCAGAGCCGGTCCAGCAGCGCGGGGTCTTGCGCCTGCGCGGCTTCGAGGAACTTGAGCAGGTAGACGACTTGATGGTCGCCCCAGTAGCCGATGTAGCTCCAGGGGTCGTCGGCTTCGATGACCTCCCAGTCGATGCCGGCGCGGCCGATCCGGTACGGGTTGTAGCCGTCGACCGTCATCGCGCCGAGAAAGGTCGCGATCATCGAATCGACGTATTCCGGCTGGCTCGCGAGCAGGCCTTCCCAGTTCTGGAAGATGTCGCGCCAGTTGCCTTCGTAGTTGATGACGCGCGCGCCCGCGGTGTCGCGCACCCGGATCGAGAACTTGTTCCAGGGCCGGCTCGGGTCGCCGTGGCGACGGCTGAAGGTCAGCGGCAGATAGGCCAGCAGCAGGCGCTCGGCCTGCGGCCCGGCGGCCGCGGCCGCGGCTTGCACCGCCTCGCTGCGTTCGACCCGGTCCGGCCAGGTTTCGAGCAAGGGACGCAAGCGCGCGGCGAGCACCCGGTTGCGGCTGGCGAGGAAGGCGAGCAGGTCGTCGCGTTCGAAGCGCGTGCCGTCGGCGAAGACGCCGCCGCGCATGATGTTGAAGAGCACGTTGGCGCGGTGGTGGGCCGCGGCCATCGGGTCGCCCGAGGCCTGGATGCCGTCGGCGCGTTCGAGCAGGCTGTCGAGCCCGGCGGTGTTGCGCGCCTTGGCGCCGCGGATCGCCTCGGCGCTGCCGCTGCCGCCCTCGAGCCAGCGGCAGAGTTCGAAAGCCTGGGTCTGCGAGCGCGGGCTGTCGAGCACCTGGTGCCACTGCAGGCCCGCGGCGTCGATGCGGGCGTCGAAGCGCAGCAGGAAGGCGCCGCGCTGGCCGCGCGTCAGGGTCTCGGCCTCGAGCGGCTCGCCGCGGCAGAAGCGCCCGAGCTGGCGCGTCGACAACAGCGTGCGTGCCGCCGGGCCGGCCGCGCCAGCGCCGTTCAGCGACGGCCCGGCGCTCCAGGCCACCAGGGATTCGAAGGATTCCTTGGGCTCCGCGCGGTCCCAGATCCGGGCGTACAGCGTGTACAGCCCCAGGCGCCCGCCGGCGGCGGACTCGTTCCATTTGTAGGCGTCAGCCAGGCTGCTCATCGTGTTCGAGAGCGCGACGCCGACGCCCGGCGGAACCAGGTTGAGAAGACCGTCGAGCACCTCGACCTGCACCGGTCCGAGCGGCGCGCCGAGCCGGACCGAGCGGATCAGCCCCAGTTCGGCGGCGGTCGACCATTCGTATTCGAAGACGAGGCGGCCAGAGGGGTGGACTTCGCGAAAGCGCAGCACGGTGCCCGAGAGGTTCTTCCACACCGAGCGCGCCCCGGCCCCGCCTTCGGGCCGCGGCGCAAAGGGTTGCCAGAGCTCGGCCGGACCCGGACCGACGAGGCGGATCCAGCTGCGCGGGCCCGTGTGTTCCCAGCGCAGGTGCAGCTTGTCGACCGTCTCGTAGGGAAAGAACGAGCCTTCGGCATCGCGCCGACCAGCGGCAAGCGAACCCGCGGTCGAGACGTAGGCCCACAAGTCGCTGTCGCTGGCCAGGGCGACGAGAAAGGGCGGCTTCCGGTCGTAGCCTTCGATCAGGTAGCCGGCTTCCCCGCCATCGTCGACGAAGCCGCCGCGCATGCCGTCTTCGGCCGGCCGACTCATGCGGTGCCGGGCGGGGATCGGCCCGCCTCCTCGCCCTGCCCCGGCTCGGCTTCCTGCAGCACGAGCTTGGGGGCGCGCCCGGCCGTGAACAGGCCCCAGTGCTTCTCGGGTTCGAGCGCATCGGCCGATCCCTTCCATTCTTCGTCGAAGGCCTCGAAGACGAAGCAGGGGATGGCGGCGGCGTCGGTCCAGGCGACCAGCTCCCGGTAGTGGCGGGCCTGCAGCTGCGGTGTCGCATCGGCGGCGTTCATGCCGCGGCCGTTGCTGGCGGTGGGCCAGCCGGCCTCGGTGATGACGACGCGCTTGTCCGGATACAGCCCGGCCACGCTCGCGTAGTTTTCCTGGCTGTAGGCCAAGGCTTCGTCGATGGTTTTGTACTCCCAGACCGGATAGGTGTGCAGCGAGATGAAGTCGAGCTCGTCGGCAAGCGGGCGCAGGTGCCTGCGCCAGGGCACGTAGTTCTCGCAGACGGTGACGGGCTGGCGCAGCGCCGAGCGGACGCGGCGCACGCACTCGATCAGCCGCGGCACCGGAACCAGGTGGTCGCTCCAATCCACCGTGGCCTCGTTGCCCACGGCGACCGCGAAGACGATGTCCTCGTGGCGGCGCGCGAGCGCGATCAGGCGCTCGACCTCGGCGTCGTTGGCGCTGCGTTGGGCCGCCAGCTGGGCGTCGCTGTAGAGCCCGCCCCAGGGGCAGCGCGGGTTGCTGGTCTCGGCGCCGAGGTGGGCGCCGAGCAGCACGCGCAGGGCGAGCCCGTCTTCGCGGATCACCTGGAGCACGCGCTCGGCATGCGGGCTGCAGTCGTAAAGCCGCAGCAGGCGCCAGTGGGGCGAGAGCAGGAGCAGGTCTTCGCGGATCTCGTCCAGCGACGGGTAGACGCGGCTTTCCGGGCTCTGGCCTCGGCGATAGCCGGAATAGCAGATCGCCGGGCCCTCGGGCCATTCGCTCATCGGGTTCATCCGAACTTCAGCCTGGCGTGGCAGTCCCACAGCCCCCAGTGGGCGCCGACGTCGCCTTCGTCAGCCACCTTCCAGGCTTCGTCGAAGGCGCAGAAATGGAAGACCGCAACGCCGGCTTCGTGCGCCCAGCGCTGGGTCTCGACGAAGTAGCGCAGCGCGCCTTCGGGCGAGGGCCGCGCAGCGTGGAAGGCGCTGCCGCGGTCGGGCCAGCCGGTCTCGCTGACGATCACCGGCCTGGCGCCGGCCAGCGCTTGGACCCGGCGCACCATCTCGCGCATCGCGGCCGGCGCCTGCTCCAGCGCACAGCCTTCCCAGAACGGATAGCAGTTGGCGAGCAGGACGTCGCAAGCGGCGCTGACCCGCGGGTGCTGCTCGAACAGGTAATAGGCATCGACCGTGGCGACGGCAACGCCGGGAAGCGCGGCCTTGACGCGCGCCAGGTGCTCGAGCAGCGTGTCTTCGTCCAGGTCGCGCCGCAACAACACCTCGTTGCCGACGGCGACGAGGTCGGCATGGCCGGCGCGGGCGATCTCGATCAGCGCGCACAGCTCGCGCTCGTTGGCCGCGGCGTCGGGACCGATCCAGGCCCCGACCAGCGTCTTCAGCCCGAGTTCATGGGCGATCCGCGGCGTGTGCTCGTGGCCTTCGGTGCACGCGAAGCTGCGGATCCAGCGCGTCCAGGGGCGGATGAGTTCGAGCCGGGCCCGGATCTGGACGGCGCCGACCTGCGTTCCCGGCGCCTGCCCTTGCAGATAAGGGCTGAAGCACAGGCCATGGATTCCGGCTTCGAGCGTGGCGCGGAACTCGCCGGCGAGTCCGGCCGCTGCTTCGGCTGAGGCGCCGACGCCCGGGCCGCGGTTCTCGCCGCGCGCCGGCTCGGCCACCGCTGCCGGAGCGCCGGGCGCCGACGCAGCGTGCTGCGCGGGCACGAACGGGCCTGCCCCCGCCGGCCGCGTCATGCCGGCCTCCTGCGAGCGCCGGCGCCGGCCCGGACCCGGGTCGGCTGCATCAACGCGGCTTCTTGTGCCAAGGCATTCGTCCTTTCCCGCGCGCAGGCGCCGGGCGGTAGCCGCCGCCCTTTTCGAACACGCGGACGTAGTCCACCACCAGCTCGGCCGGGAACCTCGTGTCCGCGGTCGGGGCGCCGGGGAAGTCGCCCCCCACGGCCACGTTCATCACGAGGTAGAAAGGCTGGTCGAAAGGCGCGGGCCAGGGGTTGAGGTCGGCCGCGCTGCGGGCCGCAGCGCCGCGGCCGTCGACCGTGCGGCTGCAGCTCCACCAATGGTCGAGCCTGCGGGTCTCGGCGCCGTCGACGAAGAAGCGGATGGCGCCCGGCTCCCACTCGACGGCGTAGACATGCCAGTCGGCCACGGTGCTGCCGTCGGCCAGCGGGTGCACATGCGTGACCAGGGCGCGCGCTTCGGAGCCCGCCGAGCCGAAGTGCAGGCTGCTCAGCACTTCGTGGGGCCGGTCGCCGACGATCTCCATGATGTCGATCTCGCCCGAGGCCGCCCAGCCGCCGTAGCGCTCGTCCTGCGGCAGCATCCACAGCGCCGGCCACAAGCCCTTGCCCCAGGGCACGCGGGCGCGGATCTCGAAGCGGCCATAGGTCTTGGCGAACAGCGGCGAGCCGTCGCGCCGGCGCGTCTTCAGCCGGGCCGAGGTGTAGCCGCAGCCGTGCAGCGATTCCTTGACGGCGCGGATCGTCAGCAGGCCGTCCTTGACGAAGACATTGCCCGGATCGGCCGTGTAGTACTGCAGTTCCGAATTGCCCCAGCCGCCGATCCAGCTCTGGCTCGGATAGTCGTAGAAGCCGTTGCCGATGTCGAAGTCCCATTTCGACCGGTCGATCGAATCGCCGTCGAATTCGTCGTGCCAGACCAGGTCCCAGCCGGCACGGGCGGCGGGCGCAGGGGCCGGCGCGGGGCCGGGCGCGGCGGGCAGGGGCTTGGGG
>JAGWTS010000314.1 GCA_028868875.1 Burkholderiales bacterium | reverse complement strand
GGGTGTAGAACTCGCCGCTGCCGGCAGCGGCAGCGGCAGGGTCTGCGATCACCGCATGCAGGACCTCGAGGGCGCGGTCGGGCTCGCCGCTGCGCAGGCTGGCCTGGGCCAGCAACTGCGTGGCCAACGGCAGGCCGGGCGCGAGCTTGACGGCCTGGGCCAGCAGGGTCCTGGCCTGGGTCATCGAATTCGTCTGGTAGGCCGCCGCCCCGGCGAGCTGCAGGAACAAGGCGTTGTTCGGCGCCGCCTGCACCAGGGGTTGCATCAGCCGCGCGGCGCCGGCGAAGTCGCGCTGGACGTAGGCCATCTGCGCCTGCAGGAACTGCGTCACCGGTTGGTGCGGCAGCGTCTTCGCCAGCGCCTGGACATGGGCGCTGGCGCCGTCGACGTCGTGCGCCTGGAGCAGCAGCGAGACCACGGCCTGGTGCGCCGCCATCAGGTCGTTGCGCAGGGCCAGCGCCTTCCGGTAGGAGGCCAGCGCCGCAGCGGAATCGTGCAGGCCGAACTGCTGGAGCTGGCCCTGCAGCATCCAGGCCTCGGCCGAAGCCGGGTTGGCGGCAGTGATCTTCTCGACCAGGGCCAGCGCGGCGGGAAAGTCCGGCTTGGCGGCCGCAATGCGCGCCTGCAGCAGGAGCGCCGGCTCGTAGGCAGGCTGCGCCGCCAGGGCCTGGTCGAGCGCCTGCGCCGCGGCATCGCGCTGGCCGCGCATCAGGTAGGCCCCCGCCACCGAGGTTTCGAGATCGGCGGCGGCCGCCTTGTCCTGCAGCTTCAGCGCGCCGTAGGCGTCGGTGAGCCTGGCGAACGCGCCGAGCTGCAGCAGCGCGCGCGCCCGCGCCGGCGCCACCTGTTCGGGAGCGTAGTGCAGCTCCTCCGCCTTGCCCAGCTGCGCTTCGGCGCCCGCGGCGTCGCCGGTCTGGAGCAGCGCCTTGCCCAGCAGGTAGCGCGCCTCGCCGGACTGCGCGTCCTGCTGCAGCGCCGACTTGAGCTGGATGATCGCCGCCTTCGGGTCCTTCTTGGCGAGGTAGTCCTTGGCCGAGGCCAGCAGGTCGGGGGGGGCCGAGCCGCCGCAGCCGGCGATCAGCAGCACCGCGAGCGCGAACGCGAGCGATCCGATGCGAAGCCCGTGCCTCGACGCGTTCACATCGACGCCAACAATGAAGCGACTTCGGTATGACCCGCAAAGCTGGCGCCCTGCTTCTGCAAGGCCTCGAGCTCGGTCCGGGCGCCGGCGCGGTCACCCGACTGGATCAGGAGCTTGGCCAGATTGAGGTGCAGTTGCGGTGCGTCGGGCTTGGCAGCGATGGCCTTCTTCTGCCATTCGATCGCCTTGGCAAGCTGCCCTTCGGCGGCGAGCGCGAACGCCAGGGTGTCCATGGTCATGGCCTCGTTCGGGAACAAGGCCATCGCCTTCTCGGCCATCGCGACCGCCCCCGGTTCCTTCTGCTGGGCCATGAGCCAGGCGATGTTGTTGAGCGCCGAAACGCTCTTGGGGTCGATGGCCAGCGCACGCCGGTACTGGTCTTCCGCGGCGGCCCAGTTCTTGCGCGCTGCCGCGTTGGACGCCAGATGGAACAGGAAGGCGATGTCCTTCGGGTGGGCCGCCATCCAGGCCTTGGCCTGGCGCTCGGCGTCGGCGCCGCGGCCGGCCGTCAGATACAGATCCTGCAGGCGGATCGCCAGATCCGACTCGTCGGAGCGCGCGACGGCCGCCTCGATCGCGGTGATGGCGCCGTTCCAGTCGCGCTGGACGATCCGCACGTCGCCTTCGAGCACGTAACCGAAGCCCGCGTCCGGACGCTGCTTCTGGACCGTGCGTGCGACCGCCAGGGCCTCGTCGAAACGCTTGTCGGCCAGCATGATCTGGATCAGCCCGCGCTGGGCCACCAACAGATCGGGCGTGATGGCGAGTGCGGCCTTCAGGCTGCGTTCGGCATTGGCCTTGTCCTTGCCTTGCAGATAGGCCTGCGCCAGGCGCAACTGCGGCTGCGCCGAATCGGGCTGCGCCGCTGCGAGCTTGCCGAAGGCACTGATCGCCTGTTGCACGTCGCCCGAGGCGAGCTGGGCCCGGCCCAGGGCCTCGTAAAGGCGCGGGTCGTCGGGCAGGTTCGCGCTGGCATCCTGCGCCGCCGCCAGCGCGCCGCGTGCGTCGTGCTGGTCCAGGCGATGGTCGATCAGCATCAACCAGGGCACGGCCTCGCCGGGATGGGCCTTGGCCGCATCGGCCAGCATGCTGCCGATCTCCTCCGGCTTCGCGCCGAGAGCTTCGCGCACGCGAACCAGCGAGAGCAGCGCCTGGTAGTTCTTCGGGTTGGCGGCGAGCACGTCTTGGAATCGCTTGCGTGCCGCGTCGAGCTTGCCCTCGCGCAGATCCAGGTCGCCCAGGGCCGCGATCGCCGGGTAGTAGACCTTGTCGTGGCCGAGCGCCCGCTCGAACGCGGCGCGCGCGCCCGCGTCGTCCTTGCGCCGCAGCAGCACCGAACCGCGCAACTGCTCAGGCAGCGGATCCTCGGGCATCTTCTTGGCGAGCCTGTCGATGGCCTGGAGCGCGCCATCGGAATCGTTGCGCTGAAGCAGCGCGCTGATGAGCGCGAGATCGGCGTAGTTGCCCTTGTCGCTGCGGGAGATGGCCTCGAGCTGCCCGAAGCCCTGGACCGCATTGCCCTTCAGGATCTCGGTCAAGGCCAGCGCGGTGCGCACCTGGGTGTTGTTCGGATCGGTCTTGCCGGCGCGAACGAAATACTCCTGCGCCGCCTGCAGGTTGCCTTTCTGGAGATAGGCCTGGGCCGCGAGCGACAGGACCTGGATGTCGGGTTGCGCGCCATCGAGCGCCGGCTTCAGCACCGCCAGTGCGCGGTCGGGCTCGTTCGAGCGCAGGTCGGTTTCGGCGAGCAGGCCGCGCGCGAAGCTGAGGTTGGGGTCGAGTTGCAGCGCCTGCCTCAGGTAGTTCTCGGCCACGACCAGAGACCCGCTTTCGAATTCGATCGCGGCCGCGAGCTGGAGCACGCGCACGTTCTGCGGCGCGACCCTGAGCAATTGCTGCACCCCCTCGCGGGCGCGGGGGTAGTCCTTGTCGATGAGCGCGAGCTGGGTCTGGTAGAAGTGGGTTTCGGCCAGGGTCGGCAAGGCCTTCGTGAGGTCCGCGAGCGTCGCCCTGAAGCCGGCGAGATCCTGGCGCTGGAGCTGGATCGAGATCAGGGCGCTGTACGCCGGTAGGTACCTCGGGGTCGCCGCAATCGCCTGACGAAGTGCCTTGATCGCGTTGTCGGCGTCCCCCTTGCCAACCCAGAGCAGCTCGCCCTCGAGCTGCCAGCCGGGGCTGTACTTGGGTGCGTCGGCGACGATCGCCTTGACGGCTGCGAGCGCCCCGTCGATGTCGCCGCCGCCGGCGGTCATGCGCGCATGGAGCAGGCGCACGTCGATGTTCTTGGGGTCGAGCTGCATCGCGGCGTCGACCGCCGCGCGTGCCGGTTCGAACTGGCCCAGGGCGAAATGGGCTCGCGCCACCGACACCTTCAGCCTGGCCGCCGCCACCGGATCCGAGAGCTTGACGCTCGAATACAGGTCGGCCACCTTCTTCATCTCGCCGTTGGTGAGCATGGCCTGGGCGAGCCGGGGCAGCACCTCGTTGTCGTCGTAGTGCAGCGACTGCGCCTTGTCGAGTTCGACCTCGGCTGCCGCCGGATCGCCCATGCGCAGCAGCGTGTCGCCCAGCAGGAACCGCGCCTGACCCGACGCAGGGTTCTGCTGCAGCGCCGTCTTCAGTTCGATCGACGCCGCCTTGTCGTCGCCCTTGGCGATATACGAGCGCGCCGAGGCGAGCAGGTCGCCTTCGGACTGGTCGCCGCATCCCGCGAGGGCGCCCACGGCAAGAAGGGCGGCGGCGGCCACGCGCAGGCGGCGGCGGTATTCGATGCGCAACGCAATATTCCCCTGTGAATTGTTTTCTTCCGCCTACTTGATGGCGAGGCGGTGCATCAGGTCGTAGAGCGTCGGCCGGCTGACGCCGAGGAGTTCCGACGCGCGCGCGATGTTGCTGTTGGTGCGGGCGAGCGCGGCGATGATGGCCTGGCGCTCGGCATTCTCGCGCACGCTGCGCAGGTCGAGCGAGGCGGGCTCCCCGGCGCCGCCGCCGGCCGGATCCGGCAAGCCGATGTCGCCCGCGGTGACGCGCTGGCCGTCGGCCATGATCGTCGCGCGCTTGACCGCATTGAGCAGCTCGCGCACGTTGCCGGGCCATTCGTGAGCTTCGATGGCGCGGATCGCATCCTCGCCGAACGCCAGGCCGGCGCGGCGCTGGTCCTGGGCGAAGCGGCGCAGAAAGGCATGGGCCAGCAGGACCCGGTCGCCCTGGCGCGCGCGCAGCGGCGGGATCTCGATCGTGACCTCGGCCAGGCGGTAGTAGAGGTCCTCGCGGAAGCGCGCCTGCTTGATGAGCGACTTCAGGTCCTGGTGCGTCGCCCCGACGACGCGCACGTCGACCGCAATCTCCTGCCGCCCGCCCAGGCGCTCGATGCGCCGCTCCTGCAGGAAGCGCAGCAGCTTGGCCTGCAGCGACTGCGGCAGGTCGCCGATCTCGTCGAGCATCAGCGTGCCGCCGTTCGCGGTCTCGATCTTGCCGACCGTGGTCTTGGACGCACCGGTGAAGGCGCCCTTCTCGTAGCCGAAGAGTTCGCTCTCGAGCAGGTTCTCGGGAATTGCTGCGCAGTTGATCGCGACGAAGCGGCCCTTGCGCTTGGAGGCCTCGTGCAGGCCCTGGGCCAGCACTTCCTTGCCGGTGCCGCTCTCGCCGAGCAGCAGCACGGTGGCATCGCTCGAAGCGACGCGCTCGACCATGCGCGCCAGCCGCAGCATCTCGGGGTCGCGTGTGATCAGCCCGGCCATCGCGTTCGGCTCGGCGACCGCCTTCAGGCGCCGGATCTCGGCCTGCAGCTCGGCCACGCGCAGCGCGCGGTCGACGGTCAGGGCGAGCAATTCGGGTTCGAACGGCTTGGCCAGGAAGTCGTAGGCGCCCATCGAGACCGCCCGCAAGGCATGGGTCTGTTCATTCTGCCCGGTGAGCACGACGACCTTGACATGCGGGTCGATGTCGAGCAACTGGCCCAGCAGCTTGAAGCCCTCCGAGACCGAGTCGGGGTCGGGAGGCAGGCCGAGGTCCATCGTCACCACCTGCGGCTGGTGGCGCCGGAACTGGACGAGTGCCGCTTCGCGGTCGCTGGCCGTGACGGAATCGAAACGGTCGAGCGACCACTTGATCTGCTTTTGCAGCGCGAGATCGTCCTCGACGATCAGCAGCGGATGGTTGTCGTCGGCGCTCAAGAGTGCACCGGCGCCTGGAGTTCGGAACCCGCATGGGCGTCGAACAGGGGCATCGAGACGGTGATCACGGTGCCACGGCCGGGAGCGCTCTCGACCTCGATGGCGCCGCCGATCTCGCGCAGGTACTGAAAGCTTTCGTACATCCCGATGCCCATGCCGTTTGCCTTCGTCGAACTGAACGGCCGGAACAACTTGTTGCGCACGAATTCTTCGCTCATCCCGATTCCATTGTCCCCGACCACCACCTTGACCTGTCCGCTGTGGCGGGAGCCCTTCAGCCACACCTGCCCCTGCGCAGGCGTCGCGTCCAGCGCGTTCTGCACGAGATGGCCGAGCACGCGCTCGATGCGCTCTTCCTGGCCGCGGGTGGCCAGCCCTTCGTCGCATTCGGCGCCGATGGCGCGGCCCTGGGCCTGGCCCAGCGCCGCGAGCCGGCGCAACAGCGGCGCGAGCTCGACTCCGTGCGAACCTCCGGGCGGCGCCGCCCCCTCGCGCAACTGCAACATCAGGCGCCGCATCTTGTCCAGCGAACTCTCGACCGTCAACAGCATGTCTTGCTGGAACTCCGGATTTGCGTGCAATCGTCGCGCATTCTTCATCATCAGCGAGAGCTGGGTCACGATGTTCTTCAGGTCGTGGACGACGAAGGCGGACATGCGATTGAAGGCCTCGAACTTGCGCGCCTCGAGCAAGGCCTCGGTGGCGTACATCTGGGCCAGGATGCCCGCCGCCTGGCGGCTCGCGGTCTTGAGCAGGTCGCGCACCTCCCAGTTCAGCTCGAGGGGGGCGCGCGGGCGCGCGAGCGTGACGAAGCCCACCAGCTCTTCGCCCGCGATCAGCGGCACGACCAACCACAGGTCGGGGCTCGCCAGCACCCAGTTCGGCAGGCTCAGGCCGCCGTACAGGCGCGGCGAACGCCGGAACTCGTCGACGTCTACGACCCAGCCCTCGGTGCGCAGAAAGGTGCAGAAGGCGCCGTCGGCGCGCTCGCGCTCGTTCGCGGCCACGAGGTTCCAGCGCATCGTCTCGCCGTAGCTGTCGCCGCCTTCGGCCCGGCTCCACAGGCTGCCCGCATGGGATTCGACCAGGTCGGCCAGGCCGCGCACCACCAGCCCCCCCACCTCGAGCGGCGAGCCCCGGGTCGACAGCAGGGTCGTGAAGCGCAGCCATTCGTCGCGATAGTCGAAGCGGTAGCTGAAGAAGTTCTTGGCGACGAAGACGCGCAGGCGCGAGCGCATCGACCCCGAGAGCAGGAGCACGCACAGGAAAGCCAGCCCGGCACTGAGCAGCCCGAGCTGCATCGCGCGCCCCCAGCCGCCGCCGAAGTAGCGCACGTAGTAGCCGACCGCGGACATGAAAAGCAGATAGCCCCCGGCGAGGAGCAGCGTCGCCGAATAGAAGACCGCCGAGCGCGAGATCTGGAGGCGGCCGATCCAGTCCTTGCGGCGCCGGAATGCAGCCAGAAGCAGCGGCGTCGCCAGCGCATGGACGGCACCGCGGACCTTGGCCGCATCGGCATCGAGATGGCCGAACAAGGTGGCGTCGGAGAACAGGTAGAGGTCGAAGGCGAAGGTCACGGCCAGGCCGATGCACAAGGGCTTCGCGTTCCAGCGCGAGTCTTCGGCGACGTTGCGGAACAACTGCTCGACGAGCATGAGAC
>JAGWTS010000313.1 GCA_028868875.1 Burkholderiales bacterium | reverse complement strand
ATCTCCCGTTCGACGCGCTGGTGGCGATCCAGATGCTGCATCGCCTGGTCGCCGTTGCGGCCAGCGCCTTGCTTGCCGGCCTGGCCTGGCGTCTGGCGCGCGTGCCTGCGGCGCAGCGCTTCGGCTTCGGCCTCGCGGCGCTGCTCGCGCTGCAGATCGCGAGCGGGCTGTCCAACGTCGTGCTCGGCTGGCCGCTCGCGGGGGCGCTGGCGCATTCGGGCGGCGCCGCGGCGCTGGTGCTCTTGCTCACGCTGTTGCTGGCGCGCAGCGCGCCCGACCCGGCCGCCGCCAGGGGCGGGCGCCGCAGCGGCAGCGTGCTCGCTGCCTAGAATCCCCTGCAAGATGTCCCACAGCCTCGCCGCCCCGCACACGTTCGCCGCCAAATGGTCGCAGTTCTATGCGCTGACCAAGCCGCGCGTGGTGCAGCTCATCGTCTTCTGCGCGGCCATCGGCATGTTGCTCGCCGAGCCTGGCCTGCCGGACCTGCGCCTGGCCGGTGCCGCAGTCCTGGGCATCTGGCTCGTCGCGAGCGCCGCGGCGGCCTTCAATTGCCTGGTCGAGCAGGCGATCGACCGCCGCATGGCGCGCACCGCCTGGCGGCCGAGCGCCAAGGGCCAGATCACGACGGTCCAGACGCTGGTGTTCTCGGCCCTGCTCTGCAGCGCCGGCAGCGCGGTGCTGTACTGGTGGGTGAATGCCCTGACCATGTGGTTGACCTTCGCCACCTTCGTCGGCTATGCGGTGATCTACACCGTCGTCCTGAAGCCGCTGACGCCGCAGAACATCGTCATCGGCGGCGCGTCCGGGGCCATGCCGCCGGTGCTGGGCTGGGCGGCGATGACCAACAACGTCGGGCCCGAGGCGTTGATGCTGTGCCTGATCATCTTCCTCTGGACGCCGCCGCACTTCTGGGCCCTGGCCTTGTATCGCGCCGAAGACTACCGGCGCGCCGGGCTGCCGATGCTGCCCATCACCCACGGCCCCGAGTTCACGCGGCTGCAGGTCTTTCTCTATACGCTGGTGCTGCTCGCGGCGACGCTGCTGCCTTTCACCTACGGCATGAGCGGCTGGCTTTATTTCGCCTCGGCGCTCGTCCTCGGCTTCTGGTTCATTGCCCTGGCCTTCAAGCTCTGGCGCGGCTACAGCGATGCCTTGGCGCGGCGCACCTTCCGCTTCTCGATCCTGTACTTGTCGTTGCTGTTCGCGGCGCTGCTGGTCGACCACTACCTGAATCCATGGCTGATCGCATTCGCCGCCTGATCCTCGCCGCTGCGGCCGGCACCGGCCTCGCCGCCTGCAGCCCGGCCGCCCCGCCGAAGCCATCGTTCACGTCGATCGACATCACCGGGGCCGACTACGCCAAGTCGCTCGACCTGCCCGATGCCGACGGCAAGATGCGCTCGCTCGCCGACTTCAAGGGCAAGGTCACGGTGGTCTTCTTCGGCTACACCCAGTGCCCCGATGTCTGCCCGACGACGCTGGCCGAACTGGTCCAGGTGAAGAAGAACCTGGGCGACGAAGGCAAGCGCATCCAGATCGTGTTCGTCACGGTCGACCCGGAGCGCGACACGCCGGCGGTGCTGAAGGCCTACGTGGGCAACTTCGGCGGCGACATCGTCGCCCTGCGCGGCACACCCGAGCAGACCGCGGCCGTGGCCAAGGGCTTCAAGGTGTTCTTCGCCAAGGTGCCCGGGCCCACGCCCACGAGCTACACGATGGACCACACCGCCGGCTCGTATGTCTTCGACGCCCAGGGCCGGGTGCGCCTGTTCACGCGCTTCGGTGCCGCCCCCAAGGACTTGCAGGGCGACCTGAAGATCCTGCTCGACGAAAAGGCCTGAGGCCGGCCGGTGCGACGGACGCGCCAGCCTGGCGCGGGTGGCCCCTAGGCCGTTTCGAGCGCCTTGCGCATCTTCTTGAGCGCCGCCACTTCGATCTGGCGGATGCGCTCGGCGCTGACGCCGTACTCGGCGGCCAGTTCGTGCAGGGTCATGCCGCCGCTGCCGTCGTCGTTGACCTCGAGCCAGCGCTGCTCGACGATGCGGCGACTGCGTGCATCGAGTCCGCCCAAGGCCTGGGTGATGCCGTCGCTGGACAGCCAGTCGTGGCGGCGCGATTCGATCTGGCGCGTCGGCTCGCTGCTGTCGTCGGCCAGGTAGGCGATCGGGCCGAAGCCTTCCTCGCCGTCCTCGCCTTGCGGTTCGAGCGCAACATCGCCCCCCGAAAGCCGGGTTTCCATCTCGATGACTTCTTCGGGCCGCACATTCAGTTCGTTCGCGACGCTCGCGACCTGGGCCGGAGTGAGGGTGTTGCGGTGGGTTTCGCCATCGCCGGCTTCACCCTTGAGCCCCTGCTTCATCGAGCGCAGGTTGAAGAACAGCTTGCGCTGGGCCTTGGTCGTCGCCAGCTTGACCATGCGCCAGTTCTTCAGGATGTACTCGTGCATCTCGGCGCGGATCCAGTGCAGCGCGTAGCTTACGAGGCGCACACCCTGATCCGGGTCGAAGCGCTTGACAGCCTTCATCAGGCCGATGTTGCCTTCCTGGATCAGGTCGCCCTGCGGCAGGCCGTAGCCCATGTATTGGCGCGAAACCGAGACCACCAGCCGCAGGTGCGAAAGCACGAGGCGCCCGGCGGCTTCGAGGTCGCTCTGGTCGCGCAGGCGCTGGCCGAGCGAGACCTCTTCCTGCGGCGTGAGCAGGGGAATGCGGTTCACGGCCGTGATGTAGGCGTCGAGGTTGCCCAGCGAAGGCACGACGGCCCACGGGTTGCGGACGGAGACGGCGTTGAGGGTGCTTGTATTCATGTGCTGCTGGGATCCTGTCGGACGGCCCGAGTTCCGCTCATATTAGCACTCCGTCGAGTTGAGTGCTAAGAGCTGGAAAGCGGTGATGTGAGCAAGTGCATACATTCAACCTTCATCCCGATCACGGGCCGACGGCTCATTCGCGGCGCGCTGCCCGCGCCAAGCCGCGTGGATCGAAAACACCAGCAGGACGAAGGCCATCCCGAACCATTGCCAGGCGTAGCCCCGGTGCATCGCGGTCTTGTTCTCGGGCGCAGGCCAATCGCGGACCAGGCCGTCGGCCGGTGGCCCTGGGTCCTGCAGCAGCACGACCGGCTGGACTGGGGCCCCCGTAACGCGGGCGAAATGCCGGACATCGGGCCGCACCCACAGCCGAGGCGACTCCTCGGTTGCGTTGGCCACGAGCAGGAACTTCTTCGTCGAGGGCACGAGCGCGCGGCCGCTGACGGCGACCGGGCCGGACGGCACCGCGACCTCGGGCAGGATGCGCCGGCCCTGGGGCCAGGCGATCCAGCCACGGTCGATGAGCAACAGGGTCGCGCCGCCTTCGATGCGCAGCGGCGTCAGCACCTCGACCCCGGGGATGCCGTCGTGCTGGCGGTTGTCGACGAAGAACTGGCGCTCGGCCAGATAGCGGCCCCGCACCGTGAAGCGCGCGCCGTCCGCGGGTCCGGGCTCGATTCGCGCCGGCCCCATGGCGCGTGGCGGCAGCCGGTCCTGCGCGAGGAAGCGGGCGAGCGCGGCCTGGGACGCATCGGCCTTGTTCCACTGCCAGCGGCCGAGGTGAACCAGCAAGGCCATGCCGAGCAGGCAGGCCAGGGCCATCGGCCAGCGCGAGCGCAGGCGCCGCGCTCGCGCGTCGGGGGTCGGGCTCAGAGCCAGTAGACGAAGATGAACAGCAAGAGCCAGACGACGTCGACGAAGTGCCAGTACCAGGCCACGGCCTCGAACGCGAAATGGTCCTTCGACGAGAAGTGCCCGCTCAAGCCCCGGCCGAGCATCACCAGCAGCATGATGCTGCCCAGTGTGACGTGCAGGCCGTGGAAGCCGGTCAGGATGAAGAAGGTGGCGCCGTAGACCCCGGCGCCGAGCGTCAGGCCGAGTTCGTCGTACGCATGCATGTATTCCGCGGCCTGCAGCACCATGAAGGACAGGCCCAGGGCCACGGTCAGCGCCAGGCCGATGTTGAGCTGGGCGCGCTTGTTCTTCAGCAGTCCGAAGTGGGCCCAGGTGAGGGTGGCGCCGGAAGTCAGCAGCAGCAGGGTGTTGATGGCTGGAACGCCCCACGCGGCCATCGGCGTGAACGCGTTGCCCAGCGGGCCGCTGCTCGGCCAGGCGCCGGTGAAGCCGCTGTAGGGCGTGAGGTCGGCGCTGTAGCTGCCGAGCTCGGGCAGCGCGATCCGGCGCAGATAGAACAGGGCGCCGAAGAAGCAGCTGAAGAACATCACCTCGGAAAAGATGAACCACACCATGCCGATGCGGTACGAGCGGTCTTCCCAGCGCGTGTAGATGCCGCGCAGGTTCTCGCCGATGAGCTCGCCGAACCAGCCTACGAGCACGTAGAGGATGCCCAGCGCGCCGAGCACCATGCCCCAGAGGCCCTGCGGCACCTCGTTGATGCGCAGGATGAAGCCGGCCGCAAGAAAGAAGATCGACACCGACAGCAACACCGAGTAGTGGCTGGCGCCGGGGACGTAGTAATGCGTTCGCGCCGCGGGCAGGGAATGGTCGGTCATGGCGAAGTCCTTCTGGGGTCCGGTTCGGTCTCGCTCAGCTCTTGGGCTGCTCGAAAAAGGTGTACGACAGCGTGATCTCGCGCAGGTTGCGGTCGAGCTCGGGCTTGACCACGAACACGACCGGCAGGCTGCGCACCGCGTGCGGCGCAAAGGTCTGCTGGCCGAAGCAGAAGCACTGGATCTTCTGGAAGTAGGGCGTCGCCACCGCCGGCGTGATGCTTGGCACGGCCTGGCCGACGAAGGTCCGGTCGCCGCGGTTGCGGGCGATGAAGTTGACGTGGACGATCGCGCCCGGGTTCACGTCCATCGAGAAGACCTCGGGCCGCAGGTCGATGTCGACCCCGGGCATGCGGTTGGCCAGGAACTCCACCCGCACCGAACGCGTCGTGTCGACCTGGGTGTTCGCGGGCACGACGTAGGGCGTCGCGTTGGTGCGGCCGTTGAGTCCGGTGACGCGACAGAACGCGTTGTAGATCGGCACCATCGCGAAGCCGAAACCGACGAATGCCACGGCCACCAGCGCCAGCTGCAGGCCCAGGCGGTGGTTGCTGCGGGCGCGCGCGCCGGGGTTCAGACCGGTCGGTACTGGCATAGCGCGAGCACGAACAGGGCCGCCGCGACCGCGCCCAGCAGCAGCGCGAGCTGGACGTTGCCCAGGCGCGAACGGGGCTTCATTCGATCACCGGCTGGACTTGGAACGAGTGATAGGGCGCCGGCGAAGGCAGCGTCCACTCGAGACCGGTCGCGCCTTCCCAGGCCCGGCTTTCAGCCTTCTTGCCGCCGCGCACGCACTTGACGACGTTGTAGAGGAAGATCAGGTGCGAGAAGCCGAGGACGAAGGCGCCGATGCTCGAGAGCATGTTCCACTGCGCGAAGATCAGCGGGTAGTCGGGGATGCGGCGCGGCATGCCGGCCAGGCCGACCAGGAACTGCGGGATGAAGGTCAGGTTGAAGCCGACGATCGCGATCCAGAAGTGCAGCCGGCCCAGGCGCTCGTCGATCATGTGGCCGGTCCACTTGGGCAGCCAGTAGTAGATCGCGGCCATCGAGCCGAGCGCGGTCGTCGGGTACAGCGCGTAGTGGAAGTGGGCGACGAGGAAGTAGCCGTTGTGGTACTGCGGGTCGGCCGCGGCGTCGGCGAGCACGAGCCCGGTGAGGCCGCCCCAGCCGAAGAGCACGATGAAGCCGACGGCGAACAGCATCGGCGTCTCGAAGCTCAGCGAGCCGCGCCACAGCGTGGCGATCCAGCAGAAGAACAGCACCGCCAGCGGCAGCGAGATCAGCATCGTGCTGTACATGAAGTAGAGCTGGGCGCCGGTGGACATGCCGCTGGTGAACATGTGGTGGGCCCAGACGACGACGGCGAGCACGCCGATCGCCCACATCGCGTAGACCTGGGCCTTGTAGCCGTAGCTGGGCTTGCGCGAGAAGGCCGAGATCACGTGCGGCACGGCGCCGGCGATCGGCAACAGCAGCACATAGACCTCGGGGTGGCCCATGAACCAGAAGATGTGCTGCCACAGCACCGGGTCGCCGCCGCCGGCGGCATTGAAGAAGTGGGTGCCGAAATGGCGGTCGAGCAGCACCATCGTGACGCCGCCGGCGAGCACCGGCATGATCGTGATGAGCAGGATCGCGGTGACGAGGAAGCCGTGCGCGAACAGCGGCATCTTCATCAGCGTCATGCCCGGGGCGCGCATGTTGAGGATCGTGACGATGACGTTGATGGAGCCCAGGATCGAGGACACGCCGAGCATGTGCACGGCGAAGATCGCGAAGTCCATGCCCCAGCCGCTCTGGATCGACAGCGGCGCGTACATGGTCCAGCCGGTGTCGACCGCGCCCGAGCCGATGCCGAAGATGCCGAGCACGAAGGGCAGCACCAGCATCACCGCCGCCGGCGGCAGGATCCAGAAACCCCAGTTGTTCAGGCGCGGCAGCGCCATGTCGGGCGCGCCGAGCACCATCGGCAGCATGTAGTTCGCCAGGCCCGTGGCCACCGGCATCGCGAAACCGAAGACCATGATCAGCCCGTGCAGCGTGATGAGCTGGTTGTAGAACTCGGGCTGCATCAGCTGCAACCCGGGCTGGAACAGCTCGGCGCGGATCGCCAGCGCCATCGCCCCGCCGGTCATCAGCATGGTCAGGCCGAAGATCAGGTACATCGCGCCGATGTCCTTGTGGTTCGTGGTCTCGATCCAGCGCCGGATCCCGCTCGGGTGGTGGGCGTGCGCGTCGAGCGTCATTTCATGCGACATGGGGCGGTTCCTCGATGGCGATGTGCGTTGATTCGGCGAAGCGGCGCGTCAGGAGGCCGTCTTCGCCGGCGTGCCGGCGTCCGCGCTCGTCGTGGCGGGGGCCTTGTGGGCGGCGATCCAGGCTTCGAATTCGGCCTCGGGCACGGCCTTGACGACGATGGGCATGAAGCCGTGCTCCTTGCCGCAG
>JAGWTS010000020.1 GCA_028868875.1 Burkholderiales bacterium | reverse complement strand
CATCGCCGCATTGCCGCCGAAGCCGTTGCAGGCGAGCAGCAGATCGCCGCAGGCCAGGTGCTCGATGCGGCCGTCGGGGCGCCCGTAGCCGACGCCCAGCACCCGTTCGCCGTCGCTCCAAATCTCTTGCACCAAGGCCTGCGTGACGAGCATCGCACCCGCCCGCTCGGCGGCCGCGGCCAGCGCGCCGACCAGGGCCGCGCCGGTGCGCTGCGGCAGGCAGTGCATGCGGCGCAGCGAATGACCGGGGTAGAGAAAGCCGTCGAGCAGTTCGAAAGCCAGGCCATGGCGTTCCTGCAAGGCGTCGATGGCCGGGCCGGCGGCCTCGCTGTAGGCGCGTACCAGCGCCGGCGCGGCCCGGCCGCCGGCCTTGGCCTGGATGTCGCGGGCAAAGCGCTCGGCGTCGTCGTCGACCCCGGCCGCCTGTTGCACGCGGGTGCCGGCCGCCGGCACGAAGCCCGAAGACAGCGCCGTACTGCCGCGCGGGCTGGCGTCGCGCTCGAGCAGCACGCAGTCGATGCCGCGCTCGCGCAGGAATACCGCGGCCACGAGCGCGCAGGCCCCGGCGCCGACGATCGCGACCGGCACCTCGGGCGTGCCGGCGGGCATCGAGCCGGCGCGGACGACGCCCGGGTTCACGCCGTCGGCCGATGCAGGTACTCGCCGCGCGGCTTGCCCAGCACCTGCCCGTCCTCGAAGATCTTCATGCCGCGCAGGAAGGTGGCATCGACCCGGGCCGACAGCTCCAGCCCTTCGAAAGGCGTGTAGCCCTGGGTCGACGGCGAATCGGCGGCAGCGATGGTCCAGCTGTGCGCCGGGTCGACGATCGCGAGGTCGGCGTCGAAGCCTTCGGCGATGTCGCCCTTGTGGTTCAAGCCGAAGCGCTGCGCCGGGTTCCAGCTCGTCACGCGCGCCATCTGGTTGTAGCCCATGCCGCGCCGCGTGCCTTCGCTGACCAGGGCCGGCAGCAGGTACTCGGTGCCGCCGAAGCCGCTCTTGATGACCCAGATGTTGCCGAAGTAGCGCTTGGGCGCCTTGATCTCCTCGCGGCAGCAGGCGTGGTCGCTCGAGACCCAGTCGAGCTCGCCCGCGAGCAGCGCTTCCCAAAGGAACTCGACGTCCTCGCGCGGGCGGATCGGCGGATTCACCTTGGCGCGGCCGGCGGCGGGCGTTTCGATGTCGAGCATCAGGTGGCCGATCGTCACCTCGCGCCGGAAGTCGATGTGGGGGAAGACCGCGCTCATCGTCATCGCCGCTTCCAGGGCCTTGCGCGAAGACAGGTGCAGCAGGTTGATGTTGGGCAGCGCCGTCTCGTTGGCGAGATAGGCCGCGGTGAACACCGCCAGCCCTTCCGAATGCGGGGGCCGCGAGGCGCTGTAGGCGGCCAGCCCGGTGAGCTTGCGGTCCTTCTCGACGAGCTTGGTGTAGGCCGTCATGATCTCGGCGGTCTCGCAATGCAGGCTCAGCGAGATCTGGCGCGCGCGCTCGGGGAAGCGCTCGCGCGCGGCCTGCAGCCCGCGCATCACGAACTCGAAGTGGGCGACGTCGTAGCGCTCGTTCTCGCCGATCATCAGGAAGTCGCG
Source organism: Burkholderiales bacterium (assembly GCA_028868875.1). Taxonomy (GTDB): domain Bacteria; phylum Pseudomonadota; class Gammaproteobacteria; order Burkholderiales; family Burkholderiaceae_C; genus Rubrivivax. Next base: position 28,953 of record JAGWTS010000020.1, on the reverse strand, counting down.
CTGCGTGTTGCTGGCGCCGTGCAGGCCGTGCGAGCCGTAGAACATGAAGATCTTGAAGCTCGCGACGCCGTGCTTGTCGATCAGCATCGGCAGCTCGTCGATGTGCTTGGCATCCATCGGCGCGAGGTGGAAGCCGTAGTCGACGTGGAAGCGGCCGCGGCTGATCTTCAGCACCTCGGGGTAGAACTTGGCGTAAGGCCCGCCCTTGTTCAGGTAGTACTGCCCGGTGCGGAAGTAGTTGAGGCTGGAGGTCACGCCGCCCATCGCCGCGGCGCGGCTTTCGCTGACCGCGTCCTCGGCCAGCGGCGAATAGATGCCGCTGTGCATGTGGGCGTCGACCACGCCCGGGAAGGCGAGTCGGCCGCGGCCGTCGAAGACGGTCTTGGCCCGCGTCGGGTCGATGCCGGGCGCCACCTTGGCGAAGCGGCCACCGCTGACCGCGATGTCGGCGTCGAAGGCCACGTTGCCGTGCGGTCGCACGACGCGCACGTTCTTGATCAGCAGGTCGAAGTCGGGGTCGCTCATGGTTTGTTCTCCAGTCGTCGTTTCAACAGCGGCAGCAGGCCGCCCGCGTCCACCATGTCCAGCAGGAAGCCGGGAATCGGCTCGCAGTCCAGGCGGCTGCCGTCGGCGCGCGTGATGCGCCCGGCCCCGGCATCGAATTCGATCGCCTCGCCTTCGGCGATGTGCCCGGCCTCGGCGCAGGTCAGCAGCAGCAGGCCGACGTTGAAGGCATTGCGAAAGAACAGCCCGCCGTAGCTCGGCGCGATGACCGCGGCGACGCCGAGCTGCACGAGCACCGCGGCGGCCTGCTCGCGCGAAGAGCCGATGCCGAAGTTGGGCCCGGCGACGAGCACGTCGCCCGTGCGCACCCCGGCCGCGAACTCGGGCCGCACCGCTTCCAGGCAATGGCGGGCGATGACGTCGAGGCCGAACTTCATCACCGGGCCGGGGGCGAGCTGGTCGGTGTCGACATCGGCGGGCACGCGCCAGCACTTCATGCCAGGATCTCCCGCGCATCGGCGATGCGCCCGCGCAGGGCAGAGGCCGCCACCGTGTAGGGCGAACCGAGGTAGACCCGGGCCGTGGCCGCGCCCATGCGGCCCTTGAAGTTGCGCGCCGTCGACGAGATCACGGTGCTGCCTTCGGGGATGCGGCTGCCGTAGCCGGCGCAGGCGCCGCAGCTGCTGGGCAGCAGCGTCGCGCCGGCATCGACCAGGGTCGCGAGCACGCCCTCGGCCTCGGCGCGGTCGCGGTCGCGCAGGCTCGCCGGCGCGACCAGCAGCTGCACGCCGGGGGCGATGCGCGCGCCGCCGAGCACCCGCGCCGCGGCGCGCAGGTCTTCGAGCTTGGCCCCGGTGCAGGCGCCGATGTAGGCGATCTGCACCGGCGTCGGCTCGAGGTCGGCGACCGCGCGCACGTGGCTCGGGCTGTGCGGCAAGGCCACTTGCGGCGCCAGCGACGAGGCGTCGAAGTCATGGCGGATTCCGGGCGCGCCTTCGTCGCTGTGCCAGGGCTCGAGGCCGTAGGTGTCGAGGTCGGCGCCTGCTGCCTGCAGGAACTGGCGCGTCGTCTCGTCCGGCGCCACCAGGCCGGCCTGGGCGCCGAGTTCGGCGCTCATGTTGGCCAGCGTCATGCGCTCGGCCATGCCCAGCGCCGCGACCGCCTCGCCGCAGAACTCCACCGCCTGGTAGGCGCCGCCGTTCATGCCGAAGCGCCCGAGCATCGCCAGCACCATGTCCTTGGCGCTGACGCCGTCGGCGAGGCGCCCGCTCCAGCGCATGAAGATCGTCTGCGGCACCCGGAGCCAGATCTCGCCCGTCGTCACCACGCCCAGCATCTCGGTCGAGCCGATGCCGAACATGTAGGCGCCGAAAGCGCCGCCGGTCGGCGAATGCGAATCGCCGCCGACGCAGAACATGCCCGGCGCCAGGTGGCCGCCCTGCGGCAGCACGACGTGGCAGATGCCCTGGCCGTCGTAGACATGGGGCAGGGCCTGCTCGGCCGCCCAGTCGCGCGCGATGCGGACGATGCGCCGGGCCTCGTCGTCGGCCTCGGGCAGGTAATGGTCGATGACGAGGACGACGCGGTTCTTGTCCCAGATCGTCGCGCCCAGCTCGTCGAGCATCGGCTTCAGGCGGCGCGGGCCGCTCGAGTCGTGGAACATCGCGAGGTCGACGCGGCAGGTGACGATCTCGCCGGGCGTGACCCGATCGCGGCCGGCGGCGCGGGCGATGAGCTTCTGGGCCAGGGTGCTGGGCGGCATCGCTTGACGATTCACAGGCCGAGGTAGGCGCGCTTGAGGTCGGGGCTGGCCAGCAATTCGGCCGGCCGGCCCTCGAAGCGCAGGCTGCCGTTCTCGAGCACGTAGGCGCGGTCGGCGATCTCGAGCGACTGGGCCACGTTCTGCTCGACCAGCAGCAAGGCCAGGCCTTCGCCGTGCAGGCGGCGCAGCAGCGTGAACATCTCTTCGACGAGCAGCGGCGACAAGCCCAGCGACGGCTCGTCGAGGATCAGCAGCCGTGGCTCGGCCATCATGCCGCGGCCGATGGCCAGCATCTGCTGCTCGCCGCCGCTCATCGTGCCGGCCTTTTGCGCCAGGCGCTCGCCCAGCCGCGGGAAGGTGGCAAGCACGCGTTCGAGGTTGGCGCCGCGGCGCTCGCGCGCCCGGGCGTAGGAGCCGAGCTCGAGGTTTTCGCGCACGCTCAGGTTGGGGAAGATGCGGCGCCCTTCGGGCACCTGGATCAGTCCGGCGCGGACGATCTCGCGGTAGTGGCAGCGCGTCAGGTCGCGGCCTTCGAATTCGACCCGGCCCGCGCTGGCGGGCACGAGGCCGCAGACCATGTTGTTCAGCGTCGTCTTGCCGGCGCCGTTGCTGCCGAGCAGGGCGATGACCTCGCCGGCGTCGACGTGGAGGTCGACGCCGCGCAGCACCTCGACCCGGCCGTAGCCGCCGCGCAGGCCCTGGATGTCGAGCAGGCGGGTCATGGCAAGCCCCTGCGCGCTGCGCGCTCCGGGATGAGCGCTTGGCGAGCTGAGGCCGAACACGGACAGTCCCTGCGGACTGTCCGTGCCTGCCGAAGGACATCGGCCTCTGGCCGATGGTGGCCCGGCGCGCTCATGCCGCCCTCAATCTTGCCGCCGCGCCCGGGCCCAGGTAGGCCTCGATCACGCGCTCGTTGGAAGTCACCTCGCCCGGGCTGCCTTCGGCGATGAGCTGGCCTTGCGCCAGCACCCAGACGCGCTCGGCCAGGTTCATCACCGCCTGCATCACGTGCTCGATCATCAGCACCGTGATGCCGTCGTCGACGAGGCCGCGCACCACCGGGATCATCTCGGCCACCTCCTGCGGGTTCAGCCCGGCCAGCACCTCGTCGAGCAGCAGCAGCCGCGGCCGGGTGGCGAGCGCGCGCGCCAGTTCGAGCCGCTTGCGCCCGGCGACCGTGAGCTCGGAGGCAGGCTTGTCGAGCAGCGCCCGCAGCCCCACCCGCGCCGCCACGGCTTCGGCCGCGGCCAGCGCCGCCGCCCGGCGCGGCTCGCGCAAATGGGCGCCGACGGCGATGTTCTCGCGCACCGTCTGGCCGGCAAAGGGCTGGACGATCTGGAAGGTGCGCGTCATGCCGTCGCGCGCGTTCAGGTGCGGGGCGCGGCCGGTGATGTCCTGCCCGCCGTAGACCACCTGCCCCGCCTCAGGCCGCAGAAAACCCGAGATCAGCGCAAAGAGCGTCGTCTTGCCGGCGCCGTTCGGGCCGATCAGGGCGCCCAGGGTCGCAGTGGGCAGGGCCAGGCTCAGGTCCTGCACCGCGCGCAAGCCGCCGAAGGTGATCGACAGCCCCTGGAGGCGCAGCAGCGGCTCAGCCACGGCGCCCCCGCCAGGCTTCGCGCAGCGTGCGCCCCAGCCCCGCCAGGCCGCGCGGCATGAAGGTCACGATCGCCACCAGCAAGGCGCCGTACAGCACCATGTTCAGCCCCGGCAACTGCCCGAAGAGGTTGCGCGTGCTCTCGCCCAGCAGGTGCAGCACCGCGGCCCCGAGCACGGGCCCCCAGAGCGAGCCCAGGCCGCCGACGATGGCGCCGATCAAGGCTTCCACCGACACCTGGACGCCGAAGGCGATGCCGGAGTCGATGTACTGGAAGACCTGCAGGTAGAAGGCCCCGGCAGCCCCGGTGAAGGCGGCCGACAGCGCGATCGCGCCGAGCTTGGTGCGATAAGGGTCGACGCCGAGCGCGCGCGCCGCATCCTCGTTGTCGCGCACCGCCTGCAGCTGCGCGCCGAAGCGCGAATGGCGCAACCAGGCGCCGACGAGCTGGGCCACGACGACCAAGCCCAGCACGAGCCCGACGAAGCCGTGGCGCGAGCCGGACTGCACGGCGCCGGAGGCTTGCTGCAACGGCAGCATCATGCCGACGCCGCCGCCGGTGAAGCCGACCGAGACCGCGACGATGCGCGCGACCTCGGCGAAGGCCAGCGTCACCAGCGCGAAGTACGAGCCCTTGAGCCCGTAGCGGAAGGCCAGCGCGCCGACCCCCAGGCCGGCCAGCGCCGCCGCCGCCACCGCCCCGGCCAGCGCCGCCCAGGCGTTCCAGCCGTGGCTGACCTGGGCGATGGCGCTGGCGTAGGCGCCGACGCCGAAGAACAAGGCGTGGCCGAACGACATCTGCCCGCCCCAGCCGCCGAGGATGTTCCAGGCCTGGGCCAGCAGCGCCGCATACAGCGTCATCATCACGGCGTTGAGCAGGACGCCGGAATCGCTCGTGGCCGCGAGCGCGGCGACGAGCGCGGCAAAGACGGCGATGGTCGCGAGGTCGCGCTTCATCGCGGGGGCGGGGCCGGCTGCGGCTTCACGAGCGGGCCCCGAACAGCCCGGTGGGCCGGAACAGCAGCACCGCGATGAAGATCAGGAAGATGCCGATCTGGCCCAGCGATTCGCCCAGGATCAGCCCGCCGAGCGACTCGACGACGCCGATCAGCAGCCCCCCGACCAGGGCCCCGGCGAAGCTGCCCATGCCGCCGAGCACGACGATGGTGAAGGCCACGAGGACGAAGCCCGATCCCACCTGCGGGTTGACGTAATAGGCCGGCAGCAGAAAGCAGGCCGCGGCGCCGACGCAGGCCAGGCCGATGCCGAAGGACATGGCGTAGACATGCTCGACCGAGATGCCCATCAGCCGCGCGCCCTGCTTCTCGATCGCGACGGCGCGGATCGCGCGCCCCAGGTCGGTGCCCTTGACCACCCCCAGCAGCAGCGCCGACGCGAGCAGCGCGCCGCCGAAGGCGACGAGCTTGGGCACGGCGATGAAGGCCGGGCCGATCTGCACCGTGGCCAGCGTGTAGGCGGTGTCGATCGTGCGCGTGTCGCTCTTGAAGACCATCAGCGCCAGGTTCTCGAGCACGATGCTGATGCCCAGCGTGACGAGCAGGATGTTCTCGTCGCGGCCGTGGCTGGCGCGCTCGATGACCAGGCGCTGCAGCGCATAGCCGAAGCCGAACATCGCCGGCACGACGATGGGCAGCGCCAGGTAGGGGTCGATGCCGAGCCGCTCGTGGAGCAGGAACACGGCGTAGAGCGCCACCATCAAGGCCGCCCCGTGGGCGAAGTTGATGATGTGCAGCACGCCGTAGATCAGCGTCAGCCCGAGCGCGATGAGCGCATACACCGCGCCCGTCGTCAGCCCGTTGAGCAGCGAAGGGAAGAGGACGTCGAAGCCCAGCATCGCGGGTCCGCTCGAGCGCCGGCGCGGCTCAGGCGTGCAGCGGGAACACCGGGTCCATCTCGCGGTATTCGCGCGGGATGATGACGCGGATGTCGCCCTTGATCACCTGCGTCATCAAGGGCTGGGCGCCGGTGTTCTGGCCGTTGACGATCTTCGTCGGGCCGTAGGGCATGAAGTTGTCGCTCCAGGTGCTGGAGGCCAGCGCGTCGACGATCGCGGCGCGGTCGGCGCTCCTGGCGCGCTCGAGCGCGTCGGCGAGGAAGCGCACCGCGGTGTAGGTGTTGAAGATCTCGTAGGTGAAGAACAGGCCCTTGGCCTCGACGCGCCGGCGCAGTTCGGCCGCGCGCCGGTCCTTGGGGTTGAACCAGTGGTTGCAGTCGATGATGCCGTTGGCGGCTTCGGGAAACTCCTTGACGAACTTGTAGCTCGACGCGGCGCCGCCGAGCACCGAGTAGATCGCCTTCGGGCTGAACTTCTGCTGCTGCATCGTGCGCACCAGCAGCACGTATTCGTTGTAGTAGTTCGCCGGGATCACGATGTCCGGGTTCACCGCCTTCATGCGCAGCACGATGTTGTTGAAGTCGCGCGTCGGGTTGGCGTGCTTGACGATCTCCTTGATCTCGAAGCCGAAGACCGGCAGCTCCTGCGCCAGCAGGTTGGCCGTGCCGGTGCCGAACAGGCTTTCCTCGTGCACGATCATCACCGTCTTGGCCGGCTTGCCGGCGACGGTGTTGAGGACCCCGAGGTTGTTCACCGCGATCCGGGCGCAGGTCTTGTAGCCCGGGCCGAAGCGGAAGGTGTTCTTCAGGCCGCGCTCCATGATCTGGTCGGCCACGCCGACGTCGACCACGTGCGGCAGGTTGTACTTGGCCGCGGCCTGGGTCGTCGCCAGGCAGATCGCGCTGGCGTAGGCGCCGACCACGGCCGAGCAGCCGGCCTCGTTCATCTTCTCGATCTCGGCGCTGCCCACCTGGGGGCTGCTTTGCGCGTCGCCGAGCAGGGGCTCGATCTTCGCCCCGCCCATCGACCTGATGCCGGTCTTGTTGATGTCGTCGATCGCCATCTGCGCGCCGACCCGGCACTGCCCGCCCGAAAAGGCCAGCGCCCCCGTCACCGGGTGCAGGACGCCGATCTTGACGGGCGCGGGCTGGGCCCCGCCGACCAGGGGAAAGGCCAGCGCCGAGGCGGCGGCGGTGGATTGCTGGATGAACGTGCGACGACTCGTCATGACGGGCTCTCCTTCTTCAATGAAACTGGGCCGACAACTCGGTGCTGACCCAGACTTTCGTGTCGGTCTCGCCGACGCGCGACAACTGCATCTCGTAGTGGTAGCGATCGGGCCGGTACAGCCCGTGCAGCCATTGCACGGGCCGGTCGTCCTCGGCGCGCACCAGGCGCGTGACCGCCAGCAGCGGCGAGCCGATCGGCACCTCGAGCAGGCGCGCCGCCTCGCCGTCGGCGGGCCGCGCCGTGATCGACTGGCTGGCGCGGCCGACGCGCAGGCCGCCGGCCTCGAGCAGCACGAGGATCGGCTGGCGCGCCAGGTCGCGGCGCCCGAAGCCGCGCGCCAGCGGCTCGGGGACGAAGGTGGTGATCAGCGACAGCGGCCCTTGCGCGGTGGCGCGCACCCGGACGGCCTTCTGCACCTGCGAGGCCGGGTCGACCTCGAGCGCCGCGGCCACGGCCGCGCCGGCGGCCAGGATCTCGCAGGAGACGACCTTGACCCGCGTGCGCTCGCCCATCGCGACGATGCTCTGAAGCAGCCCGCCCATCGGCGCCGAACCGCGGGCCGGCTTGGCAGACCCGGTCTTGCGCGGCATGGTGGCACGGCCGGCCGAGCGTTCGATCAGCCCTTCGGCGGCGAGTTGCTCGAGCGCGCGCCGCACCGTGACCCGCGCCACGCCGTACTCGCGCGCCAGCGCCAGCTCGCCGGGCAGGCCGGCGGCAAACTGGCCTGCCTCGAGCTGACCGCGGAGCACGAGATAGACCTGATGGTACTTGGGCAGGGGCAGGTTGGCATTCATCCCGGGGCGCACTCTAGCCCCTGGCCTCATGTACCGTCAATGGGACAAGTACTGCGAGGCCGGGCGCGAACCGACCCTGCGGCGCCGGATCACACTCCCGGCCGAGATGACCTTGACCTGCAACAGGATCAGGGCGGACAGCGAATAACGGTTCGAGATGCTTTCATCGGCAAGCGGTCATGGTCAAGCCGGCGCGCAAGCACAGCACAATGTGCGGCGCCCTCGCTGCGGGCGCGAGCCCTTGCCACGGAGATTTCTAATGCCCCACCTGAGCCCGGTTCCCCTCGAGGAGGTGAAGGAGCCCGACATCCGCGAGCGCTTCGAGCATTACAGGAAGACGCGCGGCTTCACGCCCAACAGCATCATGACCATGGTGCGCCGCCCCGACATCGTGCGCGCCTTCATGGCGCTCAATCAAGCCGTCCTGTACGAGGGGACGGTGCCGACGGAGACGAAGATGCTGGTCAGCCTGGCCAGCAGCTATGCGGCCGGCTGCCTGTACTGCCAGTCGCACATGGCCAATCTGTCGAGCCTTTACGAGGCCTCGGACGAGAAGATCGCCGCCTTGTGGAATTTCGAGAAAAGCGCCTTGTTCAGCCCGGCCGAGCGCGCGGCCATTGCCCTGGCCTTGAAGGCCGGTGCCCAGCCCAACGAAGCCGGCGCGGCCGATTTCGAGCTGCTGAAGAAGTACTACGACGACAGCCAGATCGTCGAGATCGTGGCCGCCATCGCCTTGTTCGGCTACCTCAATCGCTGGAACGACACGATGGCGACGGCGCTCGAGCCCTATCCGACCCAGGTGGCCGAACGGGCCCTTGGTACGGTGGGCTGGGAGGCCGGCAAGCACGGCGGGAGGTAGGCGGCCCTCAGTGCGAATGCCGGTGGTGCTCGTCCGGAAAATGCTCGTGCGAATGGCTCATCGGCGCATGCCGATGGCGATGCGTGTGCGGACCCGGCGGCGCCTCGCCCGGCGCGTGGTGCAGGTGGTGGGCGTCGTGTTCGTGCTCGTGTTCGTGCTCCATCGCCTCGTGCGCATGGCCATGGGCATGCTGCTCGCTGAGGTGCAGCCACACGCCCAGCGCCATCAGCGCGCCGGCGACGAGCAGTCCCGGCGTGATCGCCTCGCCCAGCAGTCCGACCGCGAGCACGGCGCCGAAGAACGGTGCCACCGAGAAGTACGCCCCGGTGCGTGCGCTGCCGAGGTGGCGTAGCGCCACGACGAACAGCGTGAGGCTGATGCCGTAGGCGAATAAGCCCAGCACGGCCGACCCCGCCAGCAGGCCCGGTTCAGGCAGCCTCGCCCCCAGCCTCAGCGCGATGGCCAGGTTCACGCTGCCGGCGGCCAGGCCCTTGACCATGGCCACCCAGGTCGCGTCGGCGAGCGACACCTTGCGCGTGAGGTTGTTGTCGATGCCCCAGGCCAGGCACGCGCCCAGCACCGCGAGCCCGGGCCATGGCGTGCCGAACTCGGCGTCGCGGGGCCAGCTCAGCACGAGGGCTCCGGCCACGATGGCGAGCATGCCCAGCGCGATGCGGCGGTCGAAGTTCTCCCTGAAGACGAACCAGGCCAGCAGCGCGGTGAAGACCCCTTCGGCGTTGAGCAGCAGCGAGGCGCCCGAGGCCGGCATGCCGGCGAGGCCGAACATCAGCAGCACCGGGCCGGCGACACCGCCCGCCAGCACAGCGCCCGCCAGCCAGGGCCATTCGCCCGCCGCCAGCCGGGCCGACGGGGCCCGTCGGACGAGCCGAAGCAGCGCCAGCCCGAGCCCCGATCCCAGGTACAGCAGGCCGGCGAGCATCCAGGGGCCGACGCCGGCCATCAGCGCCTTGGCCAGCGGCGTTCCGGCGCCGAACAGCGCCGCGGCGAGCAGCGCCGCACCCGCCCCTTTCGGAAGCCTGAAGATCGATGCAGGGGTGGGGCGGGTCATCGCGGAAGTATCGCCCTGGCACGGCGCAGGCGCGGCGCGACCGGCCCGGCTCGACGGCGGCTCGAATCAACCCGTCTGGCCGGCGATGAATTCAAACCCCAGGTCCTCGCGCCGCGGCGGCCTCGCGCCGCCAATCCGGGCCAGGATGTTCTCGGCTGCCTGCTGGCCGATGCGGTAGCGCGGCGAGCGGATCGTCGTCAGCCGCTGCGGCACCGCTTCGCCGATTTCCAGGCCGTTGAATCCCGCCAGGGCGAGCTGGCCCGGCACGGCGATGCCCGCGGCCATGCAATGCATCATGGCGCCCACGGCCATGTCGTCGTTGGAGCAGTACACGGCGTCCAGGTCCGGGTGCCGGGCCAGCAGTTGCGCGAGTCCGGCACGGCCCAGGAGCAGCGAGGACGGCGCGTTCGCGGTGAACCGTCCCTGCAACGCGACGCCGCGCTCCTGCAGCGCCAGCTCGAAACCTTGCAGGCGTTTGGCGGCGCGCAGATCGCGCTCCAAATTGCCGCCGACGTAGCCGATGCGGCGCCGGCCGCTGGCCACAAGGTAGGCCCCCATCTCGCGCCCCGCGCCTGCGTTCGAAAAGCCCACCGCCATGTCGATGGGCTCGCCGTCGAGGTCCATCACCTCCACGACCGGGCTGCGCGCCTCGCGCAGCATCTGGCGTGCGCGCGGCGTGTGCTCCAGTCCGGCCACGATCCAGCCCGAGGGGCGCCAGGATTGCATGGCCGCGATGAGCTGTTCCTCGCGGTCCAGGTCGTAGTCCGACACGCCGATCACCGCCTGGTAGCCGGCAAGCTCGAACCGTTCGTTCGCGCCGCGCAGCACTTCGGGAAAGACGATGTTGCCCAGGGACGGGATGATCACGACCATGAGCTGCGTCCTGGCCGTGGCCAGTGCGCCTGCGAGTCGGTTGGGCACGTATCCCAGTGCCGCCACGGCAGCCTGCACCTTGGCCCGAGTCGCCGCCGAAACGCTCGCGTGGCCATTCAGCACGCGCGACACCGTCATGCCGCTCACGCCGGCCAAACGCGCCACTTCGGACAAGGTCACGGAGTTGTTCGAGTCCTGTTCGTCGATCGTCATCTGACTGGATCCATCGCTTCATTGCGGGGTATCGCGGGCCACGCGCACCCGGGTGGGGCTGCAGGATAGTTCATCGAGCCGCGCGCGCGAGGAGCAGGCTGGCAAATCCAGCACGAGGGTTTCTACTGCGCTGTTTGCGTTAACAAATGCTGAACAATCGATTTGTTAGCGCAAACAGATTCAACGGCGTGCACGCGCTCAGGCCCATTGCAAAACCCGATGAGGAGCAAGAGGATGAAGAACATCGGTGTCATCGGCCTTGGAGCCATGGGTTCCGGCATGGCCCGCTCACTGCGGCGTGCCGGCTACAAGGTGCACGTGTGCGACGCAAGGCCGGCTGCGGTCGAGGCCTTCGTGCGCGAAGGCGGTGTCGCCTGCGCCAGCCCGGCGGAACTCGCCAAGGCCTGCCGAACGGTGGTGTCGGTCGTGGTGAATGCCCAGCAGACCGAGGCCGTCCTGTTCGGGCCCCAGGGCGCGGCCGCGGCGATGGCGCCGGGCAGCGTGTTCGTGATGTGCTCGACCGTCGACCCGAACTGGTCCGTTGCCCTCGAAGGCCGCCTGGAGGCATTGGGCCTGCTCTACCTCGACGCGCCGATTTCCGGCGGCGCCGCCCGGGCAGCCTCCGGCGAGATCACCATGATGACCGCCGGCCGGGCCGGCGCCTACGCCGCCTGCGGCGAGGCCCTGGAAGCGATGGCGGCCAAGGTCTACCGGCTCGGCGACCGGGCCGGCAACGGCAGCAAGGTGAAGATCATCAACCAGCTGCTCGCGGGCGTGCACATCGCCGCCGCGGCCGAGGCCATGGCGCTGGGCCTGCGCGAAGGCGTGAACGCCGAGGCGCTGTACGAGGTCATCACCCACAGCGCCGGCAACAGCTGGATGTTCGAGAACCGCATGGCCCATGTGCTGAAGGCCGACTACACGCCGCTGTCGGCGGTCGACATCTTCGTCAAGGACCTGGGCCTGGTGCTGGACACCGCCCGCGCCAGCAAATTCCCGCTGCCGCTGGCCAGCACGGCCCACCAGATGTTCATGCAGGCGTCGACGGCGGGCCATGCCCAGGAAGACGACAGCGCCGTCATCAAGATCTTCCCGGGCATCGAGCTGCCCGCGGCGCCGGCGAAGGGCTGAATCATGGGCCAGGCCGTGCTGGGCTGCATTGCCGACGACTTCACCGGCGCCACCGACCTCGCGAACAACCTGGTCCGCGCCGGCATGCGAACGGTGCAGACCATCGGCGTGCCCGAGGATGCCGGGTCGGCCGTCGATGCCGACGCCATCGTCGTCGCGCTGAAGTCGCGCACGGTCGCGCCCGGGCAGGCCGTGGCGCAGTCGCTGCAGGCGCTGCGCTGGCTGCAGGCCCAGGGCGTGGAGCAGGTCTATTTCAAGTACTGCTCGACCTTCGATTCCACCCCCGCCGGCAACATCGGCCCCGTCACCGACGCGCTGCTGGATGCGCTGGAAGATCGGGCGGGCAACGGGCTCACGATTGCCTGCCCCGCCTTCCCGGAGAACCAGCGCACGGTCTTCAAGGGCCACCTGTTCGTCGGCGATCAGCTGCTCGGCGAAAGCGGCATGCGCGACCACCCGCTCACGCCCATGACCGACTCCAACCTGGTGCGGGTGATGCAGGCGCAGACCCGGCACCCGGTCGGCCTGGTGGCCTACGACACGGTCGCCCGAGGCCCGCAAGCGATACGCGAGCGCTTCGCGGCCTTGCAAGACGAAGGCGTGCGCATCGCCATCGTCGATGCGGTCTCGAACGACGATCTGATGCGCATCGGCATCGCCCTGAAGGGCATGGCGCTGGTCACCGCCGGCTCGGGCATCGCCCTCGGCCTGCCGCAGAACTGGCCCCGACTCGTGCACGGCGCTGGCGCCTCGCTGGCCAACCGCCTGCCTCCGGCAACGGGTCTTCGGGCGATCGTATCGGGCAGTTGCTCGTTGGCCACCAACGCCCAGGTCCTGCATTTCAAGCACGCCGGACGGCCCGCCTTCGCCATCGACCCGCTGGCCATCGCCGCCGGTGACGACGTGGTGGGCCAGGCACTGGCCTGGGCCGGCCGCCATCTGGCGGACGGACCCGTGCTGATCTACGCCACGGCGGCAGCTGCCGACGTCAAGGCCGTGCAGGCTCAACTGGGGGTTGCGCGCGCGGGCGAGATGGTCGAGCAGGTGCTGTCGCACATCTCCGTCGGTCTGGTGGAACGCGGCGTGCGGCAACTGGTGGTCGCCGGCGGCGAAACATCCGGCGCCGTGGTGCGTGAACTGGGGGTGCGGCAGATGCTCATCGGCCCGCAGATCGACCCCGGCGTGCCCTGGACCGCGGTGCAGTCCCCGGCTAGCGCAGACGAAACCCTGCACGTTGCGCTGAAGTCCGGCAACTTCGGTTCCGAAGACTTCTTCACCAAGGCCTTCACGGTGCTGGCGGCCGCATGACGACCGCGCTGCGCGAAGAAATCTGCCGCGTCGGCGCGTCGCTGTACGCCCGCGGCTATGTGCATGCCAGCGCGGGCAACATCAGCGTCCGCACCGATACCGGGTACCTGATCACCCCCACCGACGCCTGCCTGGGCCACCTCGATCCCGCCCGTCTCGCCGAAGTGGATCTCCAAGGCCAGCAGACGGCCGGCGATCGCGCCTCCAAGACCCTGGCCCTGCACCGGCGCATCTACGGCGCCGACGCCCATGCCCGCTGCGTGATCCACACCCACTCCACGCACCTGGTCGCCTTGACGCTGGCCGGTGTGTGGAGTCCGGACGACATCCTGCCGCCCATCACGCCCTACTTCGTGATGAAGGTGGGGCATGTGCCGCTGATTCGCTACCGCCGCCCGGGCGACCCGGAAGCGGGCGAAGAAGTGGCCCGCCGGATCGAGACCATGATGGCGAACGGAACGCCCATCCGTGCCGTCATGCTGGATCGGCTCGGCCCCAACGTCTGGCACCGCTCGCCGGCCGAGGCGAGCGCCGTGCTGGAGGAGTTGGAGGAAACCGCCCGCCTCTGGCAGCGGGTGCGCCCGGAGCCACTCACGCCGGCCCAGATCGACGAACTGCGCGTCCACTTCGGCGCGCGCTGGTAACCCGCCAAACGAAGGAATTCCATGCCCCGGTTTGCCGCCAACCTGTCGCTGCTCTACAACGAGCACGAATTCCTGGAGCGATTTGCAGCGGCCGCGCGCGACGGGTTCAAGGCCGTCGAGTACCTTTTCCCCTACGCCCACCCGGCCGCCACGCTGTCGCAGCGCCTGAAGGAAAACGGACTGCAGCAGGTGCTGTTCAACGCCCCGCCGGGCCATTGGGATGCGGGCGAGCGCGGCCTTGCGTGCCTGCCCGGACGCGAAGCGGAGTTTCGTGAAGGGGTGCTGCGCGCGCTGGAGTACGCCGCCGAGCTCGGCTGCCCCCGGCTGCACGTCATGGCCGGCCTGGCACCGGCCGGCATCGACCGCACGGCGCTGCGAGGAATCTACGTCTCCAATCTGGCCTGGGCCGCTCGACAGGCGGCGACGCTCGGCGTCGACGTGCTGATCGAGCCCATCAACCCCCGTGACATCCCCGGGTTCTTCTTGAACCGCCAGGACGAGGCGCACGCCATCCTGGCCGAGGTGGGCGCCCCCAACCTGAAGGTGCAGATGGATCTGTATCACCTGCAGATCGTCGAGGGAGACGTGGCGACGAAGCTGCGCCAGTACCTGCCCACCGGCAGGGTCGGCCATCTCCAGATCGCCGGGGTCCCGATGCGGCACGAGCCCGACCTGGGCGAATTGAACCATGACTACCTTTTCGGCGTGATCGACGAGCTCGGGTTCGAGGGCTGGGTCGGTTGCGAATACCGACCCAGGGCTTCGACCTCGGCCGGCCTGGGCTGGTTGAAGAGATTCCACGCATAGGTTTCACAAGGAGACGAAATGAATTCGACGCTCGAGCAGCGCACCATGTCCAAGGTGACCTGGCGCCTGGTGCCTTTCCTGATGTTTTGCTACTTTGTCGCCTACCTGGACCGCGTCAATGTCGGGTTCGCCGGGGCGAGCATGAGCAAGGACCTGGGGCTGACGGCGGCCGCGTTCGGCGGCGCCGCCGGCATCTTCTTCATCGCCTACTTCTTCTTCGAGGTGCCCAGCAACATGGCACTGAACCGATTCGGCGCACGCAAGTGGATCGCCCGCATCATGTTCACCTGGGGCCTCATCACCGGCGCGCAGGCGTTCGTGCAGGGTGCGTTCTCGTTCAACCTGGTCCGGCTGCTGCTCGGCGTCGCAGAAGCCGGCTTCTTTCCAGGGATCATCTTCTTCCTCACGCTCTGGTTTCCCTCGGCCTACCGCGCGCGCATCGTCGGCCTGTTCATGTTTGCGATTCCGATCTCGACCGTGATCGGGGCGCCGATCTCGGGTCTGTTGCTCGATCTCGACGGCATGGGCGGCCTGCGGGGCTGGCAGTGGATGTTCATCCTCGAGGCGGTTCCCGCCTTGCTGTTGACCTTTGCCGTGCTGTTCTACCTGACGGACCGCCCGGCCGATGCCCAATGGCTGGCCCCCGACGAGCGCGCATGGCTCCAGGGTCGCCTCGATCAGGAGCGTGCCAACCGAGAGTCGATCCACAGCATGTCCTGGAAGGCGTCGCTGCTGAACCCCAGGGTCATCGCCTTCGGCTTCATCTACATGGGCTGCAACATTCCGCAGTACGGCCTGAGCTTCTTCCTGCCGCAGATCGTCAAGGCGTTCGGGGGCCTCGGCAACCTCCAGATCGGACTCATCACTTCACTTCCCTATGCGGTGGGCGCCATCGGCATGATCCTGTGGAGCCGCCACTCCGACGCCACGGGCGAGCGCAAGTGGCACACGGTGATTCCGCTGGCGGTCATCGTGATCGGCCTGGTCCTGGCCGCGATGACGAAGGATCCGGCCATGAAGATGCTGTTCCTGTGCGTGGCAGGCTTCGGCTTCTTCGCGGTTCTGCCGATCTTCTGGACCCTGCCCACCGCGTACCTGAGCGGCACCGCAGCGGCAGCGGGCATCGCGGCGGTGAACTCGATCGGCAACCTCGGCGGCTACTTCGGCCCCCAGGTCTTCGGCCTGCTCAAGGACCGGACCGGCGGCAACTTCGCCAGCCTCATGTTCCTTGCCGCCTGCGCGGTTGTCGGCGCCGTGATCGTGCTGGTGATCGGCCACGATCCGGCACTCGAGCGAGCACCGGCCCAGGCGCCGGCTTGAGACAGACCGGAGGGACGAAGATCCAAATCTCATTCTGGGCCTTGTCGAGACGACATGGCATGTCGCCATGCTTCAGTCGCCATGGCAGTCGAGCGACCCAACGCTGATCAAACCGGGCCCTTGCGGTCACGGCCATCTGGCGTGGCAGTTCACACGCCCGCCATCCTGGTTGCACAGGCGGCGTAGTGAACTCAGGCGTCGAACACCCGGCTGCGTTCGGCAAGCGCCTTGTCGAGACGACACACCAAGCGCTGCAACTCTGCGTGATCGATTGAATCGAGCACCGGTCCCGGCTTGCGCACCGCAGCGCTGCGAATCGCGCCGCGAGCGCGCAGGGTCTCCTTGCGCAGGGCCAATCCCAACCCGTACTGGAATTCGTGCCGCAACAGCGGCAAATAGATATCGAACAAATCCTCGGCCTCTTCGAAGCGGCGCAGTTCGCAGAGGCGGCAAACCTGAACGAGCATCTCTGGATAGGCGAAACCGGTCATCGCGCCATCCGCGCCGCGCAGCATTTCCTGCGGCAGGAACAGCCCGCCATTGCCCACCAGGATGCTGATGCGCCTGCCCCCCGACGCCTCGCCCTGCGCGCGGATCTGGCTCAGCTTGCGCATGCCCGGCATTTCCTCGTGCTTGAACATCACGACCTGCGGGAACTCGTCGACCAGCCGGCGCACGACCTCGACCGAGGTGTACACGCCCGTGGACTGCGGGAAGTCCTGCAGGCAGATGGGCACCTGCGGTCCGAGCTGCCGCATCAGCGTGGCGTAATAGCTGTAGATATGCTCGTCGATTCTGAGATTCGCCGCTGGCGCGAGCATGACGCCAGCCGCACCCAAAGACATCGCTAGCTCCGCCATGCGCTCGACATGGCGGTTGGATGGATGGCTGACACCCACCACCACCGGCACGCGGCCGGCCACACGCTGCAGCACATGTCGGGTGAAAGTGAGCGACTCTTCCTCGGTCAGCTTGGGCGCTTCGCCCATCATGCCGAGGAGGGTCATCCCCGACACGCCCTTGTCGAGATAGAACTCGACGAGGCTGTCCGTACTTTCCAGGTCGAGCGCGCCATCGTCCTGAAACGGAGTTGCAGAGATGATGAAAACGCCCTTTGAGCTTTCGTCAATGCGTTGTGTCTTGTTCACGTGAGTGCTGGGAGTTGGAGTGCGATGCGGCACTCCGGTTCTTCAAGGAATTGCGCGCCCTGTGCGGGGTCTGCGGTGGGTAATGTCGGCATGCCTGCAATGGCTCCCGGCGGATCAAGGTGGGCGAATCTGATCAATTGCTGCCCTATCCCCGAGTCCGCAGCTGCACTCATGAAGATCGGCATCGGTGCCGATGCCGCCACGACGAAATCCGGGGACTCGGCGCCGCCGTTCAGTCGCACCGAACGCGCCCGATTGCCATGGCCACCGCTGCCTGGGTCGGGTCGACGACCGGCACGCCGACCGCGTCCTGCAGGGATTGGCGCAGGTCGGCCATGCCGGCGCAGCCCAGCACCAGCACGTCGGCCTGGCTCTGCGCGACCAGTTCGCGGCCGACTTCGGTCATGCGATGCAGCGCGCGGTCGCGGTCGGCCAACTCGATCACGCCCATGTCGATTGCGCGGTCGCCCGCCAGACGGTCGATCACGCCCATGGCGCCGAAGTACCGCAGGTGGCGCGGAATCGATCGGCTCAGGATCGAGACGACGCCGAAGCGCTGGCCCCGTGTCAACGCCGCCAGCACGCCGCACTCCGCGATGCCCAGCACCGGCCGTGCGCTGACCTCGCGTATCGCGTGCAAGCCGGGGTCGGAGAAGCAGGCCAGCACGAAGGCGCCGGCCTGGGCCTCGAGCGCGCGCACCTGGGCGCACAGCGGCGGCCCCAGGCCGTCGACCTGCTCCTGGGTCTGCACGCCCGGCGGGCCCTCGGCCAGGGTCAGGCAACGGATCGTGGGCCCCCCGGCCAGGCGCAGCGGCTCCACCGCGCGGTCGATCGCCGCGGTGACCGAGGCGCTGCTGTTGGGATTGATGACGTAGATCGTGTCGTTCATGGTTGCGCGCGGTCCAGTCTCTGCAGCGTGCGCAGCAGCACCTGCGTCCCATCGGCCAGTTGCGCTGGTGTGATGGCTTCCTCGGGGCGATGGCTGCGGCCCTGTTCGCAGGGAATGAAGATCATTGCGGCCGGTGCCAGCCGTGCCAGATAGACCGCATCGTGGCCGGCACCGCTGGGCAGGCGCAAGGTCGGGCGGTCGAGTTCGGCCGCTGCGGCCTCGATCTCGCGCATCAGCCCGGGGTCGCAAACGGTCGGCCGCGAGCGGCTGAGTTCGTCCATCGACACGCTCACCCGCAACGCCTGCAGCGACGGGCGCAGCCGCTCGATCAGGTCGTCGGCAAAGCGTTCGAGTACCGCTTCGCTGTCGCTGCGCAGTTCCAGGGTGAGTTCAGCGCGTGCCGGCACGGCGTTGGCGGCATTGGGCTCGACCTGGATGCGGCCGACCGTGGCCACGACGTAATTGGGGCCGGTGGCCAGCCGGGCGGCCTCGCTCTGCGCGGCGTCGATGATTCTTGCCGCACCGACCAAGGCATCCTGGCGCAGGTCCATCGGCGTCGTGCCGGCGTGATCGGCGCGGCCGACGACGACGATGCGAAACCGGCGAATGCCGACGATGTGGGTGACGACTCCGATCGGCACGCCGCGAACCTCGAGCACCGGCCCTTGCTCGATGTGCAGTTCGACGAAGGCCGCGATCGACCCCGGCGCGCGCAACGGGGCGCCCAGGCTCGCGGGCGATCCACCGCAGCGGGCGAGACCTTCGGCCAGGGTCTCGCCACCGGGCTCGCGCTGCCCGAGCATCGCGGCGTCGAGCAGACCGGCCAGGGCGCGGCTGCCGACACAGGACACACCGTAGTCGCTGGGCTCCTCGCTGAGGAAGTCGACGACCTCGAAGTCGTGGTCCAGTTCCGCGCCGGCTTGCTGCAGCGCGCGCGCGATCTCCAGTCCGGCCAGTACACCGATGATGCCGTCGTAACGCCCGCCGCCGCTGACCGTGTCGATGTGCGAGCCGGTCATCAGCACCGGACCGCCCGGCCGGCGCCCGGGCCGCCTGCCGCAGAGGTTGCCGCCCGCGTCGAGCTGCACTTCGAGCCCGGCAGCGCGGAACTGCTCGGCCAGCCATTGCCGCGCCTGGGCGTGATGTGCGCCGAAGGCGCGGCGGGTCCAGGGCCGGTCGGCCTCGGTGAGGGCCGCCAGCGCCTGGGTGCTGGCCCAAAGGCGTTGCTCGTCGATCGCGGCCATCAGCCGCGGGCCGCCGGGCGCAGGAAGCGGCCGCTGCCGGCCTTGTTGAGGATCTTGCTGCCGTCGAACACGGCTCGCCCCCGTTGGTAGGTGGCGGCGACGCGAACCTGGAATTCGCGGCCTTCGAACGAACTCCAGTGCACCGCCGACAGGCTCTTGCCGGGATCGTAGGCAAAACGCCCGGGTTCCAGCACGACGAAGTCGGCGTCCTTGCCCACCGCGAGCGAACCCTTGCGGTCGTCGAGCAGGAAATGCTTGGCGGGCCCGCTGGACAACAGCCGCACCGCCTGGCTCGGCGCCAGGCCGTGCTCGGCACAGCCCGTCCACAGCGCCGGCAACAGCGTCTCGAGGCCCGGGCCACCCGAGGCGTTCTTGAAGACGTTGGGGTTGCCCTTGCGCTCGAGCGACCAGCTCACGTGATCTGACGAGACGAAGCTGCAGACGTCCTCGGCGATGTGCCGCCACAGCGCCTCGACCTCGGCGCGCGGGCGGATCGGCGGGTAATGCTTGGTGCGCGCGCCGAAGCGCCGCGTGTGCTCTTCGTGGTCGAGCATCAGGTACTGCACGCAGGTCTCGATCGGCGCGACCTGCCCCTGGCGGCGGTACATGCGGCAGATCTCGAAGCCGCGCGCCGTCGAGACGTGGACGGCGTAGGCCCGTGCGCCGGTCTCGGCACCCAGTTCGTAGATCGTCGAGGTGGCCAGGTTCTCGATCAGCGGCGTGTGCGCGCGCAGAAAGGCGTCCCAGCCGGTGTCACCCGCGGCCGTCATGCGGGCGATGTTCTTGCGCGTGAGCTCCTGGTTCTGGTTGTGCACGCCGCAGGCCAGGCCGCTGGGCGCGATCAGCTTGAAGGCCTCGAACAAGTCGTCCTCCTCGACGCGCGGGAAGCGTCCCGGCGCGGCCTCGAAGGTCGAGAACTTGAACGCGCAGACACCGCCGTCGATCAGGCCCTGCGCGGCGCCCAGGCCGTGCTTCTCGTTCAAGGTGCCGAACAGCGCCACGTCGACATGGCAGTCGCGCTCGACCTCGGCAATCTTGGCTTCCAACTGCGGCCGCGACGCGACCGGCTCGGGATCGTCGTAAGGCATGTCGACCATGACCGTCACGCCGCCGGCGGCTGCCGCACGCGAAGCCCAGCCAAGGCCTTCCTGGTTGGCCTGGCTCCCGCTGTGCACCTGGCCGTCGATGACGCCGGGCACGATCCACTGGCCGCGGGCGTCGATGCGCTCGCGCGCCGCCGGCGCCGCGCCGGTTCCGCGCGCGGCCACACGGCCGTCGCGCACGCCGATCCAGCCGTCGTCGATCGTGGTCTCTGGATCGACCACGCGCCCGCTCACCACCAGGTCAAAGTCGCTCATCTGCAGGGTTCCGTTGTCAGCACAAGGCCAAACTCTAGGTCGTTAAGTCCACAATGTCGCATACTGAATCGTGCTCATGGATTAACACGACGTTATGGCGATGAACCTGAGGCAGATCGAGGTCTTCCGGGCCGTGATGCTCACCGGCTCGATCAGCGGCGCGGCCGAACTGCTGCACGTCTCGCAGCCGGCGATCAGCCGGCTGATGTCGTACACCGAGTCGCGCATGAAGCTGGTTCTGTTCGAGCGCATCAAGGGCCGGCTCTTTGCCACGCCCGAGGCCCACCGCCTGTTCGCCGAGGTCGAGTCGGTCTACCGAGGCGTGCAGCGCATCAACGAGGTGGCGCAGGACCTTGTCGAGCAGCGCACCGGCACGCTGCGCGTCGCGGCCAGCCCGGCGCTGTCGCAGACGGTGATCCCGCTGGCCATCGCCGCGTTCCGGCGCGCCTATCCCGATGTGCGATTCCACCTCCAGACCCTGGTCTCGACGCAGCTGGTGCAGGCGGTGCTGACCCAGCAGGTGGAGTTGGCGCTGGCGATCGTGCCGGTCGACCACCCGAACCTGAAGGTCTCGACGATCCACCGCAACCCCATGCTGGCGATACTGCCGGCCGAACACCCGCTGGCTGCGAGGCGCCAGTTGCGCATCGCCGACCTGCAAGGCTGCGACTTCATCGGCTACCACGCCGATACACCCCTGGGCCAGACGCTGGGCAAGCTGTTCGAGTCGGCGGCGGTGACGCCCAACGTCGTCGCCGAAGTGCGCCTGACCCACATCGCGTGCGCATTGGCGCAGGCCGGCGCAGGGGTGGCCCTGGTCGACGAATCGGCGGTGCGCGGCCAGAGCTGGCGCAACGTCGTGCTGCGACCCTTGAGGCCGGCCGTGAGCATGCCCGTCAGCGTCGCCCACCTGCAGGTGCTGCCGCTGTCGCGGCTCGCCCAGACCTTTGTCCAGCTGCTGTCGCGCCAGTTGCTCCAGGCGCTGCCGACGTTGCCGGTGCAGCCTGCTGTCGATTAACACAAGGTTATGGATCTTCGACATTTCGGCATAAGCGATCAAAGACCCTGACGCCTAGAATTCCCGGCACACCCCAGTGAGCGGGACCTGAAAACGAGACACCGATGATGCAACCTATCCGTCGCCTTCTGTTGTGCGCTGCCCTCGCCTGCGCCAGCCTGTATGCCGTCCCCGCTGCCGCCCAAGCCAAGCTCAAGGTGGCTGCCGACGTGGGCTACTCGCCCTTCTTCGTGCGCAACGCCGACGGCAAGTTGGAAGGATTCTCATTCGAACTCGCCAACGAAGTGGCACGCCGCATGGGCTATTCCGGCGCCGAAGTCGTCGACACGCCGTTCTCGGCCATCTTCGCCGGCTTGTTCTCCAAGCGCTTCGACATGATCGTCGCGCCGACCAACATCACGGCCGAGCGCGCCGCGCAGATGCTGTTCACCGAGCCCTACATGCCCACCGGCATCGGCTTCCTGGCGCGCAAGGGCGCCAAGCTCGACAACCTCGCCGAGCTAAAAGGCAAGGTGATCGCGGTCAACAATGGCAGCTTCTCGGACAAGTGGCTGCAGGAGAACCAGGCCAAGTACGGCTATGAGGTGCAGCGCTTCAACAAGAACAGCGACGCCGTGCAGGCCGTGATGATCGGGCGCGCCTTCGCAAACCTGGCGGAAACCCCCGTCGTGCGTTTCATCGCCCGCGACAATGCCGCGACCGCGGTCGTCTTCACGGTGACGACGGGCACCAATTTCGGCTTTGCGCTGCGCAAGGACGAGGTGGAGATGCGCAACAAGGCCGACATGGCTCTGGAATGCATGAAGCATGACGGCAGCCTGTCCAAGCTGCACCAGAAGTGGTTCGGCGTGCCGGCGGACCCCGACAGCTCGATGACCAAGATCTACCCTGGCTATGGCACGCCCGGCTTCGAAGGCTACGACCCGACCGAACACGCACTGAATTGCGGCAAGCCCTGAGCACGGTGCCTGGGCAACCAGTGGTCGCGGACATGGAGAGCGTCGTCAGCATCCAGGACTTGCGCAAATCCTTCGGCGCGGTCGAGATCCTCAAGGGCATCGACCTCGAGGTGCGGACAGGCCAGGCGGTGGCGCTGATCGGCGCCTCGGGTTCGGGCAAGAGCACCTGCCTTCGCTGCATCAACCGGCTCGAAGAGCCCAGCAGCGGGCGCATCACGGTGGCCGGGGTCGAAGTTACCGGGGCGGGGGTCGACCTGAACCGGGTGCGCCAGAACATCGGCATGGTGTTCCAGGGCATCCACCTCTACCCCCACCTGACAGCGCTGGACAACGTGGCGCTGGCGCTGCGCAAGGTCAAGCGCATGGCGCGCGCCGAGGCGCATGACCTGGCCAGAAAGTGCCTGGCGCAGGTGGGCCTGTCCGACCGCGTGAACCACCACCCGGCCCAGTTGTCGGGCGGTCAGGCACAGCGCGTGGGCATCGCGCGCGCGCTGGCGCTGCGGCCGCAGGTGATGCTGTTCGACGAACCGACCTCGGCACTCGACCCCGAATTGGTGGGCGAAGTGCTGGCGGTGATGCGGGGGATGAAGGACGCGGGCATGACGATGATCGTGGTCACCCACGAAATGCAGTTTGCGCGCGAGGTGGCGGACGAGGTGGTGTTCCTCGACCAGGGGACGGTGATCGACCGCGGACCGCCACAGGACATCCTCGAGCGGCCGCGGCACAAGCGGATTCAGGATTTTCTCGCGCGACTGCATTGAGGCGCGGCCGTGGAAAAGATCCTCTTCTACTTCTTCAACTTCGAGCTCGTCGGCCCGTACCTGCCGCAGATCCTCCAGGGCTTCTTGCTGACGCTGGAGATGGGGGTGCTGACGGTGGTCTGCGGTACCGCCCTGGGCTTGGCGCTGGCCCTGGCGCGCTGCTGGGGAAGGCGGCCGATCGACCTGCTGATCATCTTCTATGCCGACTTCTTCCGCGCCGTGCCGCAGTTGGCGATCATCGTGCTGATCTTCTTCGCGCTGCCGCCGATGGGCGTGATGATCGACCCGGTGCCCTCGACCGTGCTCGCCCTGAGCCTGGTGCTGGGCGCCTTCGCCGAGGAGATCTTCTGGGGCGCGTTCTGCGCCCTGCCATTGGGCCAATGGGAAGCGGCGCGCGCCACCGGCATGAGCTTCGGGAGCACGCTCGCATATGTCATCGTGCCGCAGGCAGTCCGGCTGGCGCTGCCGCAACTGACCAACCGCGCCATCGGCATCACCAAGGGCACTTCGCTGGGGTCGGTGATCGCCGTGCCCGAGTTGCTCAACGTCAGCAGCAGCATCCAGTCGAGCATCGCCAACCCCACGGCGCTGACCGTGGGCGCCCTGCTGTTCTGCACGATCTTCCTGCCCTTCGTCTGGCTCACGCGCTGGGTCGAGGCGCACTACGCGGTGAAGCGCTGACATGGAATTGCTCTCGGCCTTCTTCAACTGGGACTCCTTCGTCAAGGTCTGGCCGCTGCTGCGCCAGGGCTTGTGGATGACCGCCTGGCTGGCGCTGCTGATCGTGCCGCTGGCCATCGCCTTCGGGCTCGCGCTGGCCCTGGCGCAGCGCCAGCACCGGCGTTGGCTCAACCGGACCCTGATGCTGGCGGTGGACGTGCTGCGCGCCTTCCCGCCGCTGGTGCTTTTAATCCTGATCTTTTACGGCCTGCCGTTTCTCGGTGTCGAAATGTCCGAGGTACAGGCCGTGGTGCTGGCCCTGGTGCTCAACGGCGGGAGCTACTTCAGCGAGATCTTTCGCGCCGGGCTGAATGCGGTGCCCGCGGGACAGACCGAGGCGGCGCGTTCGACCGGGCTCAGCGCATGGCAAAGCCTGGTCCACGTGGTGCTTCCGCAAGGCGTGCGCAACGTCCTGCCCGACCTCACGAGCAATACGCTGGAACTGGTCAAGCAGACTTCGATCGCGTCCGCGGTGGCGCTGCAGGAGTTGCTGCGCTCGGCGCAGATCGGCCAAGGCCTGGTCTACAACCCGACACCCATCATCGCGGCCGCGCTGATCTACTTCGTGCTGCTGTGGCCGCTGGTGCGCTGGATATCGGGCCTGCAGAAGTCGCGCGGCGTGCCTTTTGCCGCACTCGCAAGGCGCTGAATGCGCCGCCTTGGCCTGCCTCGGGTATCAGCATCCATCTTGCAGGCGGATAGGGACGCCAAAGACACTCCAACCCTGGCAATGACGGGCTCCTGTTGGGCGAAAGGCCTCGGGGGATCGTCCCGTCCTACCGTCTCGCGAATGCGCCGAGCGTGCTTCGCTCGACGGGCAGCGTGTACAAGCTCGTGCGTATATCAGCGGCAGAGCGCCGAGCCGTCGATGAGGTGAGCCGCAACACTCATGTTCTCGATGTCGGCCAACAACTGGGTACCGGCGGCGCCGATCCTCAGCAGCGTGACACGCGCCAGCTTCGCGGGCCGGCCGGCCGCCATCCATTTCTCCGCGCTGACCACCACGTCGATGGTTCCGCGTCCGGCGCTCAGGTGGGCTGAACCGCCGGCGCGCGGTGCGGCAGGTTCGCCGGAATGCAGCAACAGCGTGCAGACATAGTCGCCCGGATCAGCCACGTCGACGTCGAAGCGAAACCGCAGGGCGCGGGTGCACTGGCCGGGCCCCTGCCTGTCGGCTTGCACCGAAGCGAGCCGCAGCGAGCCCCCTTTGCCCGAGGCGCTCACCTCGATCCAGGTCTTGCGGATCGTCTGGTTCGGTGCCTCCCCAAAGGGCTGACTCGCCTGCACGAGGTAGGTGCCGGTCCGCTCCAGCGCAAGCCTGGCGATGTAGGCTCCCGGTTCGTCGGTCAGGGCAATGCCTTCGGGAGATCGCGCGTTTTCCAGCGCCGCGGCGTGGCCGATCGTTTCGCCGCGCGCGTCGACCCACGTCACCTCGATCGACTTCAGTCCGTGCATCGGCACGCCATAGTCCCGCGGCCGCAGGGTGACGAGCAAGCTCTGGCCGACGGCTACTTCGCGTGCGCTTGCATCCATAAGCAGCTCGTAGCGCGGCAACACCTGCCAGGCGAGTTGCAGGCGGCCGGCGCTCGCGCGCTCTGGCGATCGGTGAATCAGCAGCGTCCAGCGGCCCCCGGCCGCATTGCGGACTTCGGGAAGCACGATCGCATCGCCCAGGTCCCGCCCCTGGGCCTGCGCTCGCGCCGTCCAGCCCAGGTCAGCCGGCGTGCGCTGCCAGACCCGGTGTTGCAGGGGATCGATCAGGGTGATCGAGTCGATCGGCGCGGTGCTGCGCAATGAGGCGAACACGACGCGGTTCTCGGCCCGGGTCTCACCTTCGGTGTGAACGTCGAACGTCAGGGCGTAATCCGGGCGCGCTGGAAGTCGCGCCTGCAGCACCTGTGCGACCGCGCTACCGGCGCCCTGTGATCGGGCCGCGCGCCACGGGCCGGCGGCCGCAGCCGCCGCGATCAAGACGGCGCGCCGTTGCGCGGAGATCGAACAGGAGCGATGCGGAAATGCCGGCAGGCGGCGCATGGCCGGCGGCCTTGCGTCAGGCACTGGAGCTCTCGTCGCTTCCACTCCGGACTTCCACAGGGCCACTGAGTTTCGAAGTCGGGTCCGCATCGCTTGATTGTGCCAAGCACCGGGCTCGAGGCCGTCGTCAGAAGATTCACGCCGCCGCGATGTCCGCCAGCGGGTACGCGAACAAGCAGACCCCAGGGACAGGGATGCCGAGAGATGGTCCGCCGCGAAGCAGATCGAGCGGACCCGCCCGACTCTGGGCGCGGCGGTATCTCCCGGCAGCATCAGGCAGGCCCCAAGGTCGGCCACCCTGAGCATGATCCGGCGGCTGGCAGGGCAAACAGGCGCAACAGGGATGGGGCGCGAAATCCCGAACCCGCAGATCTGGCCTCGGGTGTCGACCATGGTGGCGTTCGGCCGCGCGCGCGAACCGAGCGACCGCTGCGGCGCCGGCTTTCGGTTCGAACGGCGTCGCAGCTGTAGGCGTGCCTCGTCATCAGAGTCAGCTCAAGTCGGCAGGTCGCGGCTGGTCGTCAGGGCCCAGATGCGCGCCACCAAGGCGCGCGCCTGGGGCTCGCCGATGGCGGGGGCGGCCAGCTCGATCAGCTTGCCTTCGAGATCGGCATCGGACAGGGGCAGTTCGGGGTCGCCCCTGCGGTCGGGCTGCAGCCGGGTCAGCACCCGGCCGTCGCGCAGCGTGAGGGTCACGCGCGCGGCGCGGCGGCCGGGGAAGCCGGCATCCACTTCGGGGTCCAGCGCCTTGCCGATGCGCCGCATCAAGGCCCGCGTCGCGGGGTCGTTCAGACGCGCGGGCTCGAAGGCCGACAGGCGCACGCTGCCGTGCACCAACGCGCTGGCCACCATGTAGTGCAGGCTGAAGCGGGCCTGGTCGGCGGACTGCGGATCGACATGCGGCGCAATGTCCAGCGTGGGCTGGTACACGCCCAGGTGGATGGACTGGATGTCGGCAGGCGCTATGCCGTATTGCTGCTGCAGGGCCAGCGCGCCGTCGATGGCCGCGAAGGTGTGGCCGCAGCCGACGTGGCTCTTGAAGCTCAGGAGCGTGATGTGCCAGTCGC
Source organism: Burkholderiales bacterium (assembly GCA_028868875.1). Classification (GTDB taxonomy): domain Bacteria; phylum Pseudomonadota; class Gammaproteobacteria; order Burkholderiales; family Burkholderiaceae_C; genus Rubrivivax. The sequence goes on along the minus strand of JAGWTS010000020.1, from coordinate 1,789 downwards.
TGCCCAGCGTGGCGCCGACCCGCGTCCAGTCGGGGCCGTCGCTCAGGGCCTGGCCGAAGCCGGACTCCCCCTCCAGCACTTCGAGCGAACTGCGCATGCCGCGCGCCGCCAGCTGCGCCGCCAGCAAGCCGGCTTCGGCCGCGCGCCCGGCGTGCAGCGGCTTGGCCATGGCTTCGGAGCGGAAGGCCTGCTGCAGGCCGGAGGTGAAAGTGGCGGCCAGCGCCAGTGCCTGCGCGTAGGCATCTTCTTCGAGGCGCAACAGGCTGGCGGCGGCCGCGGCGGCACCGAAGCTGCCGATGGTGCCGGTGTTGTGCCAGTACCTGTAATGCGGCCGGCCCATCACGAGGCCGATGCGGGTCGAGATTTCGTAGCCCAGCACGACCGCGCGCAGGAAGGCGGCGCCGTCGGCTCGCGTGGCCTGCGCCGCCGCCAATGCCGCGGCGATGACGGCGGCGCCCGGGTGGAGCATCGCGTCGCGAAAGCTGTCGTCCACCTCGGCGGCATGGGCGGCCGTGCCATGGATCAAGGCGGCGGCACGCGTCGTGGCTGCGCGGCCCCGAACCAGGCGCGCGTCACCTCGGTCCAGGTCTTCGGCCAGCGTCGCTTCCAGCACTTGCACGGCAGGAGTGGCCAGGCCGGGATAGAGCGCCGCATACCAGTCGACGACGGCGCGCTGCGCGTGGTGCAGCACCTCGGGCGGCAGGGCGCGCTGCGCGGCTTCATGGGCAAAGCGGGCGAAGACTTGGGTGGCCAGCATTTCGGGCTTTCGTGTAGAGCGGGCTCGGGCTTGTTCCGCCGGTGCGCCTCAGGCCAGAACGACGACGCCGTCGGCCGCGCGCACGCCTTGCCCCTGCGGCAGCACGAAGACCGGGTTGATCTCGGCTTCGACCAGGCGCTCGCCCAGCTGTGCGGCCATGCGCGAGAAGGCCACGATGGCGTCGACCAGTGCCTGCACATCCGCCTTGGGCCGGCCGCGAAAGCCGTCCAGCAAGGGCCAGGTCTTGAGCTCCTTGGCCATGCCCAGCGCTTCGTCGCGGCTCAGTCCGCCCTGGGGCGGCAGCAGGCGCATCGTCGTGTCCTTGAACAGTTCGGCCGTGACGCCGCCCATGCCGAGCAAGATGGCCGTGCCCAGCGGGTCACGGTGCATCCCCAGGATCAGTTCGCTGCTGCCACCGACCATTTCCTGCACCAGGTAGCGCTGCGGACGCACACCGGCATTGGCTTGGACGTCGGCCGCCATCTGGGTCAGCCGCGCGCCCACGGTCTCGGCGTTCAGGCCCACCGCCACGCCGCCGACGTCGCTCTTGTGGGTGATCTGCGACGACAGGATCTTCAGCACGACCCGCCCGTCGCCGGCCCCACCGAGCTTGCGTGCAGCAGCCTCGGCCTCGGCCGGCGTACTGACGATGGCTTCGCGGGCACAAGGCACGCCGAAACGGGCGAAGAGCTGCTTGGCCTGCGCTTCGTCCAGCGAGCCCGATGGATAGTCGTCCACGGCCACGGCCGCGGCGGCCGCCTGCGACTCGGCCGGAACGATGAAGCGGCTGGCCTGGAGCATCGCGCCCAGGGCCGCCGTGCAGCTCTCGGCGGCCGCAAACGAGGGCACGCCGCGCTGGGTCAGCAGGGCACCCACTTCGGGCGCGTGCGGACTGATGTAGGCCAGCACCGGCTTGTCGGTCAGCGGCAGGCAGTCCTGGATCGCACCGGCCATCAGTTCGGGCTGGGCCAGGCTGGACGAGCCGACGATGATCGTCAGCGCGTCGTAGCCGGGACTGGCCAGCAGCGCGGT
>JAGWTS010000019.1 GCA_028868875.1 Burkholderiales bacterium | reverse complement strand
ATCGGCGAGCCCATTGCGCCCGACCCGCTCCAGGGCCTAAATTCGCACACCCCCCGCTCGACTGGAGTTCAAGTCATGCGATTGCCTCGAGGATTCGTTTCTGCAGCGGCCTGGTCCGCGCTTTCCCTGGCACTGCTGTCGGGCCCGGCGGCCGCGACCGATGTCGCGCTGAGCCTGAGCGGCGACCACGAGGTGCCGCCCGTGGCCAGCCCTGCCAAGGGCAGCGGAACGATCACGATCGGCGACGACGGCAGCGTCAGCGGCAGCGTCACGACTACCGGCATCGCGGGCACGATGGCGCACATCCACATGGCACCGAGCAAGGGCACGAATGGGCCGGTCATCGTTCCGTTGACCGAATCGGCGCCCGGCGTGTGGTCGGTGCCGGCCGGCGCCAAGCTCTCGCCCGAGCAACTCGAGGCTTTCAAGGCCGGGCGGCTTTACGTCAACGTCCATTCCGCCGAGCACAAGCCGGGCGAGATCCGGGCCGACCTCCAGCCCTGAGCAATCCAGGCCCGCGCGCCGTCACATCGCGATGTAGCGACCCGGGCGGTGGTTGACCGCGAGCGTCAGGTTCAGCACCAGGGCCCCGACGAGCGAGTAGGCGACGCGCCGCGGGTCCGCCACGTACAGCGCGGCGAGGACGATCGCGCTGTCCACCGCCATCTGCACCTTGCCGGCGCGCCAGCCGCGCTCCTGCTGCAGCACGAGCGCGACGATGCCCACGCCGCCCAGGCTGGCGTGGTGGCGGAACAGCATGAGAAAGCCGGCGCCCATGAGCAGCCCGCCCATGACCGCGGCATAGAGCGGGTTCAGCGCGGCGATCTTCAGCGCGAGCGGCTGGTACTCGGTGATCGTCGAGAGCAGGGCGACCGCGGCGAAGGTCTTCAGCGTGAACTCGCGCCCCATGCGGCGCCAGGCGAGCCAGTAGAACGGCAGGTTGATGACGAAGAAAAGCTTGCCGAAACCGATGCCGCTGGCGTAGTGCAGCAAGAAGGCCAGCCCCGCCGTGCCGCCGCTGAGCAGGCCGGTCTGGTTGAACAGCAGCACGGCCAGCGAGATGAACAAGGTGCCGGTGGTGAGGGCCTGGACATCCTCGTATCGGCTGTGGCGGTCGACGCTGGCGGGCATGGGGGGGACTGCGGCAGTGGAATGCCGATTGTCGCCAACGGGCGCGGCGGACCGCGCTCGGGCGCTTGCCGCGGGGCTTTCGCGGGGAAATCGGCTCCGGGCGGCCTGCTGACTGCCTTTTTTTCCAGTGTTTCGACCCCATGTGTCCAGGAAATCGGGTGCCTGCGCGGCACGGCGGCGTCTTTTCAGGCCTAATACGAGGTTTCGCTGTGGCCGAAGCTGACGCAACGTGCCCGGGGCGCCTCCGCCCGATCCAGCACCTGTGAAGCCCATGACCACCCCCTCCCAGACCCGCCGCAAGACCGGGCGCACCGCGCCCGAATCCTCCCCGAAGCCGACCCCGGTTTCCCTGGTTCCGGAGACCCCGGCGCCCGCGCCGGCCGCCGACGCCCGGCCCAAGGCCTTGCGCTTCAAGTTGTCCAAGGCCAAGGAAAAGGCCTTGATCCGGGAATTCGGACTCGACGTGCACGCGCTCACCGAGGCCGAGGCCGAGCGCCGCCGCGCCGAGCTCACCGCGCTGGTGAAGATGGGCAAGTCGCGCGGCTACCTGACGCAGCAGGAGATCAGCGACCACCTGCCCGAGCGCCTGGTCGACGCCGAGGCGAGCGAGGCCATCGGCAAGATGCTCGACGAGATGGGCATCGCCGTCTACGAGCAGGCGCCCGATGCGGCGACGCTGATCGTCGGCGGCGGCACCGGGGCGGCGGTGACGGACGACGAGGCCGAAGAAGCGGCGCAGGCCGCGATCTCGTCGGTGGATTCCGAATTCGGGCGCACGACCGATCCGGTGCGCATGTACATGCGCGACATGGGCGTGGTGGACCTGCTCACGCGCGAGGGCGAGATCGAGATCGCCAAGCGCATCGAGGCCGGCCAGCAGGCGATGATGCGGGCGATCTCGGCCGCGCCTTCGAGCGTGGCCAGCGTGCTCGCCCTTGCGGACCGGGTCGCGAGCGGCGAATTGCCGGTCTCGGCGGTGGTCGACGGTCTCGTCGTCGAAGGCGAGGCCGACGACTACGTGGCGGAGGAAGACGTCGACTCGTTCGACGTCGACGACGAGGCCGGCGCCACCGGGGCCATGACGCGGCGCCAGGAAGAGTTGAAGCAGGCCGCGCTCGTGCGCTTCACGGCGATCCGCGCCGCCTCGGTGCGCCTGGCCAAGGCGGTGGCCAAGAGCGGTGCCGCTTCGCCCTCGGCGCGCAAGGCCCAGCACACGCTCAGCGACGAGTTCATGACCCTGCGCTTCACGGTCAAGACCATCGACTCGCTGTGCTCGCAGCTGGGCGCTCAGGTCGAGTTGCTGCGCCAGCACGAGCGCGAGATCCGGCGCATCGCCGTCGAGCGCTGCGGCATGACGCAGCAGCACTTCATCGACAGCTTCGAGCCCGGCGGCCCCGAATGGGCGGCGCGCGAAGCGGCGGCCGGGCGCCCGTACAGCGGCGCGCTCGCGCGCCAGCTCGCGCCGATCCAGGAAGCGCAGGCCAAGCTCGCGGCCTTGCAGGAGCGGGCCGGAATTTCGCTGGCGGCGCTGAAGGCGGTGCACCGCCAGATGGCCGAAGGCGAGCGCGCGGCGCGCGGCGCCAAGGCCGAGATGATCGAGGCCAACCTGCGCCTGGTCATCAGCATCGCCAAGAAGTACGTCAATCGCGGCCTGCAGTTCCTCGACCTGATCCAGGAAGGCAACGTCGGCCTGATGAAGGCGGTCGACAAGTTCGAATACCGGCGCGGCTTCAAGTTCTCGACCTATGCCACCTGGTGGATCCGCCAGTCGATCACGCGCGCCATCGCCGACCAGGCGCGCACGATCCGCATTCCGGTGCACATGATCGAGACGATCAACAAGATCAACCGCGTCAGCCGCGCCCATCTGCAGCAGTTCGGCGCCGAGCCGGATGCGCCGACCCTGGCCGCGCGCCTCGAGATTCCCGAGGCCAAGGTGCGCCAGGTGCTCAAGATCGCGCGCGAGCCGATCTCGCTCGACCTCCCGGTGGGCGACGAAGGCGACCGCAGCGTCGGCGACCTGATCGAGGACGCCGAGAGCGTCTCGCCGCTGCAGGCCTCGATGCACGCCGACGTCCACGCCGTCGTCGGCGAAGTGCTGGACCAGCTCACGCCGCGCGAAGCCAAGGTGCTGCGCATGCGCTTCGGCATCGACATGAGCCGCGACTACACGCTCGAGGAGGTCGGCAAGCAGTTCGACCTTGCGCGCGAGCGCGTGCGCCAGATCGAATCGAAGGCGCTGCGCAAGCTCATGAACCCGGCCCGCCTCGAGCGGCTGCGCGCGCTCGTCGACGCGTCGTAGCGCGGCCGGCCAGCGTGCCTGCGCGCGCTGCCCCTGTCGCCATCGAGGAACTGCCTGCGCCGGGGCGGAGTTACGCGCTTAGGATGCGCTCCCCGATGACGATCAGGAGAGCGCAGATGATTCCCCGCAACACGATCTGCCTGTGGTACGACGGCGGCGCCCTGGACGCCGCCCGGTTCTACGTCCAAACGTTTCCAGACAGCGCGCTGGGCGCCGTGACGCGCGCGCCCGCCGACTATCCCGCGGGCAAGGAGGGCGATGTGCTGACGGTCGAGTTCACCGTGGCCGGCATCCCCTGCCTGGGCCTCAATGGCGGCCCCGGCATCCAGCACAACCAGGCGTTCTCGTTCCAGATCGCGACCGACGACCAGGCCGAGACCGACCGCCTGTGGGACGCGATCGTCGGTAACGGCGGCGAGGCGAATGTCTGCGGCTGGTGCCGGGACCGCTGGGGCCTGTCGTGGCAGATCACGCCGCGCGCGCTCAGCGCCGCGATCACCGACTCCGACCGCGCTGTTGCCCGGCGCGCCTTCGAGGCGATGATGAAGATGGGCAAGATCGACATCGCGGCGATCGAGGCCGCGCGCCGCGGCTGAAGCGACAGGGCTCGGCCGCGCGCCGCTTGCGCCCGCGCCCGTTCGATCCAGGTTCGGTCCAGAATCGCCCATGGGCCGCCCGCTCTGGCGGCCGAGGAGGAGCGAGATGCCCGGCACGCCCCCGAAGCTGCGCCTGCACGTTCCCGAGCCCACCGGACGGCCCGGGCAGGCGACCGATTTCTCCTACCTGCGCGTCTCGGCCGCAGGCGAGGTGGCGCGGCCGGCGCTGGACATCGTGCCCTCGCACACCGGCACGATGGCCTGGAAGCTGATCCGCGTGCTCGACGACGCCGGCCGCGCCGTCGGCCCCTGGGCGCCGCGGGTCGAGCCCGAGCCGCTTCGGCGCGGCCTGCGCGCCATGCTGCGCACGCGCGCCTTCGACGCGCGCATGCAGGTCGCGCAGCGCCAGAAGAAGGTCTCGTTCTACATGCAGAGCCTGGGCGAGGAGGCGGTCGCGGTGGCCCATGCCCAGGCCCTGGAGCCGGGCGACATGTGCTTTCCCACCTACCGCCAGCAAGGCCTGCTGCTGTCGCGCGAGGACGTCGACGTGGTCGAGCTGATGTGCCAGCTGCTGAGCAACGCGCGCGACCCGATCCGCGGGCGCCAGTTGCCGGTGATGTACTCGTACAAGCGCGCAGGCTTCTTCTCGATCTCGGGCAACCTCGCGACGCAGTTCGTGCAGGCCGTGGGCTGGGCCATGGCCTCGGCGATCCAGGGCGACAGCCGCATCGCCTCGGGCTGGATCGGCGACGGGTCGACGGCCGAGGCCGATTTCCACAACGCACTCACGTTCGCCCATGTCTACCGCGCGCCGGTGATCCTGAACGTGGTCAACAACCAGTGGGCGATCTCGACCTTCCAGGCCCTGGCCGGCGGCGAGGGCACGACCTTCGCCGCGCGCGGGGTGGGTGCCGGCATCGCTTCGCTGCGCGTGGACGGCAACGATTTCCTGGCCGTGCTCTCGGCCTCGCGCTGGGCGGCAGAGCGCGCGCGCAGCAACCTCGGGCCGACGCTGATCGAATGGGTGACCTACCGCGGCGGCGCCCATTCCACTTCGGACGACCCGACGCGTTACCGCCCCAGCGACGACTGGCAGCATTTCCCGCTCGGCGATCCGGTGGCGCGGCTGAAGCAGCATCTGATCGGCCTGGGCGCCTGGTCCGAGGAGGAGCATGAGCGCACGGTGCAGGCGCTCGAGGCCGAGATGGCGGCGGCGCTCAAGGAAGCGCTGTCCTACGGGTCGCTGGCCGACGGCCACATCCCGCCGCTGGCCTCGATGTTCGAGGACGTCTACAAGGACATGCCGCCGCACCTGCGCGAGCAGATGCGCCAGGCCGCCGAGGAGGAGCGCTGAATGGCGACGATGACCATCATCCAGGCCCTGCGCTCGGCCATGGACGTGATGCTCGGGCGCGACCCGCAGGTCGTCGTCTTCGGCGAGGACGTGGGCTACTTCGGCGGTGTGTTCCGCTGCACCGAAGGGCTGCAGGCCAAGTACGGATCGCAGCGCGTCTTCGATTCGCCGATCGCCGAAGGCGGCATCGTCGGCACCGCGATCGGCATGGCGGCCTACGGCCTGCGCCCGGTGGTCGAGGTGCAGTTTGCCGACTACTTCTACCCGGCCTCGGACCAGATCGTCTCCGAGGCGGCGCGCCTGCGCTACCGCTCGGCCGGCGACTTCACGGCGCCCCTCGTCATCCGCATGCCCTGCGGCGGCGGCATCTACGGCGGCCAGACCCACAGCCAGAGTCCGGAGGCGCTGTTCACGCATGTCTGCGGCCTGCGCACCGTGATGCCGAGCAACCCCTACGACGCCAAGGGCCTGCTGATCGCGGCGATCGAATGCGACGACCCGGTGATCTTCCTCGAGCCCAAGCGCATCTACAACGGGCCTTTCGACGGCCATGCCGACCAGCCCGTCGTGCCCTGGTCGGCCCATCCGCGCAGCGAGGTGCCCGAGGGCCATTACCGGGTGGCGCTCGAATCGGCCGCCGTGGTGCGGCCGGGCGCCGACCTCACGGTGCTGACCTACGGCACCATGGTCTTCGTGGCCGAGGCCGCGGCGCGCGAGACCGGCATCGACGCCGAGGTCATTGACCTGCGCAGCCTCTGGCCGCTGGACCTGCCGACGATCGTCGAATCGGTGCAGAAGACCGGGCGTTGCGTCGTGCTGCACGAGGCCACGCGCACCAGCGGCTTCGGCGCCGAGCTCACGGCCCTGGTGCAGGAGCATTGCTTCTACCACCTCGAAGCGCCGATCGAGCGCGTCGCCGGCTACGACACGCCGTACCCGCATGCGCGCGAATGGGACTACTTCCCCGGCCCGGCGCGCGTCGGGCGCGCTTATCGAAAGGTGATGGGGTCATGACGCTTCACACCATCCGCATGCCCGACATCGGCGAGGGCATCGCCGAGGTCGAGATCGTCAAGTGGCACGTCGCGCCGGGCGACCTCGTCGCCGAAGACCAGACGCTGTGCGACGTGATGACCGACAAGGCCGCGGTCGAGGTGCCCTCGTCGATCGCGGGCCGGGTGGTCGAACTCGGGGGCGAGGTCGGGCAGGTGATGGCGGTGGGCTCGGCGCTGATCCGCATCGAGGCCGATGTGGCGGCGGGGTCGAACGCGCCAAGCGCGCCGGCCGCTACTCGGGGGCCGGCAGGCGAGGCCGCGGCGCCGGTTCCGGGCCCGGCCGCTGCGGCCCAGCCGCCAGGGCGGGCGGAGCCCGGGTGGGCCCCTGCGGGCGCGGCCGCGCTCGTGCCCGAGCGCGTGCCCGGATCGGCGCCGACATCGACATCGACATCGACATCGACGTCAGCGCCGGCACCAGCGGCACCGGCACCGGCACCGGCGAGGCCGGCGCACCCTCTCGCGGCGCCCGCGGTGCGGGCGCGCGCGCATGCGCTCGGCATCGACCTCGGCGGCCTGCGCGGCAGCGGCCCCGAAGGCCGCGTCGTGCATGCCGACCTGGACGCCGCGCGCCGCGCTGGCCTTCCGGCCGGCGCCGCCAGCGAGGCCGTGCACGAAATCGAGCTCATCGGCCTGCGGCGCAAGATCGCGCAGAAGATGCAGGAATCCAAGCGCCAGATTCCGCATTACAGCTACGTCGAGGAAGTCGACGTGACCGAGCTGGCGGCGTTGCGCGAGGCCCTCAACGCGCAGCACGGCGCGTCGCGCGGCGAGTTGTCGCCGCTGGCCTTCATCGTGCGGGCGGTGGTGCGCGCGCTCGCCGGATTCCCTCAGATCAACGCCCGCTTCGACGACGAAGCCGGCGTGCTGAGCACCTACGAGGCCGTGCATCTGGGCGTGGCGACGCAGACCGAGGCCGGCTTGATGGTACCGGTGCTGCGCCAGGCGCAGACGCTCGACCTCTGGGCCTGCAGCAAGGAGATCGCGCGCCTCGCCGCCGCGGCGCGCTCGGGCAAGGCGGTGCGCGAGGAACTCTCGGGCTCGACCCTCACGGTCACGAGCCTGGGCAAGCTCGGCGGCATCGCCTCGACGCCGGTGATCAACCGCCCCGAGGTCGCCATCGTCGGCGTCAACCGCATCGTCGCCCGGCCGATGGTGCACGCGGGCGCGATCGCGGTGCGGCAGATGATGAACCTGTCGTCGTCGTTCGATCACCGCGTCGTCGACGGGGCGCAGGCGGCGGCCTACATCCAGGCGGTGCGGCGGCTGCTGGAACACCCGGCGCTGCTTTTCGTCGAGTAAGGCCGGGACCGGGCCCGCCCTGGCCGCGCGGACGCCGGCTTGCGGCCGCGGCAGGCTCCAGGGGTGGCGACGCCGCCGCCGGCCAGGATCCGTGAGTGGGGGCCATGCCGAGGCCGAACGCGGGCCTCATGCGGGGGCGCCGGCCGTCTCGGTGGGCGGCTCGGGCGCGTCCTCGCTCCAGGCCAGCGCGTGGGGGTCGAAGCCGGCCTCGAGGGTCGGCTTGACGATCGCGAAGTAGGGCGAGACGTCGAAGTCGCGCGGCACGAACAGGCTGTGGTGGCGCACGTGCAGGATCTCGTTCGCGCAGCCCGGGCACATCGGATGGGCGGGGTCGACGGTCTCGATCTCGGGCAGGATCGGGTAGCGCACCGACTGGAAGGCCTCGGCGATGAGCGTCGAGCAGATCGCGCGCGTCGGGTCGCCGCTGCCCAGCGCCAGCAAGTGGCGGCGCCAGTGCGGGGGCACCGGCGGGGTCGGCAGCAGATAGCGCGCGAGGTCGATCACGTTCTTCAGGTCGTAGCGGTCGCCGAGATGGGCCGCCGCGAAAGCGATCAGGGCACGGATCTCGGCGCGGCTCAGCCCCACCGGGCGGCAGACCCGGCCATGCAGCCCGGCGTACTCGGCCACGCTCACCCGCCTCACGCCCGCGTGCAGGTCGGCTTCGATGAAGGACAACGGCCGTCCCTGTTCGTCGCGCGCGTCGCCGGGGTCGCCGGTGTACAGCGCCGCGTGCGACCAGGTCGACTGCGTCAGGTACTTGATGGCAGCGCTGATCCGGGTCTCGCCATCGATCAGGAGCACGTCCCCGGGCCGCAGGCAGGCCATCAGGCGCTCGGGCTCGATGGCGCCGGCGCTGTGGTGGTGGTGGCGGGCCTTGCTCAGGTAGTGGCCCAGGCGTGTCCCGACCCAGGTGCTGGCGGCGTCGATCATCCGGGGCGCCAGGGAGGGGGTGGGTTTGCGATCCATGGTGTCAGTCCCAGCCGCGGCGACGGGTGGAAAGGCGCCCGAGCCGGACCGGCAGCCTGGTCGGCGCATGGGCCCGCCTCCTGTTGCCGACGGCGCAACTGCTGGATTCGGCCATGATGGGGTGCATGGAACTCGTGCCGAGGACGCGGCTCGGCCCGATGTCGAGCTTCACCGCCAGCCCACATTCTGCGAGCAGGTCGCGGGCATGGCTACCGACTCGGCGTGACGCCCGAAAGCCGGTCCTCGGGCCGGGCACAGTCAGCCCGCTCACGAAGCCATGCGCCGTGGCGTCGGCTGGCGCGCGCTCGCGTGTTTCCGGGCCGAAGGTCGCGCCTTCGCAGGCGAAGCGCGACCGCGGTCCGCATCGCCGAAGCGGCCATCACGCCAGATCGCGGCGCTGGCGATACAGCAGGCGTGGCAGCCAGGCCGCGAGGAAGAAGGCGGCGAGCGGAAATGCCGCCTGGAGCAAGGCCCAGGTGCCGATGACGCGGCGGTCGGCGCCGGCCGAGAGCGTGACGGCCTCGGTCGTCAGCGTGGCGACGCGGCCCGCGCCCGCGAACAGCGTGGGCAGGTACTGGCCCACGCTGACCGCGAAGGCGACCGCGCTGGCCAACAGCACCGGCTTCAACAGGATCGGCAGCTTGATGTGCCAGAAGCAGCGCCAGCGCGAGGCGCCCAGGCTCGCCGCGGTGCGGGTGTAGCGCTCGTCGAACGCGCGCCAGGGGTCGGCCAGCGAGAGGAAGAGGTAGGGCAGCACGAACACGAGGTGGGCCGCGATGACCGCCGCGAGCCGGCCGTCGGCGCCGATGCGCACGAGCAGCACCTGCAGGCCGAACAGGAAGGCCATCTGCGGCACCAGCAGCGGCAGGTACAGCAGCCAGAGCGAGTTCGCGCGGCGCGGCAGGGCGAAGCGGGTCTCGCGTTCGAGGCAGGCGAGGACGAGCACGAGCGCGATCACCGTGGCCGCGACGCCGACGACGAAGGTCGTGGCCGCCGGCAGGGCCAGGCTCGAGGCCTGGCGCCGCCAGTTGTGCAGGGTCCATGCCGAAGGCAGGGCCTGCGGGTAGTTCCAGCGCGAGGCGATCGACCAAAGCCCCATGCCGATCATCGACAAGAGGGCCGCGCCGAGCAGCACCCCGCCGAAAGCGGTGGCGACCGCAGCCGCGGCATGGCTGCCCTTGCCGCGCACGCCGCGCAGGCGCCGCCGCCCGGCGGCGAAGGCCACGAGCCGCTCAGCCGCGTGCCAGGCGAGAAGGCTGGCGAGCACGACCCCGAGCAGCAGGATGGCCGCGGCCGAAGCCGGAAAGACCCAGCGCGTGTCGGGATCGGAAAACCAGTGCAGCGCGAGCACGGCCAGGGTCGGCGGGTTGCCCGGGCCGAGGATCATCGCCACGTCCACGACCGAGAGCGAGAACGCCAGCACGGCGTAGATCGGCAGGCGGATCTGGGCGTAGACCTGGGGCAGCACGACGTCGAACCAGGCCTGCACCGGCCCGTAGCCGAGCGAGCGCGCCACCCGAAGCTGCGCCCGCGCCGGCACCTGGTTGAGCGCGGCCAGCAGCATGAGCACGAGGTAGGGCACTTCCTTGAGAAGCAACGCCGCCACCACGGGCCAGCCCGAGGGGTGGCCCGTGGTCGCGATGTCGGGCGGAATCTCCCAGCCCGTGAGCCGCGGCGAGATGCAGCGCACGAGCCAGCCCGAAGGCGCGATCAGGAACGCCAGCCCGATGGCGAGCGCCGAATGCGGCATCGCCAGCATCGGCGCCATCGCCTCGCCCAGGCGCGCCGACCAGCGGCGATGGTGGAGGAAGGCGACGATGGCCACGGCGAGCCCGAAGGACAGCAGCGCCGCGAGCCAGCCCGTCACGAGGGTCAGGCGCAGCGACGTCGCGAAGCCCGGTGCGGCCACGAGCGCGGACCAGGGGGCGGTGCTCATGGCGGTGCCGCCCAGCGCCGGCAGGTAGCCGAAGGCGGGCAGCAAGGTACCGAGCAGCCCGGCCAGGATCGGCAGCGAGAACGCGAGCAGGGTCAGCGCCGGGAACAGCCCGAGGCCGGCGCCGCGGCGCGCGGCCCGGGGGGCGGCCGGCGCCGCGGCCCTCAGCCCGTGTAGCGCTTCTGCCATTGGGCGGCGATGCGCGTCATCCACGACGCATGGGGCTCCTGCAGCGGCGTGCCGAGTTCGGCCGCGGTGGGCAGCGAGGGGCTGGGGGTCAGGTGCTCGAACAGCGCGCGCTCGGCCGGCGCGAGGCGGGCGAGGTCGAGCACGTTGAGGTTGCCCAGATGTCGGATGTCCTGGGCCCGGGCCTGGGTTGCCGGCTCGAGCAGGAAGTTCGCGACCACCAGGGCACCTTCCTTGTTCCTCGCGTTGTAGGGAATCGCGACGAAGCTGGTGTTGCCGATGGTGCCGCGCGTGAAGGCGAAGGTGCGCACGCTCGGTGGCAGCAGGCCGGCGAGCACCGACACCGCGGCCTCGGTCGGATTGAAGGAGATCGTGATGTCGATCTCGCCGTCGGCGAGCAACTGGCGCTGGGCCGCGCCGTTCTCGGGGAACTGCCGGCCCCGGCGCCAGAGCTGCGGGCGCAGCCGGTCGTACCAGGCCCACAGCGGCGCGCTGATGCGATCGAAAACGGCATCGCTCGGCTCGGCCTGCAACACCTGCGGATCGTCGACGAACTCGTACAAGGCCTGCTTCAGGAAGGTGGCGCCGAGGAAGTTGCTCACGTTCGGGTGCGTCAGGCGGCCCGGGTTGCGGCCTGCCCAATCGAGCAGCGCCGGCGCCGAGCGCGGCACCTGCGCCGCGTCGCGGATGCGCGCCGAGTCGTAGACGAAGACGATCTGCGCCATGCGCCAGGGCACGGCCATGCCGTCGACCGGGGTCGTGAAGTCGATGACGTTCGAGCGCTTGTGCGTGGTGTCGACGAAGCGGTAGGCGGGCAGCAGCGGGTCGACCGGGCCGTACAGCAGGTCGTGCTGCTTCATGTTCAGCAGGTTCGGGCCGTTGATCCAGATGAGGTCGACGCTGCCGTCGCGGTCGCGCCCGGCCGCCTTCTCGGCGACCACCCGCGTCACCGCCTCGGCCGTGTCGTTCAGGCGCACGTGCTGCACCTCGACACCGTAGCGCGAGCGCGTCTGCCGGCCCGTCCAGGCAATGAAATCGTTGGTCTTCTCTTCGCCGGCCCAGGCGTTCCAGAACACGGTCTGGCCGCGCGCCTTCGCCAGCACCTCGCCCCAGGGCGGCGCGGCCGCGGCGCGGGCCCAGGCCGGCGCCGCGGCCGCCGCGAGCAGGAACGGAAAGTGTCGGCGTCGGATCATGGCTGGGGCAGGCATGGTGGCGATTGTCGGAGCCGCGCGCCAAGGCAGCGCCCTGCGGTTGCCGACAATCGGCGGCGGTGCCAGGCGCCGCTCCCGGGTTGCGAGGGTTCGATTTCCATGGGGTCTCGCGAATGTATTTCGAACAGACGGTCCGACCCGTCGAATCCTTACAGGCGGGCCGTGGCCAACGAACGCGGGGCCTGGCGCGACGAGTCGCGGCCCTGCGTCTGGCCCGACCCCGGGGCGTCGGTGCAGACGCGGCAGTTCTGGGCCGTCTTCGAGGCCCGCCTGAGCCGGCTGGCGGCGCATGCAGGCCGGGTCTTCATGATGCGCGAGTTCTCGCCTTCGAGCCGGCCGCGATCTGCAGCCGGTTCGGCATCACGACGAGCCATTGCCACGTGAAGCGGGTGCGCCGCACGATGCAGGCCTGCGCGCATGGCGAGGCCGCTTCGGACCCGGCCGACCCCGACGGCGGCGATTGACGCCCTCAGCCGCGCCGCGGCGCGGCCCGCAGCGGGCCCCCGACGGCGAGGGCGAGCATCGCGAGGGCCGCGAAGGCGGCTCCCACCCGGAACGTGGCCGCCGGTCCGAGCGATTGCCACAGCAGGCCGGCCAGCACGCTCGCCACGAGCATGGTGATGCCGCTCATCAGGTTGAAGAAGCCGTAGGCAGTACCGCGCAGGTCGTCGGGTGCGGTGTCGGCGACCATCGCCGCGAGCAGGCCCTGGGTGATGCCCATGTGCACGCCCCAGAGCGCGACGCCCAGGCCCAGCATGAGGAGGCCGGGGGCGGACGCGAGGACGAGGTCTGCCGCCACCAGCACCACCAGGCCGAGCGCCAGCAGCGCCCGATGGCTCACCGCATCGGACCATTTTCCGAAGGGGTAGGCGGTGGCCGCATAGACGACGTTCATGCCGACCATGACGAGAGGCACCCAGGCATCGGCAACCCCGAGCTGCGATGCGCGCAGGACGAGGAAGGCCTCGCTGAAGCGGGCGAGCGTGAAGATCGCGCCGACGCCGACCACCCACCAGAAGCCGCGCCCCAGGCGGGCGAGCGACTCGCGCCGGATCGGGTTGCCGCGGCGCGCCGCCGCAGCGCGCGCGGGTTCGCGCACTCCGACGGCCAGCAGCAGCACCGCCGCTGCGGCCGGAATCGTCGCGACCCAGAACACCGCGCGGAAGTCGTCCACCCAGCGCAGCATCAGCACCGTGGCGAGCAGCGGGCCGGCAAAGGCGCCGATGGTGTCCAGCGACTGGCGCAGTCCGAACGCGGCGCCGCGGATCGGCGCCGGCGTGAGGTCGGCGATGAGCGCATCGCGCGGCGCCCCGCGGATGCCCTTGCCGATGCGGTCGACGAAGCGGGCGCTGACGACGAGGCCGACGCCCTGGGCGAGCGCGAAGGCCGGCTTCGAGATCGCGCCCAGCGCATAGCCCAGCACCGCGAGCCCTTTGCGCCGGCCGAGGTGGTCGCTGAGCACGCCCGAGAACACCTTCGTGATGAGTGCGGTCGATTCGGCTACGCCCTCGATCACGCCGACCGCGAACACGCTCACTCCCAGAGGCCCGACGAGGAAGAGCGGCAGCAGGCTGTGGATCATCTCGGACGAAACGTCCATGAGCAGGCTGACGAAGCCGAGCACCCAGACGCCGCGAGGAATCCGGTCGGCGCTAGTGGCAGCAGATGAGCGCATGCGGCATTGTCGCCCGGTGCCAAGCGGGGTCGATTCGACAGCCTGCTGCCGACGCGCCCGACGGTCGATGCCGAACTCGTCCTGGGGGATTGCTTTAGTGCGCCCTCAGCGGCCGGCGCGAAGCGCGTCGCGCTTGGAAAGCAGTCGCCGGCCTGCGGGCCTCGGTCAATCCATGTGGAACATGCAGGGCAGGGGCTCGACGACCGGGCTGGCTGCGCATGATGTCGCGCATGTGCGACCACCAGCGCCGCATCACTGGGTCGTGCGCCATTTCGGGCTTCAGTCAGTTCTCCCGAAGAACGGGTGTCATCGCACAGCCCGGCAAGGGCCCGAGCGCCTCGGCAAAGCGGCGCGCGGTCTTCAGTCCGAAGGGGGTGGGCTCGAGCGGGCATCGGCGGTCGAGCAGGACCTCGAATCCGCTGCGCCAGGCGGCGATGCGCTTGCCGTAGACCGTCAAGGCCTCGAGCGACTGCATCACGAACACGATGCCGGGCAGGATCTCTGCGTAAAGCCGCTCGGCTTCGTTGTCGCGGCCGGCGGCGAGCAGTTCGGCCACGCGCTGCTGTTCCCAGGCGCAGTCGGGCGCGACGATCATGCCGGCGCATCCGGCGCGCAGGTTGTCGATCAATTCCAGCCCGCCGCGGCCGTTGAGGACCGGAAAGCCCTGCCCCAGGCGCTGCACGGTCCGCTCGATGACCACCGCGGGCGCCTCGCCCTTGAGGAACTTCAGGTTCGCGTGTTCGCGCCGCAGGGCCGCCAGTCTTTCCGGGCCGAGGCCGACGCCGAGAAATTCGGGCGCGTTCTGGATGCCCACCGGCACCTGCGGCGCCAGTTCAGCGAGGCGTGCGAGAACGCGGCCGAAGAAGTGCGCCAGTTCGGCTTCGGCCGGCTTCGCTCCCGCGGGCGGCTGGAGGATGAACCAGCCGGCCTGCGCCTCGAGCCCGATGCGCGCCAGCTCGATCTGTTCCTCGACCGTGGCACCGCTCAGCGTCAGGGCCAGCGGCGCCGCGCCTCGAAGGTCGGCGGCGGCCCATTCGACCACGCAGCGCTTCTCGTCGAACGAGAGCTTGTTGACCTCGGTCGCGAGGCCGAGCACGGCCACGCCGGGCGCGCCGCAACGCAGCGCCGCTTCGACCTGGCGCCGCATCGCATCGCGGTCGAGCCGGTCGGAGGCATCGAAGTAGGCGTAGAGAATGGGCCAGATGCCTTGCATGGCGAGGGCTTGCTTTCGGTTCAGGGTTGTTGAGGGCGCGGCGGCGCCGGCAAGGCCTTGGCGCTGACGAGGTCCGCTTCGTTCTTGCCCAGCAGCAGCCGCATCGCGTTGCGCGCGCCTTCGGCGTCGCCGCGCGAGACCGCTTCGGCCACGGTGAGGTGTTCGCCCAGGTTGCGGATGAAGCCGCCTTCGCTGCGGATCGACAACTCGAAGATGCTGCGCAGCAAGACCACGAACGATTTCACCAGGCTCTGGATGAGCTGGTTGTGCGTGGCTTCGAACAGGCGCTCGTGGAACTGGATGTCGGCCGCGATCGCGCACAGCGGATCCTGGTTGTCGCGCTCCATCGATTCGTAGGCTTCGAACAGCCGCAGCGCGTCGGCGCGGCCGGCGTTGGCCGCCGCCAGCGCCGCCACCTCGGGTTCGAGAATGCGGCGCAGCTGGGTCAGTTCGGCAATGAGTTCGGCGCGGTTGCGTTCGCTGGCCACCGCCCATTGCAGCACTTCGGGGTCGAGCAGGTTCCAGCGCGCCTTGGGCAGCACCGTGGTGCCGGCGCGCCGCGCCGTCACGAGCATGCCCTTGGCGACGAGTGCCTTGATGGCCTCGCGCACGATGTTGCGCCCGACCCCCAGCTCGCGCCCGATGTCTTCCTCGAAAGGCAGCACCGTGCCCGGCGGATAGACGCCGCGCACGATGCGGCTGCCGATCTCCTGCGTCGAGCGCTGCATCAAGGTGCCGCCGCCGGGCAGGGCCGGGGCGGCCTTGCGGGCCTTTCCCGGACCCGGCCGCGCCGCCGTCGCGGCAACGGGCTTGCGGGGGCGCTTGCGGGCCGGCGTGGGCGCGGGCGTACGGGTCGGGCGGGGCGATGACATCGAGGGCGGCTGAAGCGGTCTCGACCGGAGTATGACCGCCGCCGCCGCTGTCAGTGGCTTTCGCGCGGCACCTCGTGACCGCGGCAGCCGACCAGGAAGTCGAGATCGGCGCCGCGGTCGGCCTGCTCGACGCGTTCGACGTACAGCGTCTCGTAGCCGCCGCGCAGCTTGCGCCGGGGCGGCATCCAGTCGGCGCGCCGGCGCTCGAGTTCGGCCTCGTCCACCTCGAGGTGCAGGCGGCGCGCGGGGACGTCGAGCGTGATCAGGTCGCCGTCGCGCACCAGGGCCAGCGGGCCGCCCGCGGCGGCCTCGGGCGCGACGTGCAGCACCACGGTGCCGAAGGCGGTGCCGCTCATGCGCGCATCCGAGATGCGAACCATGTCGCGCACGCCTTTTTCGAGCAGCTTGCGCGGCAAGGCCATGTTGCCCACCTCGGCCATGCCGGGGTAGCCGCGCGGGCCGCAGTTCTGCAGCACCATGATGCAGTGCTCGTCGATGTCCAGCGCCGGATCGTCGACGCGGCGCTTGAAGTCGTCGATGTCGGCGAAGACCACGGCGCGGCCGGTGTGCGTGAGCAGCTCGGGCGTGGCCGCCGAGGGCTTGAGCACCGCACCGTTTGGCGCGAGGTTGCCGCGCAGCACGGCGATGCCGCCCTGGGGCGTGAGCGGCTTGTCGCGCTCGCGGATCACCTCGGCGTCCAGCACCTCGGCGCCGGCGATGGCCTGGCCCAGCGCGAGGCCGCTCACGGTGAGGGCGTCGAGCTGCAGCAGATCGGCAATCCGCGTCATCAAGGCCGGCAGGCCGCCGGCATAGCAGAACTCCTCCATCAGGAAGCGGCCGGCGGGCATGAGGTCGACCAGGGTCGGCACGTCCCGGCCCAGGCGGTCCCAGTCGGCCAAGGACAAGGGCACGCCGATGCGCCCGGCGATGGCCAGCAGATGGACGACGGCGTTGGTGGAGCCGCCGATCGCGCCGACGACGCGGATCGCGTTCTCGAAGGCCTGGCGCGTCAGCACCTTCGAAGGCCGCAGGTCTTCTTCGACCATGCCGACGATGCGCCGACCCGAGAGCTGGGCGAGGCGGGCGCGGCGCGCGTCCACCGCCGGGTAGGCGGCGTTGCCGGGCAAGGTGAGGCCCAGGGCTTCGGCGACGCAGGCCATGGTCGAGGCCGTGCCCATGGTCATGCAATGGCCGGCCGAACGCGACATGCCGCTTTCGGCGTTCATGAAGTCCTGCATCGACATCTTGCCGCCGCGCACGTCTTCGGAGAATTTCCAGACGTCGGTGCCCGAGCCGATGGCCCGGCCCTGGTAGCGGCCGTTGAGCATCGGCCCGCCCGAGACGACGATGGCCGGCAGGTCGCAGCTCGCCGCCCCCATCACCAGCGCCGGGGTGGTCTTGTCGCAGCCGGCGAGGAGCACGACGCCGTCGATCGGGTTGGCGCGGATGGTTTCCTCGACATCGATCGACGCCAGGTTGCGGAACAGCATCGCCGTCGGGCGCAGGTTCGACTCGCCGCAGGAGAACGCCGGAAACTCCAGCGGCAGTCCGCCGGCTTCCAGCACCCCGGCCTTGACCTTGGCCGCGAGCTCGCGCAGGTGGGCGTTGCAGGGCGTGAGCTCGGAGAAGGTGTTGCAGATGCCGATGACGGGCCGGCCGTCGAAGGCGTCGTCGGGCAGGCCGTTGTTCTTCATCCACGAGCGGTGGATGAAGGCGTCCTTGTCCTGGCCGCCGAACCAGGCCTGGGAGCGCAGGCGGCGCCGCGACTTTTGTTCGTTCATTTGATTGCACCCATGGTGAGGCCGCGCACGAGCTGGCGCTGGAAGACGAAGACGAAGGCGAGCACCGGGGCGAGCATCAGCACCGCCGAGGCCGAAAGTTCGCCCCAGCGGATTTCCTGGTAGCCGACGAAGTTGTACAGCCCCAGCGGCACGGTGCGGATCTCCTGGGTGAGCACCATCGAGAACAGGAATTCGTTCCACGAGAACAGAAAGGAGAGTATCCCCACGGCGGCGATGCCGGGCAGGGCCAGCGGCAGGCAGATCTGGCGGAAGGCCTGGAAATAGCTGGCACCGTCCATGAAGGCGGCTTCTTCGAGCTCGGGCGGCAGGTCTTCGAAGAAGCCTTTCATGAGCCAGACGACGATCGACAGGTTGAGCGCGAAGTGGGCGATGATGACCCCGACGTAGGTGTCCACGAGCCCCGTGCGCACGTACAGCGCGAAGAACGGGATCAGCATCGCCACCGGCGGCGTCATGCGCGTGGACAGGATCCAGAAGCCGAAGTCGGCGTTGCCGCGAAAGCGGTAGCGCGCCAGCACATAGGCCGTGGGCACGCCCAGGGCCAGCCCGAGCGCGGTGCTGCCGATGGCGATGATGCTGGAGCTGGCGAAGTAGCCCCAGACCTCGGGCATGTGGGCGACCGCGGCGTAGTTCTGCAACGTCGGCGTGAACAGGAACAGCGGCGGGCGCGAAATGCTTTGCAGGTCGGTCTTCAGGCTCATCGTGACGAGCCAGTAGATCGGGAACAGGCACCACACGGCAAACGCCCACAGCACCGCGCGGCGCAGCCAGGGCGCGCCCGCGCGCCACAGCCGCACGGGGGCCGGCGGCGGCCGGAAAGGCGCGTGGGTCGGGTTCGGGTTCACAAGGCCGCCTTGGGCTGGAAGAGCTGCGCCCGGCGCAGGAAGACCTGGCTCAGCACCAGGGTGGCGATGAGCATGACGATGGCGATGGCGCCGGCATAGCCCATGGCCAGGAACTGGATGCCCTGCTTGAAGGCGAGCAGGTTCAGCGTGCGCGTGGCGATGCCCGGCCCGCCGCCGGTGAGCACGAAGATGATGTCGAAGGTCTTGAAGGCGTCGATGGCGCGGAACACCATCGCCACCGCGAGGTAGGGGAATAGCATCGGCAATCGGTGGTGAAAGAAGATGGCGAACGGGCCCGCGCCGTCCATCTGCGCCGCCTCGAGCGGCTCATCGTCCATCGCCGCGAGGCCGCCGGCGGCGATGAGCAGGATGAAGGGCGTCCACTGCCAGCAGTCGACGAAGATGAGCGAGCCCAGCGCCATGCCGGGCGAGCCGAGCCAGTCCTGCGGCGGCAGGCCGAGCAAGACCATCAGGTAGTTGAAGACCCCGAGGCTGGGGCTGAACATCATGCGGAAGGTGAACACCGCCGCCACCGGCGTGATCGCCATCGGCAGCAGGTACACCAGCCGCAGCACCGGCACGCCGCGCGTCTCGTGGTGGAGCAGGGCGGCGATGCCGACGCCCAGCACGAGTTGGATCGCCACGGCCGCGACCGTGAACACCAGCGTGACCTTCAGGGCGGACCAGAAATCGGGGTCGCTGAACAGCCGCAGGTAGTTGCCCAGGGCGATGAAGTCCAGGCGGTCCGGCGTGTCCAGCGCGTAGTTCGTGAACGACAGCCCCAGGCTGACCAGGAAGGGCAGCAGCGTGAGGCCGATCATCAGCACCGCGGCCGGCGCCAGCATCAGCAGGATGAAGCGACGGCGCTCGCGCGAGGCCCGGGCCGCCGCGGTAAGGGGCTGCTTCATGCGCTGGGAGGCCGGCGCGGCGCTCAGGCCAGGGCCTTCAGGATGGCCGTGTTGGCCGCGTCCAGGGCTGACTTCGCGTCCTTGGCGCCCGTGACCGCCTGGTTGATGGCGATCGCGAAGGCTTCGAGGATCTGCGGGCTCTTGGGGTGGAACCACGCGGCCTTGAACAGGTCGCCGTCGGCGGCCTTGAGGTTGGCCAGCGTGGCTTGCGCGGCCTGGGCGCCGAAGCGCTGGCCGAAGGCGCTGGTGGCCCAGGCCGAAGCGCGCGGCGTCGCCAGGCCGGCCGCCGCGGCGAGCTCGCAGGTGGGCTTGGAGGTGGCCCATTGCAGGAACAGCCAGGTCGCTTCCTTGTGCCGGGACTGCGAGTTCATGCCCACCACCCAGTGCCACATGTTCGGCTTGGCGGGACGGTTTCCGGCCTTGGGCAGGGCCCCGAACAGCACGTTGCCGGCAACCTTGCTCTTGCTCTTGTCGGCGATGTCGGTCGCGAAGTTAGACGAATCGCAGCCGAAGGCGGCGGCGCCTCCCATGAAGTCGTTCAGGCACTCCTGCCAGTGGTAGTTGCCCACGCCCAGGGGCCCGGCCTCGCGCAGCATGCGGGCGTACATCTCGACCGCGGCCACGGTCTCCGGGCTCGTCAGCGCGGGCTGGCCAGCCAGGGTCATGATGGCGCCGCCGTAGCTGAAGACGAAGCCGCCCGCCGGCCAGGGCGCGGCGTCGCCGGTGGCGCGCGCGCGCAGCACGACGCCGGCCGTGGTCGGGGTCTTCAAGGCCTTGGCGCTGGCCAGCCATTCGTCCATCGTCGCCGGCACTTTCAGGCCCTTGGCGTCGAGCAGGGTCTTGTTGGCGAACAGGGTCTGGGCCTCGGCCGTGATCGCGAGCGCGTAGTGGTGGCCGTCGCTCCATTTCTGGAACGAGAGCGCAGAGGGAAATACGTCCTCGGCGTCCCACCAGGCGTTGTCGGTGAGCTTGGGATTGGCCAGCATGGCGTCGAGCGGCTCGAGCCAGCGCGCCGAGATCGCCTGGCCGAGCGACCAGACCATGAAGACATCCGGGGTCGGGTTCTTCGCGCCGAGCTTGACCGGCATGTCGGCCACGTACTCGGTTTCCGATTGCAGCGAGACCTTGACCTCGATGCCGGTGAGGCGCGTGAAATGCGGCAGCAGCGGCGTGATGGCCTTCATCCACGAATGCTGCTCGCCGCCGAGCACGATGGTCTTGCCGGCCTGCTGGCGCCAGTCGATCTTGGCCGAGGTCCAGCGCGGCTTCATCTCCTCGAAGGTGTCGGCGGCCCAGAGCGGGCGGCTCGCGCCGAGGACGCCGGCCCCGGCGAGAAGGCTGCCGGCGCGCAGCAGGCTGCGGCGGTCGATGGGCAGGTGCAGGCCCGAGGCGGGCGCGGTCTTGGAATCGCTCATTCAGGTCTCCGGTGGTCGCTCTTGCAGCTTTCGGCTCGAGTCGGTTTCTAGATGGGATGTAGAAATGGTACAGTGGGATGTACAGTCAGGCAAGCGAAGTATCGCGGCACGTGAGTGCAGGGCGGAAGGCATGGCGGAATGCCGAAGCGGAGGAGACGGATGGCGGCGGTGACATTGCGCGGCGTGGTCAAGCGCTGGGGCGACTTCGTCGCCGTGAAGAACCTCGACCTCGACGTGCGCGAGGGCGAGTTCCTGGTCCTGCTCGGGCCTTCGGGCTGCGGCAAGACGACGACCATGCGCATGGTCGCGGGGCTCGAGAGCGCGAGTGGCGGCGACATCTCGATCGACGGCCAGCGCGTCAACGACGTGCCGGCGCGCGACCGCGACATCGCGATGGTGTTCCAGAGCTACGGCCTGTATCCCCACATGAGCGTGGCAGAGAACATCGCGTATCCGCTGCGCCTCAAGCGCTTGGCCGAGGCCGATGTCCGCGCGCGCGTCGGCCAGGTGGCGGCGCGCGTGCACCTCGACGAATTCCTGCACCGAAAGCCGCGTGCGCTCTCGGGCGGGCAGCGCCAGCGCGTGGCCCTGGCGCGCGCCATCGTGCGCACGCCGCGGCTGTTCCTGATGGACGAGCCGCTGTCCAACCTGGACGCGATCCTGCGCGTCTCGATGCGCGCCCAGTTGAAGCGCCTGCACCACGAACTGGCGACGACGACGATCTACGTCACCCACGACCAGATCGAGGCGATGACGCTGGCCACGCGGGTGGCGGTGATGAACCACGGCGAGATCGTGCAGATCGGCACGCCCGAGGCGATCCACGACGACCCCGAGCAGCTCTTCGTCGCCGGCTTCATCGGCTCGCCGCCGATGAACCTGATTCCCGGCCGCCTGGCCGGCGGCACGCTGACGGGTGAGGGCTTCACGCTCGGCGGGCTGCCGCAAGGCCTCGAAGGCGAGGTCATCGCCGGGATCCGGCCGGATCACGTGTCGATCGTCGACGCGCGAGCTGCCGACCTCGCGGCGCCGGTGTTCTCGGTCGAGTACACCGGCACGGCTTCCGCCGTGACCGTGGTGCTCGGCGAGACCCAGGTCGCGGCGCTTGCCCCGCGCGATTGCCGGCCCGCCTTCGACGAGCGCGTGGGCCTACGCCTGGAGCGCGAGCGCCTGTTCCTCTTCGACCGCCAAAGCGGTCGCCGCCTGCGGCCACCGGCATGAATTACGACTACATCGTCGCCGGCGGCGGTTCGGCCGGCTGCGTCGTCGCGACCCGTCTCGTGCGCGAACGCGGGGCGCGCGTGCTGCTGGTCGAGCGCGGGCGCCGGCGCAGCCCTTGGCTGCTGGGCGTGCCGGCCGGCTACACCAAATTCCTGGCCGGCGACCCGGTGCTCGAGATGCACCACACCGTTGCGCAACCCGCGCTCGATGGCCGCGGGCCCATCGTGCCGCAGGCGCGGCTGCTCGGTGGCGGCAGCGCCGTCAACGCCATGGTCTACATGCGCGGCCAGCACGAGGACTACGACGGCTGGGACCGCTTCCTCGGCGGCGCCAGCGGCTGGTCCTATGCCGACATGCTGCCGCATTTCCGCGCGATGGAGCACAACGCGCGGCTGAAGGACGAATACCACGGCAGCGAGGGCCCGCTCTGGGTTTCGGACCCGGGCCACACCTGCGCGATGACGCATGCCTTCATCGCCGCCGCGCGGGCCAGCGGCGTTCCGGCCAACCCCGACTTCAACGGCGCGCGCCAGAACGGCGTCGGCCTGATGCAGAACACCATCGGCGGCGGCAAGCGCTGCAGCGCGGTGCGGGCCTTCCTGTCGCAGGTGTTCGACGACCCGCGCCTGCATCTCGTCACCGAGGCCCAGGTCACGCGGATTCTGTTCGAGCGCGGTCGCGCGGCGGGCATCGAATATGCCGACCGCAGCGGCGTTCACCAGGCCCGTGCCGGATCGGAAGTGCTTCTGTCCTGCGGCACCTACAACACGGCCAAGCTGATGATGATCTCGGGCGTGGGGCCGGCGGCGGAGTTGCAGCGCCACGGCATCGGCGTCGTCCACGATGCCCCCGGCGTGGGCCAGAACCTGCAGGACCATCACGAGGTGCCGCTCATCGCGACGACCCGCGGCGCCTACGGCTACTACGGGGAAGACCGGGGCTGGCGCATGCTGCGCAACGGCCTGCGCTACCTGCTGTTCGGCAGCGGCCCGGCGGCCACGATGGGCGTCGAGGCCTGCCTGTTCCACGATCCCGACGGCGGGCCCCGGCCCACGATCCAGCTCTATTGCGTGCCGAGCATCTACGTCGACCGCGACCTCGGCGGCATCACGCCGACCCACGGCCTCACGCTCACGTCCTGCCTGCTGCGCCCGCGTGCCCGCGGCTGGGTGCGGCTGCGCTCGGCCGACCCGGCCGAGCCGCCCCTGGTCAACGCCAACTTCTTCGGCGACCCCGACGATGCGCGGCTCGAGATCGCCGCCCTGCGCCACGCCCGGCGCCTGCTGCAGCAGGCACCGCTGGCGGGCATGGTCGAGGCCGAACTGCTGCCGGGCGCGCAACACGAGAGCGACGAAGCCCTGCGCACCCATTGCAACCGCACCGTGAAGACCAACTACCACCCGGTGGGCACGGCGCGCATGGGCCCGGATGGGGATCCGATGGCGGTGCTGGACACGAAGCTGCGCGTGCGCGGCGTCGAAGGCCTGCGCGTCATCGACTGCTCGGCCATTCCGCTGATTCCATCGGGCAACACGAATGCGCCGGCCCTGGCGCTCGCCCATCGCGCGGTCGAATTCATCCCGGCTTGAAGGGCGCCGTTCGCGCCGATGGCAGAAACTTTGGGCGCACGGGGCGGCGTCGAGGCCGGGCCCACGCGCGCGGGCATCAACCGGCGCGGGATCCCGGCTCGGGCTGGGACCGATTCCCGCTCCGCAGCAGCCGCAAGCCGTTGAACACGACGAGCAGGCTCGCGCCCATGTCGGCGAACACGGCCATCCACATCGTGGCGTTGTCGAACAGCGCCAGCAAGAGGAACACGAGCTTGATGCCCAAGGCCAACGCGATGTTCTGCCAGAGCACGGCGTGGGTGCGTCGGGACAGGCGAATGGTCTCGGGAACCCGGCGCAGGTCGTCGTTCATGATGACGACGTCGGCGGCTTCCATGGCGCTGTGGGTGCCCGCGCCGCCCATCGCGAATCCGATCGCGGAAGCCGCCAGGGCGGGCGCATCGTTGATGCCGTCGCCGACCATGGCGACGCGGCGGCCCGAGCGCGCCCAGGCCTCGATGGCGTCGAGCTTGTCCTGCGGCAGCAGGTTGGCGCGCAGCTCCTGAATGCCGGCCCGGGCGGCCATGGCCTGGGCCGTTGCGAGGTTGTCGCCGGTCAGCATCACGGGCGTCACGCCCAGGCCAAGCAATTCGGCCACGGCCTCCTCGGACGAGGGCTTGAGGGTGTCGGCCACCGCGAAGAGCGCCAGCACCTGGTCCGGGTCGGCCAGCAGCGTGCAGGTGCGCCCCTGCATCTCGTGCTCGTGCAGGTGCGCCTCTAGTTCAGGCGAGCATTGCCGGCGGTCTTCGATCCAGCGATGGTTGCCGAGGACGTAGTCGCGTCCGTCGACCGTGCCGCCGACTCCCCGCCCGGCCTCGGCGCCGAAGCGTTCGACTGGCAGGAGGGCGCCTTCGAGCCCGAGTGCGACCGCCTTGGACACCGGATGGTCCGAGCGCGCCGCCAGGCTGCGCGCGATGCGCAGGACCTCGTCCGCCGCGATGGCGTCACTGAGAACGGCTTGCGCCACCAGCCTGGGCTTGCCTTCGGTCACCGTTCCGGTCTTGTCCAGTGCCACCGTGTCGAGGCGGCGCGCCTGTTCGAGATAGACGCCGCCCTTGATGAGGATGCCGCGGCGGGCCGCCGCCGCCAGGCCGCTCACGACCGTGACGGGGGTCGAGATCACGAGCGCGCAGGGGCAGGCGATGACGAGCAGCACCAGTGCCTTGTAGAGCGCGGCGAGCCACGGCCATCCCAGCAGCAGCGGTGCACCGAGCGCGACCGCCAGCGCCAGCACGAAGACGGCGGGCGTGTAGACCTCGGCAAAGCGGTCCACCAGGCGCTGCGTCGGCGCGCGCTTGCCTTGCGCTTCCTCGACCGCGTGGATGATGCGCGCGAGCACGGTATCGCCGGCCGGCGCCGTGACCTCGAACTCCAGCGCGCCGTTCTGGTTGATGGTGCCGGCAAAGACCTCGTCGCCCGGGCCCTTGTCCACCGGAACGCTTTCGCCGGTGACCGGCGACTGGTCCACGGCCCCCTGGCCCTTCGTCACGCGGCCATCGAGCGCCAGGCGTTCCCCCGGACGCACGCGCACGACGGCGCCCACGGCGACCTCCTTGGCGGCGACGCTCGCCCAGGCGCCGTCGGCTTGCCGCATTTCGGCCTGCTGCGGCGACAGCGCCAGCAGCCCGGCAATGGCGTTGCGCGCGCGGTCGACGGCGCGCGCCTCGATGAGCTCGGCCAGCGCGTACAGCGCCATCACCATGGCCGCCTCGGGCCACTGGCCGATGGCGAAGGCGCCGGCCACCGCCACGCTCATCAAGGCGTTGATGTC
The DNA here is from genome assembly GCA_028868875.1 of Burkholderiales bacterium. Classification (GTDB taxonomy): domain Bacteria; phylum Pseudomonadota; class Gammaproteobacteria; order Burkholderiales; family Burkholderiaceae_C; genus Rubrivivax. The sequence continues at coordinate 5,249 of JAGWTS010000019.1, read as the reverse complement.
GAGCCGGGCCCTGAACAGCGCTGCCAGGCCCTTGCGGAACACCGACAGGCCGGCCAGCGCGATGGCCCCGGCGGCCAAGGCCATGCCGCCGAGCTTCCAGCTCATCGCGTCCGGGGCCAGGAAGTGCACGCCCTCCGCCAGCACGGCGACGGCGAGGGCGGCAAGCAGGCGCAAGAACTCGGTGCGTTGCGCCTTCACGCCGGCTTCCGGAGCCGGCGGCGCCGACAAGATTTCGGTCGCGAAGCCGGCGCCCTGGATGGCGCCGACGATGGCGTCCCAGGCCGATGGCGGGGCCTCGACCGCCAAGGCGCGGCCGGCGAGGTCGAAGCGCAGGCGGCGGATGCTGCCGAAGGACTCCAGGGCGCGGCGGATCTGCCCCTCCTCGGTGGGGCAGTCCATGGCCGGGATTCGCAGCAACAGCGACTCGGCGGCGGGCGCCGCCGAAGAAGCAGGCGAGGGCGGCAGCACGGCGGCGGAACAGGCGGCGCTACAACAACTTTCGGTGTGGCCGTGCCCGTGTCCGGCGTGGTGGGGCTGGTGGGCGTGGGGGGTCGAAGTGGAGGCCGGTTCGCTCATGGCCGCCATTGGAAGACCTGTAGTTGCTGCAGAGTCAAGACCCTACACTGTCAAGTCCGTCACCGAGGAGAGAGGGCGATGAAGATCGGCGAACTGGCGGTCGCGGCGGCCACCCCCATCGAGACCATCCGCTACTACGAGCGTGAAGGCCTTCTTCCATCGCCGCCGCGGTCCCAGGGCAACTTCCGGGTCTACGAGCCCGGCCATGTCGAGCGGCTTTCCTTCATCCGGTTCTGCCGTGGACTCGACATGTCGCTCGAGGAGGTGCGCGTGCTGCTGCGGGTCAGGGACGCTCCCGGGGAAGACTGCGGCGACGTCAACGCCCTGCTCGACGCGCACATCGGCCATGTCTCGAAGCGGATCCGCGAACTCCGCGTCCTCGAGCGGCAGTTGAAGGCCTTGCGCGAGTCCTGCCTCGAAGCGCGGTCCGCGGATCAGTGCGGCATCCTCGGCGGGCTGGCCCGGGGGGCGCAGGCTCCTGCCGTCGCGCCGAGGCCGGCGAAAGGGCATTTGCGGTCGGTGCATTCGAAATGAGCGCGCCGGGGCGTCGTGCTCCGAATGCCCGCATCGAAGCCCGCATCGAAGCCCGAATCGAAGCCCGAATCGGGCCCGGCCGAACGGGGCGTGACGATGGCGCCAGCCTCCGCGGATGTCCGGCCGCGGCCTGGCTGCGGTCGGCCGGTCACAGGATCGGCGAGAACAAGCGCGCAACGGCCTGCATGAAGCGCTCGGGCCAGGGCAGCCTGGACTGCCGCGCCACGACGCTGGAATGGCGCAGGTCGTGCTCGAAATCGGCGGCCAATTGGGCGTTGATGCCCGCATCGAACAGGGCCACGGCCACCTCGAAGTTCAGCCGGAAGCTGCGATGGTCGAAGTTCGCGGTCCCGACCTGCCCATACTGGTCGTCGATCAACAGGGTCTTGGAATGCAGCATGCGGGCCTGGTACTCGAACACCTTCACGCCTGCGGCCTGCAATTCCTCGAAGTAAGACTGGGCTGCCGCGGTCACCAGCCGCGAGTCGCTGCGCCGGGGGACCAGCAGCTTCACGTCCACGCCGCGCAGGGCCGCGGCGGTCAGCGCGTAGAGCGCGCCTTCGGTCGGGACGAAGTAGGGCGTGGTGATCCAGACCCGGTGGCGTGCCGAGTGCAGGGCGTCGATCACCGCGCGGTGAATGGCCTCGCCGTTGGTGTCCGGTCCGCTGGCAACGATCTGCACCGCGGTGGGCCCGGGTTCGGTCTGGACGATCAGGTCGGCCGCCAATTTCAAGTGCGCCGGTCCGGCTGCCTTGCCGTTGCTGTGGGCGTAGGCCCAGTCTTCGAGGAATACCAGTTGCAGCCAGCGCACGGCAGCCCCGTCCAGGCGCAGGTGGGTGTCGCGGTAGGCGTCGGCGCGCAGGGCTTCGTTCTCGGTTTCGGTGATGTTGATGCCGCCGGTGAAACCGACGACGCCGTCGCAGATCAGGATCTTGCGGTGGGTACGCAGGTTCAACACCGGGCGCAGCGCGGCCAGCCGCGTGGGGTGGAACACCGCGAACTCGCCGCCCAGGGCCAGGTATTCCTTCAGGAAGGTCCGGCCGAAGCGGCCGGCCATCTTGGGCGAGCCCATGGCGTCGACCAGCAGGCGCACTTGCGCGCCGTCTTTCAGCTTCGCGATCAAGGCGTCGCGCAGGGGGGTGCCCACCTGGTCGGGTTCGAAGATGTAGTACTCGAGGTGGATGTGCTTGCGCGCCGCAGCCACGGCCTGCAGCATGGACGCCAGGGTGGCCACGCCGTCGCGCAGCAGCGTGACGGTTCGAGCCGACGACATGGGGATGCCGCAGGCCTGCTCGATCAGGCGCGAGTGCTGCACGGCCCACAGCGGCGGGTGGGGGTGCTCCTCGCGCAGCGCGAGGCGCTCCTTGTGCGAACTCAGCGCGGCGATGCCGCGCTCGCGCTTGAGTTGCTGGCGCCGCACCCGCATGGGGCCGAAGATGCGGTAGCCGATCAGTCCCACCACCGGCAGCAGGTTCAGGGCAATGATCCAGCCCAGCGTCGCCACAGGTGAGCGGCGCTGCATGATGACGTATAGGGTCTGCACGATGATCAGCGCGCTCCACCCGGCGGCGAGCCAGTACCCGAGAGCCTTCGCGGAGGGCAATGCCGCCCCAAGCTGGGCGCCCCACTCTGACCAGTGATTCATGTATCCGCAGCCTGGAAGTCATCCGCAAGGAGCGTGGATCGTAAGCGGCCGGAGAGCCCGTCGATGGGGGGCCCGGCCACCGGGGGGTCGTCGACTCGAGGGGCACGCATCCACAAGCGCGCCGGGCCGTTGCCGCACCGCCCTGGCCAGCCCCCCTTGCCGGTGCGGCCGTTCTCCTGATCGCTAGGCCGCGGCTCGCGATCGCGATCACTCGGTTCAACAAGGAGGTGCCTGTGATGGGAGCCTCGGTGGATTCGAGAAATTCCGAAAATTGGCTGACCGAGGCCATGTCCCGGAACTGGTGGCTGCGGCTGTTGCGCGGCATCTGCGCAATCGTCTTCGGCATCCTGCTGCTGATGCTCGCGTTCAAGGTGCGCTCGGTGGGGCGCCGATCGGCCCACGCCTGAAGTCGAAGGGATAGGTCCGGCTGCCGTGGCGGGTGGCCGTGTGCACCGCGGTCGGGACAAGCCCGCACGGAATCCGGCGATCTCACCCTACATTGGTGCGCGAGCCTGCCGATAAGGGACCTGGACCTCCCTTTCCCCGCCCGCCCCGCCCAGATGCCCGACACCTCGACAGCAGACACGATCGGTCTGGCCGCCCGCGCCCGGCCTTACGTGCAAGCCTACGTCAAGGCGCTGCGTCGCCACCTGCCCGAATGGCTGCCTGCGGCCTTCGTGGCCACTGCAGAAGGCCTGGAGCGGGCGCGCGAGCGCGCCACCGGGATCGAGGAGCGGCAACGCCTGGTCGATCTCGAGGCCGCATTGCGCCGCCGGATCACGGATTGGACGCGGTTGCTGGAGCAGTCCCTGGTGCAGGAGGTCGACCAAGACCTGGCCGGACGTGTCGACGAAGGGGTCGCGCCCGCCCTGCGTCCCGGGAGGGAGCCGGCGCTGTCGCTGCTGGACGACGACGCCATCGACATCGACATCGCGCTCTCGCGCCTGGGGCAGGTGGTCGAGCTGGAGGCCGAAGCCGCGCTGCGCGACCTGGCGGCGCGCTGCTCGCGCCTGCGGGGCCTGGTCGACCTGGACCCCGACGCCAACCCGATGCGCCCGGCCGTGGTCGCCAGCGCGCTGCGCCGCGCCAGCGCCGACTTCGGTCTCGACGCCAGCGACCGATTGCTGCTGCTGCGTGAACTGGCGCCGGCCGTCGGCAGCCAGCTGGCGCGCGTCTATGCGCGCCAGCTCGAGCGGCTGACCGAATGGGGCGTGGAGCCCAGCGGCTTTCGCCGCAGCGGCGGCCCCCCGCCCGAAGACGATGCCGGGGCGGGCGAGGGGGCGACCGCCGCCCCCGCCCCCGACGCCGCAGTCGACTTGCGCCCCCCGTCCGCCTTCCCCGTCCCGACGCAGGCGCAGCGCGCGCGCAGCGAAGCGGGCGGCGGCGCTGCCGCGTCGGCCCCGTACGAGGTCCTGGCCGGCGCCCTGCGCAAGCTGGCGGCGCGCGACCCCGAGCGCGGCATCCTGGTGCCGGACGAGTTGATGGCACGCCTGCTGAGCCTGCTGCTCAGCCGGGTGTCCCTGACCGACGGCGCGCGCCGGCTGATCCACCGGCTGGGCCCGCCGGCGCGCCGGCTGGCCGTCACCGAACCCGAGCTGTGGCAGCAGCCCCGGCACCCGCTTTGGCAGCTGCTGGATCGCCTGGCTTCGGCCGGCACGGTGTTCGAGGGCGCCGATTTCACCTGTGCCGGCGCGGCCGGCGCCGCGCTCGACGAAGCCATCACGAAGCTGGAGCAGACCGATCCGCCCGACGCCAGCCAGATCGGCGTGGCGCTGGCGGCGATGGACGGGGCCACCCACGACCTGCTGAACCAGGAGGCCGCGCGCGTCGCACCGCAGGCCGAGGCCATGCAGGCGCGGATGGCGAGCGAAGACATCGAGCGGCGCGTGCGCGAGCAGCTGGCCGAGCGCGCCCACCCGTGCTGGGTGCCGGCGGGCCTGCGCCAGTTCCTGGTCGGCCCCTGGACCACGGTGCTGGCCCACAGCGCGCACACCCATGGGCTGGACAGCGAGCGCGTGGCCGAGCAATCCGCCGCCGCCGACGAGATGCTGGAGTTGTGCCGCCGCGCGCGCCGGCAGCCCATGGCCCCGGAGGTCTTCACGCGCTGCATGACCCACGCGCGGCTGGGCCTGACGGATGCCGGCATCGCGCCGGCGCGCATCGAGGCCGAGCTGCTGGACCTGGGCCGCGTGCTGCGCAAGCCCTGGCCGAGCGCAGGCGCGCAAGCCGTCGATTGGGACAGCGACGGCAGCCGCCGCCGCCACGTGCCTGCGGCGCCGGAGCCCGAATCGGTTGCGGCCGAGCTGCCTGAAACGGCCCATGCGCAGCTCTCCGCCGAGGCGGACGCGAGCCGCGATGCGGCCCCCAGCCACATGGGCCTGCACGAGGCGCTGCCCACGGTGCCGATCGACCTCGACGGCGACGGCGGCGCGGGGGCCGCCGCCGAGGACTGGCTCGGCACGCTCGAGCCCGGCATGCTGTGCCGCCTGTCGGT
>JAGWTS010000018.1 GCA_028868875.1 Burkholderiales bacterium | reverse complement strand
GGCCCAGCCGATCGCCGTGCCAGTAGGTGTCGCCGGAGACGGTGTCGCATTGCAGCACCGACGCGCGGCCTGTGCCGTTGCTTGGGGATACGACTTGCGATAGGCCTTGGCGGGGTCCGTGTCGGCCAGCGTGGCGGTGCGCGACAGCGCCAGAGCACGCTGCAGAAGCGCCGCGTTCAGTTGAAACAACTCGGTGCCGTAGGCCAGGTCGGGCTGGTTAACCGCGACGCCCTGATCGAAAGCCAGCTTCTTCGTCCAGGCCTGTGCCTCGGGCGCGAAGAGTGTGACGACCATGACCTTGACCGCACGCGGCGACACGGCGGACACGGCGGGTGCCGCGGATGAGGCCGAATCACGTTGGGTCGGCGCGAGCGAGCAGGCGGCCAGCGCCAGGGCCCCGGCGGCCAGGGCCGAATGGATGAGGAATCGGCGAAGGGCGCGCGAATGCACGGGCGGGGCTCCTGGGGCAGTGCGAGTGGGGTCTGTGTAATTGGGAGGTTATTTTGCATTGGCGCATTGGCGCATTGGCGCATTGGAGGCCGCGCCGGCTCGCGGGCTGATGCGGCTGGCCCGGAGCGCGCCCCGGCCGCTTCGGTTACCGTTGGCCGATGAACTCCGTTTCGATCGCCGCGCTCGCCTGGCGCCAGGCCCGGCGCGATCTGCGTGCCGGCGAGTTGCGGCTGCTCGCGCTCGCGGTGCTGCTCGCGGTGGCGGCGCTCAGCGCCGTGGGCTTCTTCGCCGACCGCCTCGAGGCCGGCCTCGCGCGCGATGCCAACCAACTGCTGGGCGGCGATGCGCTGATTGCCAGCGACCACCCGCCGCCGCCCGAATTCGCGGCCGCGGCGCGCGCCCTGGGCTTGCGCATCGCCCGCAGCGCGGCGTTCCCGAGCATGGCGCGTGCCCCCGACGATCACGGCGGCGCGACCCGACTGGTCGCGGTCAAGGCCGTGAGCCCGGACTACCCCTTGCGCGGCGCGCTCCAGTTGCGTTCCAGCGTGGAGGGCCCGGTGCAGACCCTGGCCGCGGCCCCGTCGCCGGGAACGGCCTGGGTCGACCCGGCCCTGCTCGACGCCTTGCAGCTGAAGGTGGGCGACATGCTCCAGCTCGGCGACGCGAGCCTGCGCATCACCCGCCTCATCGTCCTCGAACCCGATCGCGGTGCCGGCTTCATGAGCTTCGCGCCGCGCGTCATGCTCGCCGAATCCGACCTCGCCGCCACCGGGCTCGTCCAGACCGGCAGCCGCGTCAGCTACCGCCTCGCGGTGGCGGCGCCGGCCGGGCACGAGGCGGCGCTGCGGCGCTTCGTCGCCGAGGCCCAGGCCCGCATCCGCGCCGGCCCGCTGCGCGGCGTGCGTCTCGAGTCGCTGCAGTCGGGGCGGCCCGAGATGACGCAGACGCTGGACCGCGCGGCCAATTTCCTCAACCTCGTGGCCTTGCTCGCGGCGCTGCTGGCGGCGGTGGCGGTGGCCATTGCCTCGCGCGATTTCGCCTCGCGCCATCTCGACGACTGCGCCATGCTGCGCGTGCTCGGCCTGTCGCAGCGCCGCATTGCCGGCGCCTACGTGCTCGAGTTCGCGGCGCTCGGGCTGCTCGCCAGCGGCGTCGGTGTCGCGATCGGTTTTCTCGTCCATTACGTCTTCGTCTGGCTGCTCGGCGGCCTCGTCCAGAGCTCGCTGCCCTGGCCCGGGCCCTGGCCCGCGCTCTTCGGCCTGGGCGTGGGCATGACGCTGCTGCTCGGCTTCGGCCTGCCGCCGGTGCTGCAGCTGGCGCGGGTGCCGCCGCTGCGCGTCATCCGGCGCGATGTCGGCGCGCCCAAGGCGTCGTCGCTGCTCGTGCTCGGCGCCGGCGTGGCGGGTTTCGCGGCCCTGCTCCTGGCCGTGGCTTCGGACCTGAAGCTCGGGTTGATCGCGGTCGGCGGCTTTGCCGGCGCCATCGCCTTGTTCGCGCTGCTGGCCTGGCTCGCGGTCGGGCTGCTGCGGCGCGCCGTGCCCGAGGCCGGGGCGCCGCGCTGGCTCGTGCTCGCCACGCGCCAGATTGCGGCGCGGCCGGTGTTCGCGGTGCTCCAGGTCACGGCCTTGTCGGTCGGCCTGCTCGCGCTCGTGCTGCTCGTGCTGCTGCGCACCGACTTGATCGCGAGCTGGCGCCGCGCGACGCCGCCGGACGCGCCCAACCGCTTCGTCATCAACCTCCAGCCCGAGCAGGCCGATCCGTTCCGACAGGCCTTGAAGGCGGCCGGTGTCGCCCGCTTCGACTGGTATCCGATGATCCGCGGCCGCCTCGTCGCGATCAACGGCAACCCGGTCCGTTCGGACCAGTATGCCGACGAGCGCGCGCGCCACCTCGTCGACCGCGAGTTCAACCTCAGCCATAGCGCGACCCTGCCGCAGGCCAACCAGATCGTGGCCGGGCGCTGGACCCCGGGCGAGGCCGACGCGCTCTCGGTGGAGCAGGGGCTGGCGCAGACGCTGGGCCTGAAGCTCGGCGACCGCCTGCGCTTCGACATCGCCGGCCAGACCAAGGAGGGCCGCATCACCAGCCTGCGCAAGGTCGACTGGGGTTCGATGCGCGTGAACTTCTTCGTGCTGTTTCCGCGCGCTTCGATGCCCGACCTGCCGCTGTCCTACATCAGCGCCTTCCGTGCGCCGGCCGATCCGCATTTCGACAGCCGCCTCGCGCACGAATTTCCGAACCTCACCGACATCGATGTCTCGGCCTCGATCGCGCAGGTGCAGCAGGTGCTCGACCAGGTGATCCGCGCGGTCGAGTTCCTGTTCGGCTTCACCCTCGTCGCCGGGCTCGTGGTGCTGTTCGCGGCGGTGAGCGCGACGCGCGAATCGCGCGCGCGCGAGTTCGCGGTGCTGCGCGCGCTGGGCGCGGGCTCGCGCCTGCTCGCCCAGGTGCAGCGCGCCGAACTGCTCGGGGTCGGCGCGCTCGCGGGGGGGCTGGCCTCGGTCGCGGCCGAGGCCGTGGGCTGGGCCCTGGCGCGCTGGGTCTTCGAGTTCAGCTGGAACCCTTCGCCCTGGGTGCCTCTGGCGGGGGCGGTGGCCGGGGCCTTGCTGGCGCTGGCTGCCGGCTGGTGGGGGCTGCGCGAGGTGCTGCGGCGGCCGGTCGTCGAGACGCTGCGCCGCGCTGCCGTCTTGTAGTCGAAGCTTCGGCAAACGAAGAAGCGGCGCCAGGGCCGGGCCCCGCGCCGCGGGTCGATCGCTGGCTGGCGCGCCGCAGGCGCGGCCCGCCGCTCAGGACAGGCTGTTCATCAGCCCCATCTCGGCGCTGCTCATCAAGGCCTCGATGTCCATGAGGATGAGCATGCGCTCGACGTCGCCGTTCTTCACCGCGCCGATGCCGGTGATGTAGTGGGCGTCGACGCTCGAGCTGAGTTCGGGCGCGGGCTTGATGTGGTCCTTGCCGAGTTCGAGCACGTCCGAGACCGAGTCGACCACCGCGCCGACGACGCGCCCGCGCACGTTGAGCACGATGACGACGGTGAAGCCGTTGTATTCGGCCGTGGGGCAGCCGAGCTTCAGGCGCAGGTCGATGATCGGCACGATCACGCCGCGCAGGTTGACCACGCCCTTGATGAACGAGGGCGCGTTGGCGATGCGGGTCGGCGCTTCGTAGGAGCGGATCTCCTGCACGCGCAGGATGTCGATTCCGTATTCCTCGTCGCCGAGGCGGAAGGTCAGGAACTCGCCGCCGGCCTGGACTTCGCGTCCGACCGGGGCGACGCCGCCCGGGGCCCCGGCGGCCGCGCGGACGGCTTCATGGCGGGCGACGTGGGAGGCTTCGGTGATCATTTCCATGGCGGGGTCCTCGAAAGGGGTGCGGGTGTGGTTCCGTTATCGGCTCGGCGGCGGGGCGGCTTGAGACGGGGCTTGCGAATTGTTCAGAAAGTCTCCCAGTCGCCGTCGGCGGCCGGGGTGGCTGCGGGCAGCGGGGCCGGGGCGGGCACGGGGGCGGCCTTGGAGGCGGCCGGGGCCGACGCGGAGGCGGCGCGCGTCGCGCTGGCGCTCTTGACGGGGGCGGTGCGCACCTTGGCGATGACGGCCTTGGCGGCGGCGGCCGGCGCGGGCTCGCTGCGGAGCGTGGGTGCGGGTGCGGGTGCGGGCGCGGTGTAGCGCGGCGCGCTGTTGCCACCGGCGAGGCGGAAGCCCGAGACCACGGCGCCGAGCTGGCGCGACTGCTCGCGCAAGGTCTCGGCGGCGGCAGCGCTCTGCTCGACCAGGGCGGCGTTCTGCTGCGTCATCTGGTCGAGCTCGGTGATGGCGCCGTTGACCTTGCCGATGCCCGAGCTCTGCTCGGCGGCGGCGGCGCTGATCTCGCCGATGATGTCCGACACCCGCTGCACGCTGGCGACGATCTCGTTCATCGTGCTGCCGGCGTCGGCGACGAGGCGCGAACCCGATTCCACCTTCTCGACGCTGTTGCCGATCAGGCTCTTGATCTCGCGCGCCGCCTCGGCGCTGCGCTGGGCCAGGCTGCGCACTTCGCCGGCGACGACCGCGAAGCCGCGTCCCTGCTCTCCGGCGCGAGCCGCCTCGACCGCGGCGTTGAGCGCCAGGATGTTGGTCTGGAAGGCGATGCCGTCGATGACGCCGATGATGTCGGAGATCTTCTTCGAGCTCGCGTTGATCTCGTCCATCGTCGAGACGACCTGCGAGACGACGCTGCCGCCGCGCTGCGCGACTTCGCTCGCCGACGAGACGAGCTGGTTGGCGGTGCGCGCCGATTCGGCGGTCTGGTTCACCGCGCTCGTGAGCTGGCTCATCGACCCGGCAGTCTGCTGCAGGCTGGCGCTGGCCTGTTCGGTGCGCCGGCTCAGGTCGGCGTTGCCGCTGGCGATCTCCTCGGCGGCGTGCGAGACGCCGTCGGCGCCGCCGCGGATGGCCCCGATCGACTGGCGCAGCGAGCCCTGCAGCGCCTCCAGCGAGCGCAGCATCTCGGCCCCTTCGCTCCCTGCGTCGATGTGGATGTCCTGCGACAGGTCGCCCGAGGCGAGGGCGCTGGCGCGCCCGGCAAAGGCCTTGTGGAAGCCCGAGAGCGCCGAGCCGCCGGCCATGGCCAGCAGCGCGGCCAGGGCGCTGGAGGCAAGGCTCGCGCCGATCACGGCACTGGCGGACCAGCCGTACGACAGGCCGGCGACAACGCAAGCCTGGCCGATGGCCAGCAGGGAGAGGATCAGGAACGAGCGTTGGCGGGTCGAGAAGGTGGGCATGGGGTTCTCGGGTTTATCCGTTGGAAGAGGGGTCAGAAATCGGTCTGGGGGCCGGCAACGCCGGTCGACCGCTCGATCAGGGGGTGTTGTGCTGCCTCATGCCGCGGCTCGGGCATGTGCGCCGATCTTGAAGGCACCGACCAGCGCGGCCAGGCGCACCGCCTGCTCCTGCATCGATTCGGCGGCCGCGGCCGACTGCTCGACCAGGGCCGCGTTCTGCTGCGTCATGTGGTCGAGCTGGCTGATCGCGCCGTTGACCTGGCCGATGCCGCGGCTTTGTTCGTTTGCCGCGGCGGTGACCTCGCCGATGATGTCGGCCACGCGCTGCACGCCGGCGACGATCTCGCTCATCGTGCTGCCGGCGTCGGCCACCAAGCGCGAACCCGATTCGACGTTCACGAGCGAGCGCCCGACCAGGCTCTTGATCTCGCGCGCCGCGTCGGTGCTGCGCCCGGCGAGGCTGCGCACTTCGGAGGCGACGACGGCGAAGCCGCGCCCCTGTTCGCCGGCGCGCGCCGCTTCGACCGCGGCATTGAGCGCCAGGATGTTGGTCTGGAAGGCGATGCCGTCGATGACGCCGATGATGTCGCCGATCTTTTTCGAGCTCGTGCTGATCTCGTCCATCGTCGTCACGACCTCGGCCACGACCTGGCCTCCGCGCTGTGCGACTTCGGCCGCCGAGCCGGCGAGCTGGCTCGCCTGGCGCGCCGAGTCGGCGCCCTGGCCCACCGTGCTGGTGAGCTGGGCCATCGAGCCCGCCGTCTGCTGCAGCGAGCTCGCCGCCTGTTCGGTGCGTGTCGAGAGGTCGGCGTTGCCCGAGGCGACTTCGCGGCTCGCCACCTCGATGTTGGCCGACGAGTGGCGCACGTCGCCGACGATGCGGCGCAGCCACTGCTGCATCGCCTGCAGCGAGGCGAGCAGGTCGCTCGCCTCGTCGCGGCCGGCGATCTCGATCTCGCGGCTCAGGTCGCCCTGGGCGATGGCCTGGGCAACTTCGCGAGCATGGCCGATGGGGCCGGTGATCGAGGCCGAGTTCAGCAGCGTGAGCGGGGCCACGACCCCGACGACGAGCGCGAGCGCGGCGCCGAAGGCCCAGCCGAAGTGGGCGAGCGTGGAGTCGAAGCGCAGGGCGTCGGCGTCGAGCCGGGCCTGGGACGCCTGGGCCGCGGCGCCGCCGCCGCGCAAGGCGCCCGTGGCCTCGGCCAGCGCCTCGCGGTGGATCGAACGCAGCTCGCCGGCGCCGGCGAAGCCGGTGGCGCCGAGCACCGCGAACAGGCCCAGCACGACCGCGATGGCCGCGACCATGCGGGTGCGGATCGTCAAGCCGCGCATCAACAACATCGGGCTCATCGGGGCTGCTTTCTCAGGGGGAGTTCAGTGGCGCGAACGGCGCACGAGCGAGCCGACGTCCAGGATCAGCGCGACCCGGCCATCGCCCATGATCGTGGCGCCCGAGACGTCTTCCACCTTGCGGTAGTTCGACTCGAGGTTCTTCACCACCACCTGCTGCTGGCCCAGGAGTTCGTCGACGAGGAGGGCGACGCGCCCGCCCTCGGCCTCGACCACGACCATGATGTTGCTCACGTGCTCGAAGTCGAATCGCGGCACGTCGAAGACGCGTTCGAGGTCGAGCACCGGCATGTATTCGTCGCGCACCTCGACCACGCGGCCGGTGGCGCCGATGGTGCGGATCATGCCCGGCTGGACCTGGAACGACTCGACCACCGAGGACAGCGGCAGGATGTAGCACTCCTCGCCCACGCCCACGCTCATGCCGTCCATGATCGCCAGCGTCAGCGGCAGGCGCACCCGCACCGTCATGCCGTAGCCCTCGGCCGAGTCGATCTCGACCGTGCCGCCGAGCGCGGTGATGTTCTTCTTCACCACGTCCATGCCGACGCCGCGGCCGGAGACGTCGGTGACCTGGTCGGCGGTGGAGAAGCCGGGGGCGAAGATGAGCGCGTAGACCTCCTGGTCGGTCATCGAGTCGGGGGCGTCCAGGCCTCTTTCCCGCGCCTTGGCCAGCAACTTGTTGCGGTTCAGTCCCTTGCCGTCGTCGCGCACCTCGATCACGATGCTGCCGCCCTGGTGGCTGGCGATGAGCGTGATCGTGCCGTTCTCGGGCTTGCCCTTGGCCAGGCGCTCGGCCGGCAGCTCGATGCCGTGGTCGCAGCTGTTGCGCACGAGGTGGGTGAGGGGGTCGGTGATCTTCTCCACCAGGCCCTTGTCGAGCTCGGTGGCCTCGCCCACCTGCACCAGGTCGACCTTCTTGCCGAGCTTGCCGGCGAGGTCGCGCAGCATGCGCGGGAAGCGGTTGAAGACGAGCGACATCGGGATCATGCGGATCGACATCACCGCTTCCTGGAGGTCGCGCGTGTTGCGCTCCAGGTCCGCCAGCCCGGAAGCCAGCTGCTGGTAGAGCCCGGCGTCGACGCCCTTGCCGTTCTGCGCCAGCATGGCCTGCGTGATGACGAGTTCGCCGACGAGGTTGATGAGCTGGTCGACCTTCTCGACCGAGACCCGCAGCGTGCTCGATTCGGGCGCCGCGGCGGGCTTGTCGGCCTTGGGCGCGGCGGCGCGCACCGCGGCCGGCGCGGCGGCGGCCGGGGCCGGGATCGGGGCGGCCGAAGGCGCGGCCGCGGGCGCAGCCTCGGGGGCAGCGGCCGGGGCCGCCGATCCGGGCGCGCCATGCGCAGGCGCGCCGGGGGCGTTGTCGAAGAAGCCGTAGCCCGGGTCCTCGGGCAGCGTGGGGTCGGGTGCGCCGGGGGCGCCGGGGTGGAAGCCGTAGCCGGGGCCGAGCGGCGCGAGCTTGACCTGTTCGCGTGCGACGTGGAAGGTGAACAGGTCCAGCAGGTCGCTGTCGGCGCTGGCGGTCGTGATGCGGAAGCGCCGCATGCCGTCGGCGGACTTGCCGGCGTCCAGCGGATCGATCGTGCCCAGGTCGGTGATCTCCTTGAACAGCTCGACGAGGTTGTCGGCCTGCGAAGGATCTTCGAGCGGACCCACCGTGAGTTCGAGCGAGCGCACCGTCGAGGCCAACGGCGGCTGCGCCGGGGCCGGGACGGGCGCCGCGGCTGCCGGAGCCGGCGCGGCACGCGGTGCCGGCGCAGCGGCCTGGCCGCTCGAGAGGCTGCGGATCGTGTTCAGCAGCTCGGTCGTGTCCTGCGGGTCGGCGCCGTTGCCCTGGTGGCGCCCGAGCATCGCCTTGAGTGCGTCGCCCGAGGCCAGCAGCACGTCGACCATCGGCGCCGTCGGTGCGAGTTCGTGGCGGCGCAGCTTGTCCAGCAGCGTCTCCATCTGGTGCGTGAGTTCGGCCACGTCGGTGAAGCCGAAGGTCGCGGCCCCGCCCTTGACCGAATGGGCGCAGCGGAAGATCGCGTTGAGCTCCTCGTCCTGCGCCTGCTCGATGTCCAGTCCGAGCAGCATCTGCTCCATGGTCTCGAGGTTCTCGCCCGCCTCCTCGAAGAAGACCTGGAAGAACTGGCTGAGGTCGATCCCCGCAGACAGTTGTGCGCTCTCGGTGTTCGTGTCCGCCATCGTCAACTCCTACTTCGCCGCGCCGCGCTTCAGCGGATGACCTTGCCGATGACCTCGACCAGCTTGGCCGGGTCGAAGGGCTTGACGAGCCAGCCGGTGGCTCCGGCGGCGCGCCCGGCCTGCTTCATCTGGTCGCTCGACTCGGTCGTCAGGATCAGGATCGGCGTGGCCTTGAACTTGGGGTTCTCGCGCAGCTTCTTGGTCAGGCTGATGCCGTCCATGCGCGGCATGTTCTGGTCGGTCAGCACGAGGTTGAAGTCGCGGCTGTTGGCTTTCTCGAAGGCGTCCTGGCCGTCGACGGCCTCGACCACGTTGAAGCCGGCGTTCTTCAGCGTGAAGGACACCATCTGGCGCATCGAGGCGCTGTCGTCTACTGCAAGGATCGAGTGCATCATTTCTCTCCGGATTCGGTCGTCATCGTTTCGGTGGCGCGTGCGGCGGTGCTGCGGTGGGGGTTCGGGGGGGCTCAGAACAGCTCGACCGAACCCGCGTCCATTTCGTCCTGGGTCACGGGGTTCGGGCGCAGCGGGGGGTCGATGACCACGGCGTCGCCGTCTTCGTCGTCGGCAAAGGTTTCCTGCGCCAGGCGGTCGGCGCAGTTGCGCAGCCGGCGCGAGGTGTGGTTGACGAGCTGCGAGGCCATGTCCTGGAACTGCATCGCGGTGATCGCGCCGGCCATGTGTTCCATCGCCTGGTGCAACTCCTGCGAGTTCACCTCCGGGTGCCGGGCGGCGGCGTGAAGCAGGTGCTGGAGCTGGCTCGAAGCCCCATAGAAATGAGTCAGCAGCGAATCGCAGGCGTCGGCCAGCAGGCGCTGCAGGCGCTCGAGATCGTTGCTGGCAACCATCAGGTGATCCTGGAGGTCGGCAGCCGCCATCAGCGGCATGCAGCCGCCGGGTTCCGGTTGCGGGGCTTCCTGGGCGAGCATCGGGGCTCCTGTCCTTTTCGTTGCCAGAGAGAGTTCTTGGCCGGGCCGTCAGACCGCGCGGCGCGCAGGTCGTGGACCTCCCAGCCGGCGATCCACAAGGCATTTTCGGCAGCACCCCCCCCGACATTGAGGGGAAGTTGTCGGTTTTCGCCCGTCTTTTCTGCGCAGAAGTAGCTCAGATCTGGCTGACGGAGGGTTCGGGCCCGGCTGCGCGATACTGGCGCCATGAGCTTGTCGCCGCCCGCGGTGCGTTTGCTGCACATCGAGGA
This sequence comes from Burkholderiales bacterium, assembly GCA_028868875.1. Lineage (GTDB taxonomy): Bacteria > Pseudomonadota > Gammaproteobacteria > Burkholderiales > Burkholderiaceae_C > Rubrivivax. Next base: position 20,667 of record JAGWTS010000018.1, on the reverse strand, counting down.
TTCCGAACCCGACCATGCCCTGGTGCTGGCGCAGCTGCGCCGGGCCGGGATGACGATCGACGCCGAACGCATCGACACCCGCGACGCCTTCGTGCGCGCCCTGGCCGGACGCTGGGATGTGATCGTCTCCGACTACAACCTGCCGGGCTTCTCCGGCATCGAGGCGCTGCGCATGCTGCGCGAGAGCGGGCGCCTCATTCCCTTCATCCTGGTCTCGGGCGAGATCGGCGAGGACACCGCGGTCGAGGCCATGCGCAACGGCGCCAGCGACTACCTGCTCAAGAACAACCTGGCGCGGCTGGCGCCGGCGATCGAGCACGCGGTGGCGGCGGCCGAGACGCGGCGCGCCAAGCTTCAGGCCGACCGCGAACTCCAGGCCTCGCAAAACCGGCTCTCGGAGCTGGCGCGCCACCTCCAGACCAGCGTCGAATCCGAGCGCCACGCCATCGCGCGCGAGATCCACGACGATGTCGGCGGCTCGCTGAGCGCGCTCAAGTTCGACCTCGACTGGATCGGCCGGCGCGTGGCCGAGGCGCCGGAGTTGCGCCAGCGCGTGCAAAGCGCCATCGACACCGTGAACCACGCGATCGAGGCGAGCCAGCGCATCATGCACAACCTGCGCCCGGCGATCCTGGAACAAGGGCTGGTGCCGGCGCTGCAGTGGATGGCGCACCGCTTCGAGCGCCGCAGCGGCGTCGAGTGTGAATTCCGCACCAACGACGACAAGCCCAACCTGCCGCCAGGGGTGCCGCTGGTGGCCTACCGCACGGCGCAGGAGGCGCTCACCAACGTGAGCAAGCACGCCGCGGCGACGCGCGTCAGCATTGACCTCTCGGTTTCGGCCGGGGTGCTTTCGCTCGAGGTCAGCGACAACGGACGCGGGCTCTCGGGCGCCGACCTCGCCAAGGCGCAGAGCTTCGGGCTGCGCGGGCTGAAGGAGCGCGCGCTCACCGTCGGCGGCTGGATCGACCTGTCCAGCAGCAGCACCGGTACGACGGTCATCCTCTCGGTGCCGCTGGACAGCTGGGGCGCCGAATCCGACGCCGCAGGGCGCGACAATGACGACCACGATCCGTCGAGGTGGGGCACCGAATGATCGAAGTCATCCTCTGCGACGACCACGCGCTGATCCGGCGCGGCATCCGCGACACCCTGGCCGACGCGAGCGACATCCGCGTCGTCGGCGAAGCCGGCGACTACGGCGAGTTGCGCGCCTTGATGCGCACCACGCCCTGCGACGTGCTCGTGCTCGACATCAACCTGCCCGGGCGCAGCGGCCTGGACGCGCTGCACGCGCTCAAGGACGAAGGCTCGCCGATCAAGGTGCTGGTGGTGAGCATGTACCCGGAAGACCAGTACGCCATCCGCGCCCTGCGCGCCGGCGCCTACGGCTACGTCAACAAGGGCGGCGACCCGCAGATCCTGGTGCAGGCGGTGCGCACGGTGGCGCAGGGTCGCAAGTACGTCACGCCCGACATCGCCCAGATGCTGGTCGAGAGCCTGACCGCGCCCACGACCGAGAGTCCGCACCAGAAGCTCTCCGACCGCGAACTGCAGACGCTGCTGATGATTGCCTCGGGCAAGCGCCTGTCGGACATCGCCGAGGCCCTGATGCTGAGCCCGAAGACGGTCTCGGTCTACCGCGCCCGGGTGCTCGAGAAGCTGCAGCTCGCGAACAACTCCGAGCTCACCGTCTACGCCATCCGCAACGGCCTCGTCGGCGAGTGACGCCGTGAAGGCCGCCGCCGCGCCGCGTCTGTGCTGCCGGGTGGAACCGGGATGAACCCCGCGCTTGCCCCGCTCGACGATGCGCAGGCGGCGCGCCGCGCCGATGCCGGGCTGCTCTCGCTGGCGTTGATCGACGCGCGCAACCACACGCTGCGCTGGCTCGCCGCGTTCGAGGCCGCGGGCGCCCTCGGGCGCGACGAGGGCGGGGCGGCGCCGCTGGTGCTGGCGGCGCGCGCCGGCCATTACCAGGAGCGCTGGATCACGCGCCACCTGCAGCGCCAGCGTGGCGAGGCGAGCCAGCCGAGCGCCTTGCGCCTGCCGCCGGCGGACGCCGCGATCGACGCCTGGATCGCCGAAGGCGTCGGCCCCGCGCCCGAGGCCGCGGCCTTGCGCGCCTGGCTCGCGGACACGCTGGAGACGACGCTCGACCTGCTCGGCGCCGCCGCCGAAGACGATGCCGGGCTGCACTTCTTCCGCCAGGCACTGGTGCACGAAGACCGGCTCGGCGAAGCCCTGGCCGAACGCGCGGTCGAGCTGCAGCTGGCCGACACGGGGGAAGCACCCAGGGGCCTCCTGCCGGCGCGCCCGGCGCGCGCGCCGCTGCGGTTTGCGGCGCAGCGCCTGCAACTCGGCTCGGCGCCGGGGGGCTGGGTCGCCGACAACGAGCGCTGGGCCCACGAAGTGGCCTTGCCCGAGTTCGAGATCGACGCCCAGGCCCTGAGCTGGGCGCGCTACATGGAGTTCGCCGAAGACGGTGGCTACGACCGCCGCGAGCTCTGGTCCGAACCCGGCTGGGACTGGGTCCAGGCCGAAGGCCGGCGCGCGCCGCGCCACGTCGAGCAGCTGCGTGCGCGCGTCGTCGCCGAACGCCGCGGCCGCTTGCAAAGCGTGCCGCTGGCGCAGCCGGTGCTGCATGTGGCGGCGCACGAGGCCGAGGCCTGGTGCCGCTGGGCCGGACGCCGCCTGCCGACCGAACCCGAATGGGAGCTCGCCGCGCTGGCCGGTGCGGCGCGCGGCTTCGCCTGGGGCGACGTCTTCGAATGGGTGGCCGGCAGCGCCCGCCCCTGGCCCGGCCATGCGAGCGCCCCCGGCAGCATCGACCCGATGCCCGCGCCCGGCAGCCAGGGCGTGCTGCGCGGCGCGTCGTGGATGTCGCGCGCGCGCCAGCACCACCCGAAGGCGCGCCGCTTCGCGTCGCGCACGTCCGACCAGCTGTTCTGCGGCTTTCGCAGCTGCGTGCTGTAGCCTCGGCCCGGCGTTCGCGCCGAGGCTGCTATCGACGCCTGGGCGCCTCGGCGCCAGGCGCGCCGCAGCCGGCGCGCACGGTCAGAACGGCCAGGAGTCGGCCGCCATCTCGCGCAAGGCCTGCTTCTGCGCCTTCAACCAGCGCTTGGCCGTATCGCGCTGGCGCGTGGCGGCGATTTCATGCTCCAGCGTGGCGACCACCGCCTTCAACTCGGCGCGCTCGCGTTCGACGAGCGGCTGCAGCTTCGTCGGATCGAGAGGCCGTCCGGGCGCGAGGCCGAAGTCGGCACAGACCTGGACCTCGCAGTCGACGATCTCGGCCTCGATCTCGGCCAGCTGTTCGCCGAGCACCTTGTTGAAGTGGCGGATGCGCTGCGGCGGCGCGCCGGCGAGGTGCTCGCCGTCGATCTGCTCGATCTCGAGCTGCAGCGTGAGCAGGGCCAGCAGGTCGTTCGCGGCGTAGGCCTGGTTCACGCGCTGCATCAGCCCGGTGCGGCGTTCGTGGTCGGCGGCGTCGCTCGAGCGGTCGGGGTGCAGCGCGCTGGCGAGCTTGCGGAAGACCTCGCGCAGCGACTGCGTCGCCGCCTTGGCCTCGGCTTCGCGCCGTGCCTGGGCCGCGTTCGGCCGGTCACGGCGCCGGGGCGGCGGCTCGGCCGCGGCCTCGGCTTCGGCGGCGGCGCCCAGGCGCTCGCGCGCGCGCTGCATCAACTCCTCGGCCGAAGCCGCTTCTTCGTCGCCGAGGTCGACGCCCGAGGCGGCCTCGATCATCGCCTTCATCGCCTGCAGGTCTTCGCGCGTGCCGCTGTCGTAGTCGAGGTCGGCGTGGCGGTTGAACAAGGCCTTCATGCTGCCGGCCTCGTCGTCGAGGCCGGCCTCGACGAGGCCGCCGGCGAGCTCGCAGACCAGTTCGCCCAGGGTCCGGCGCTCGGTGCGGGTCCAGCCGGGCTCGGCCGCCATTTCGTCCAGGCGCTGGGCCAGAGCGCGGCGCAGGCGGTTGGCTTCGTCGATCAGCGCCGTGCTGCGCGCGGCACGCAGCGCCGCGAGCTGGGGCAGTTGTTCGCGCCAGGCGGCGAGGCGCGCGCGCGCCTTGTCGATCTTCGCGACGAGCTGGTCGAAGCGTTTGCGTTCGGGGCTGGCGGGTGCGCCCGGGCGGCTCGCGACGAGGGGCAGGGGGCGCTTCGCAGAGGTCATGGAGCAATTGTCGGTGCTCGCCGCGAGCGGCGGCGTCCGGTGCATCGCCCGCCTGCGAAAAGCCCCCGCGCGGCCGCGCCACGGGCGCCGCGCAAAGCCGCTACGATGCGCGACGCCCCAGGCTTTCGGAACCCCTCGATGAAGACTTTGCGCCTGACCTTGAACAGCCGCGAGACGACGGCCCACGTCGACCCCGCGACCTTGCTCGTCGAACTGCTGCGCGGCCCGCTCGGCCTCACCGGCACCCATGTCGGCTGCGACACCAGCCAGTGCGGCGCCTGCACCGTGCTGCTCGACGGCCGGGCGGTGAAGAGCTGCAGCGTGCTCGCGCTCCAGGCCGAGGGCCGCAGCGTCACCACGGTCGAGGGCCTCGCCCAGGAGGGCCGGCTGAACGCCTTGCAAGACGCCTTCACCGCCTGCCACGGCCTGCAATGCGGCTTCTGCACCCCGGGCATGCTGATGACGGCGAGCTGCCTGCTCGCCGAGAACGCCGACCCGAGCGATGCCGAGATCGCGCAGGCGCTCGAAGGCAACCTCTGCCGCTGCACCGGCTACGTCAACATCGTCGCCTCCGTGCGCGAGGCAGCGCGCACGCTGCGCGGGGAGGGCGCATGAACGCCCCGGTTTCGGCTTCGCGCTTCGGCAGCGGCCGCTCGGTGCGGCGGGTCGAGGATCCGGCCCTGGTCCAGGGCCTGGGCCAGTTCACCGACGACCTGAACCCCGAGGGCCAGTGCTTCCTGCGCTTCGTGCGCTCGAGCACGGCCCATGGCCGCATCGTCTCGATCGACACGGCCGCGGCGCGCGCGCTGCCGGGGGTGCTCGGCGTCTGGACCGGCGCCGACCTCGTCGCGGCCGGTGTCAAGGCGGCGCCGGTGCCGCCCGCGTTCCCGCGCCCGGACGGCAAGCCCATGGCCGGCCCGCCGCGCCCGCCGCTGGCGGTCGACACGGTGCGTTTCGTGGGCGAGCCGGTGGTCGCGATCGCGGCCGAGTCGCGCGAGGCGGCGCGCGCCGCCGCCGATGCGGTGGCGATCGAATACGACGAACTGCCGGCGGTCGCCGGGCTTGTCGCCGCGACCCGGCCCGGTGCGCCCCTGGTCTGGCCCGAGGCCGGCGACAACGTCTCGGCCGAATTGCGCCACGGCGACGCCGCGGCGGCGGCCAAGGCCTTCGAAGGCGCCGCGCATCGGGTCTCGCTCGAAATCGTCAACCAGCGCCTGGCGCCGAGCCCGATGGAGCCGCGCAGCGTGCTCGCCTCGTTCGCCGAAGGCCGGCTCACGCTGCGTCTGTCGAGCCAGATGCCGACGGGGGTGCGCGACGGCCTCGTCGAGTTCCTGCCCGGCCTCACGCCCGAGAAGGTGCGGGTGCTGGTCGGCGACGTCGGCGGCGGCTTCGGCATGAAGACCGGCATCTACGCCGAAGACATCGTCGTCGGCTTCGCCGCGATGCAGCTCGGCCGGCCGGTGAAGTGGCAGGCCGAGCGGGTCGAGGAATTCCTGGCCGCGGTCCATGGCCGCGACGTGACGAGCAAGGCCGAACTCGCGCTGGACGCCAGCGGCCGCGTGCTCGCCCTGCGCGTGCATTCGCTCGCCGGGGTCGGCGCCTATCCGAGCGTGGTGGGGGTGGCGATCCAGGTGCTGATCGGGCCCTGGGTCTCGACCAGCATCTACGACATCCCCACCATCGACCTGCGCTTCACCGCGGTGATGACGCACACGGCGCCCACCGGCGCCTACCGCGGCGCCGGCCGGCCCGAGGCGATCTACCTGATCGAGCGCCTGATGGACGCGGCGGCGCGCGAGATGAAGCTCGACCCGGCAGAACTGCGCCGGCGCAACATGATTCGCCCCGCGCAGCTGCCCTACACCAGCCCGATGGCCCAGGTCTACGACAGCGGCCAGTTCGAGAAGGTGCTGGACCAGTGCCTGGCGCTGGCCGACTGGAACGGCTTCGCGGCGCGGCGCGCGGCGAGCGCGGCGCGCGGCCGCCTGCGCGGGCGCGGCATCGCCACCTTCCTCGAATGGACCGGGGGCAACGCGCTCGAAGAGAACGTGCAGGTGAGCGTCGCCGCCGACGGCTTCATCGAGCTCACCTCGGCGACCCAGGCCATGGGCCAGGGCATCGCGACGAGCTACGTCCAGCTCGCCCACGACGTGTTCGGCGTGCCGCTCGAGCGCATCCGCGTGCTGCAGGGCGACACCGACCGCGCCAACGGCTTCGGCAGCGCCGGCAGCCGATCGCTCTTCACCGGCGGCGCCGCGGTCAAGGTCGCGGCCGAGCGCACGGTCGAGCAGGGCAAGGAACTCGCGGCGAACGCGCTCGAAGCGCCCGTGGCCGACATCGAGTACAGCGCCGGGCGTTTCAGCGTGGCCGGCACCGACCTCGGCATCGGCCTGTTCGAGCTCGCCGCGCGCCAGAACGGCGCGCGCATCGTCGTCAGCGGCGAAGCCCGGGCGGCGGCGCCGACCTGGCCCAACGGCTGCCATGTCTGTGAGGTCGAGATCGACCCCGCGACCGGCGCCGTCGAGGTCGTGGCCTACGCCTCGGTCAACGACATCGGCCGCGTCGTCAGCCCGACCATCGTGCGCGGCCAGGTCGAAGGCGGGGCGGTGCAGGGCATCGGCCAGGCGCTGTGCGAGCGCGTGGTCTACGACGAGCAGGGCCAGCTGCTCTCGGCCAGCTTCATGGACTACGCGCTGCCCCATGCCGACGGCTTCCTCGGCTTCAAGACCGAGTTCGACGAATCCTCGCCCTGCCTGACCAATTCGCTCGGCGCCAAGGGCGTGGGAGAGCTCGGAACGATCGGCGCCACGCCGGCCACCGTCAACGCCGTGATCGACGCCCTCGACCACGCCGGCCTCGGCCGCGCCGCCGAGCGGGTGCAGATGCCGCTCACCGGCGAGATGGTCTGGCGCGCGCTGCAGGGGCGCTTCGATTCGCCTTTCGCATTGGAGACCTGGTGATGACCAAGCGCGTCGAGTTCTTCTTCGATTTCGGCAGCCCGACCTCGTACCTCGCGGCCACCCAGCTGCCGCGCATCGCCGCCGAATGCGGCGCCGAACTGGCGTGGCGGCCGATGCTGCTGGGCGGCGTGTTCAAGGCCACCGGCAATTCGAGCCCGGTGACGGTGCCGGCCAAGGGGCGCTGGATGACGGACGACATCGCCCGCTTCGCCAAACGCTACGGCGTGCCCTTCGCCTTCAACCCGGCGTTCCCGATCAACACGCTCACGCTCATGCGCGGCGCCACCGGCTTGCAGATGCGCCAGCCCGAGCACTTCGCGGCCTACGTCGATGCGGTCTACCGCGGCCTGTGGCAGCAGCGGCTTAACCTGGGCGACACCGCGGTGCTCGAGGCGTTTCTCGTCGACAACGGCTTCGACCCCGCCGCCTTCACCGCCCTCGTCGCCGACCCCGAGGTCAAGGCGCGCCTGGTCGCGACCACCGAGGAGGCGGTCTCACGCGGCGTTTTCGGCGCTCCGAGCTGCTTCGTCGGCGACGCGCTGTTCTTCGGCCAGGACCGGCTCGATTTCGTCCGCGAAGCGCTGGCCTGAGCGCAGCGCGAGCCAGTCCGGCAACTCGGCGGCGGGCATCGGGCGCGCGAACAGGTAGCCCTGCAGTTCGTCGCAGCCCAGCGCGCGCAGGATCTTGCACTGGCCCGCGGTCTCGACGCCTTCGGCCACCACGCTCAGGCCCAAGGCATGGGCCACGCCGAGGACGGCCTGGACGATGGCGCGCGCATCGGCGCTGGCCTCGAGGTCGTGGACGAAGCTGCGGTCGATCTTGAGCTGGCGCGCCGGCAGCCGGCGCAGGTACGACAGGCTCGAATAGCCGGTGCCGAAATCGTCGATCGAGAGGTACACGCCGATGGCCAGCAACTGCTCGAACACCGGCAGGCTGGCGCCCAGGTCGTCCATCGCCACCGACTCGGTGATCTCGCACAACAGCTGCGACGGTGCAACGCGGCGGCGCCGCAGCGCGGCGTCGATGTAGGCGGCCAGGCCTTCGCGGCGCAGCTGGTGCACCGAGAGGTTGATGGCCACCGAGACCGCCATCCCGGCCTCGGCCCAGACCCCCATCTGGCGGCAGGCCTCGTCGATGACCCAGTCGCCGAGGGCGCCGATGAGGCCGAAGCGCTCGGCCACCGGGACGAAGACGGCGGGGCTGACCGGGCCGCGTTCGGGGTGGTGCCAGCGCAGCAGCGCCTCGACGCCGACCGTGGCGCCGCTGCGGGCGTCGATCTTGGGCTGGTAGTGCAGTTCGAGCGCGCCTTGCTCGATCGCCTGGCGCAGCTCGGTCTGCAGGCTGAGCTGGTCGAAGGCGCTTTCGTCCATGCCGGGGTGATAGAGGACGCAGCGTCCGCCGCCGGCGCGCTTGGCCGCGTACATCGCGGCATCGGCATGGGCCAGGAGCTTGTCGGCCGCGCCGTGGTCGGGGTGGACGGAGACGCCGACCGAGGCCGAGACCACGAACTCGAGGTCGGCGATGCGCAACGGCCGGGCGAGCTCGGCGACAAGGCGCTGTGCCTGCGCCCGACATTGCTCCGGCGGGCCCGAGGCCTCGACCATCAGCACGTACTCGTCGCCGCCGATGCGCGCCACGGTGTCGCCCTCGCGCGCCAGGCCGCGCAGGCGCGCCGCGACCTCGCGCAGCACTTCGTCACCCTGGGTGTGGCCGAGCGAATCGTTGACGGGCTTGAAGCCGTCGAGATCGACGAAGAACAGCGCCAGCCGGCCGCCGGCGCCTGCGCGTTCGAGCCGGCCCGCCGCAGCGAGCAGCCGGTTCTCGAACAGCAGGCGGTTCGGCAGCCCGGTGAGGGCGTCGCGGAACGCCAGCGTCTCGAGCTCGGCGTTGGCCTGGCTGAGCGAGGCGGCGAGTCGGGTCGTGCGGTCGCGCAGGCGGCCGTCGAGGATCGAGGTCACGAGCGTCAGGCCGAGCATCAGCACCGAAGCCCCGATCACGATGGCGCTCAGGCTGCTGCCGCCGAGCGCGCCGGCGCTGCGGCAGACCGTGCCTTGGGAGAAGCTCGCGGCCGCCATGCCGGTGTAGTGCATGCCGCTGATGGCCAGCCCCATCGCGAGCGCAGCGGCGCCCTGCCAGGCCAGGCCCTGGCGCTCGGAGACGCTGCGCAGCAGGCGGAAGATCGTGAGCGCCGCCGCCGAGGCGACGACCGCGATCAGCGCCGAGGCGGCGACGAGCGCGCCATTCCAGACGATGCCCGGGGCGAGGTCGAGCGCGGCCATGCCGATGTAGTGCATGGCACAGATGCCGCCGCCCATCAATGCCGAACCGAGGGCGATGCGCGCCGGAGTGACGCGGCGCCGGCTCGCGACCGCGAGCGCGACGCCGGAGACCGCCACCGCCGCGACCCACGACAGCGCCGTCAGCGTCGCGCCGTAGCCGAGCTCGATCGGCAGCGAGAACGCCATCATGCCGACGAAGTGCATGGCCCAGATGCCGCTGCCCATCGCGATCGAGCCGCAGACGCCCCAGGCCAGCGCGACGCGCCGGTCGGCGCTGCGCACACGCTTGGCGAGGTCGAGCGAAACGAACGAGGCGAGCGTCGCGATCAGCACCGAGACGGTGACGAGCGCGGGTTCGTAGTGGCTTTCGAGTGCGATCAAGTGACGGATTTCGGCAAGGGCGGCGGCCGGCGGCCCCTGCCGCACAAGCCACATCTTCCGCGGTTTCGGCCTCAGGGCCCGAATCCTTGAGCAGATTCAGCGAATGACCCGGTTTCCAGTCAGGACGGAAGCCAGCTGCTCCAGACTTTCGAGGTTATGCGCCGGCAGGAAGAGGTCGACGTGGGGCAGCATGGCCTTGATGCCGCCGGCCCGGGGCTCGAAGGCGTCGAAGCGCAGCAGCGGGTTGAGCCAGACCAGGCGCCGGCAGCTCTTGTGCAGCCGCTCCATCTCGAAGCGCAGGTCTTCGGTGTGGCCGTGCTCGAGGCCGTCGGTGATGAGGAGCACGGTGGCGCGGCCGGGCAGCACGCGCCGCCCCCAGCGCTGGTTGAACTGGTGCAGGCATTCGCTGATGCGGGTGCCGCCGGACCAGTCCTGGACGTCGCGCACGACGCGCGCGACCGCGATGTCGGGGTCGCGCTGGCGCAGTGCGCGGGTGGTGCGGGTGAGCCGGGTGCCGAAGACGAAGCTCTCGACGCGCGCCTCGGCGTGTCCCAGCGCATGGGTGAAGTGCAGCAGCATGCGCGAGTAGCGGCTCATCGAGCCCGAGATGTCGGCGAGGACGACGAGCGGAGCCGGGCGCTGGCGCGGCCTGCGCCAGCGCATTTCCCAGAATTCGCCGCCGTGGCGCGCCATCGCCTGCAGCGTGGCGCGGCCGTCGGCCCGGCCCGGGCGCGGCGCCTTCTCGCTGCGCCGCGTCGGCAGGGGTTCGAAGAGCGAGGCGATGCGCGCGAGCAGGCGCCGGGCGGCGCGCCATTCGTCGGCCGTCATGGTCTCGAAATCGGCCTTCTGCAGCAGCTCGCGCTCGTTCCAGGTGAGCACCGCATCGACTTCCAACTGCTCGGGCGGCGGCGGGGGCTCGGGCGCGTTCGGCTGGTGCGGGAACATCGCCTCGCCCAGGCGCCGGTTCTCGGGCGCGGGCGGGGTCAGGCCCTCCTGGGCGCGCACCCGCGGCAGCAGCATCGCCATCATGCGGCCGGCGAGGTCGGGGTCGCGCCAGAAGAGGTGGAAGGCCTGGTCGAAGAGCTCGCGGTGCTCGGCGCGGTCGATGAAGCAGGCGGCCAGGGTGTCGTGGAAATCGCGCCGGGATTCCAGCCCCGCCACCTGCAAGGCCGTGAGCGCGAGGGCGATGCGGTCGGTGCCCAGCGGCAGCCCGGCCTGGCGCAGCACGCGGCCGAAATGCATGACGTTCTCGGCCAGGCGGCCGGGCAGGGAGTCGGGCGCGGGCAGCATTGCGGCCTTCAGCCGTGGGCGGAGCCTTCGATCTCGGCGAGCATCCGCGCCGCCTCGGAGCCCTGCACGCGCGCGATGTCGTCCTGGTACTTGAGCAGCACGCCCAGGGTCTGGTTGATGGTCTCGGGGTCGAGCACGAAGGAGTCGAGCTCCATCAGCGCGCGCGTCCACTCGATGGTCTCGGCGATGCCGGGCAGCTTGTAGAGCTCGATCTCGCGCAGCTTCTGCACGAAGGCGACGATCTGCGCCGCCAGCTTCTTCGGCGCCCCGGGCACGCGGCGCTCGAGGATCGCGGTCTCGCGCCGCGCGTCGGGGAAGCCCACCCAGTGGTAGAGGCAGCGCCGCTTGACGGCGTCGTGGATCTCGCGCGTGCGGTTGCTCGTGAGCACGACGATGGGCGGATCCACGGCGCGCACGGTGCCGAATTCGGGAATCGTGATCTGGAAGTCCGACAGCACCTCGAGCAGAAAGGCCTCGAAAGGCTCGTCGGCGCGGTCGAGTTCGTCGATCAGCAGCACCGGCGCCACCGGCTGGGCCGGGTCGATCGCCTGGAGCAGGGCGCGGCGGATCAGGAAGCGCTCCGAGAACAGCTCGGCGGCGAGCGCCTCGCGGCCCTGGCCCTGCGATTCGCCGAGGCGGATCTCGAGCATCTGGCGCGCGTAGTTCCATTCGTAGGCGGCGCCGGCGAGGTCCAGCCCTTCGTGGCATTGCAGGCGGATCAGCGGCCGGCCGAGCATCGCGGCCAGGGTCTTGGCGATTTCGGTCTTGCCGGTTCCGGGCTCGCCTTCGAGGAAGAGCGGTCGCTGCAGCTTCAGGGCCAGGAACACCGTGGTCGCGAGCGAACGCTCGGCCACGTAGTCCAGCGCCAGGAGACGGGCCGCCGTGTCGTCGATGCCGGTGGGGAGTTGGGTATTGCTCACCTCGGGGATTCTCTCAGCAAGCGCACTCGGTGCAGGGGCCAGGGTCGGATGGCGGGCGCCGCTCGGCGCGGCGCGGAATGTCGATCAGGTGCTGGCGGGCCGGACGCGGCGCGTCCGCGGCCATGCCGCAAGCGATGAGCGGTGCCCGGGGGGGGCGTCGATTTTTCGATGGATCGCCCAGGCCAAAGAGCCTGGGACTTCAGCAGCCGCAAGCGCCCGCGCAGGCGGGCGCTTGCGTGCTGGGGCTCGGAGCCCAGGCCACGGAGGGCCTGGGCCTTCACCCGCCTAACAAGCCCGCGTCGGCGGGCTTGCAAGCGCGGGCTCAGCCGACGGCGCGCCCGGCCAGAACCGGGATCAGCGCCGCTCGGTATTCGGCCGAGGCGTGCAGGTCGGAATTCAGCCCGTCGGCCGAGACCTTCGCCCCGGCGAGCGCCGCAGCCGACCAGTTGGCCGCGAGCTTGGCTTCGAGCTCGCTCGCGCGGTAGACGCCGTTGGCGCCGGCGCCGGTGACGGCCACGCGCACCCCGGCCGGGCCCTTGCTGACGAAGACGCCGACGATCGAGAAGCGCGAGGCCGGCTGCTTGAACTTCTGCCAGCCCGCCTTCTCGGGGATGGGGAAGCTCACCGCGGTGATGATCTCGCCGTCGTGCAGCGCCGTGGTGTACAGCCCCTTGAAGAACTGGTCCGCCGGGATGCTGCGCTGGTTGGTCTGCACCGTGGCGCCCAGGCCGAGCACGGCCGCCGGGTAGCAGGCCGCCGGGTCGTCGTTGGCCAGGCTGCCGCCGATCGTGCCGCGGTTGCGCACCTGGCGGTCGCCGATGTGGCCGGCGAGGTCGGCGAGCGCGGGAATGGCGCGCTTCACGTCGGCCGAGGCGGCGACCGTGGCGTGGGTCGTGCCGGCGCCGATCACGACGTTGCCGCCGCTGACGCTGATGCCCTTCAGCTCGGCGATGGCGCCGATGTCGACCAGGGCCGAAGGCGCGGCCAGGCCGAGCTTCATCGAGGCCAGCAGGCTTTGCCCGCCGGCAACGATCTTGGCGTCTTCACGGGCGGCGGAGCGCGCCGCGTCGGCGACGGTCGAAGGCGTTTCGTAGACGAAGGTTTGCATGATGGGGTTTTCTCCTGCGGCGTTCAGTTCGCGCCCTGGATGGCTTGCCACACATTGTGCGGGCTGGCCGGCATGTTGAGGTTCTGGATGCCCAGCGCGTGGCAGACCGCGTTGATCACTGCCGGCGGCGAGCCGATCGCGCCGGCCTCGCCGCAGCCCTTGACGCCCAGCGGATTGTGGGTGCAGGGCGTGCCCTTGACGGTCTCGATCGTGAAGTGCGGGAAGTCGTCGGCGCGCGGCATCGCGTAGTCCATGTAGCTGCCGGTGAGCAGCTGGCCCGACTCGGTGTCGTAGACGCAGTTCTCGCGCAGCGCCTGGCCGATGCCTTGCCCGATCCCGCCCTGGACCTGGCCTTCGACGATCATCGGGTTGACGACGTTGCCGAAGTCGTCGCAGGCGGTGAAGCGGTCGACCCGCACGACCCCCGTGGCGCGGTCGACCTCGACCTCGCAGATGTAGGTGCCCGCCGGGTAGGTGAAGTTGCTCGGGTCGTAGAAGGCGTTCTCGTTCAGGCCCGGCTCGAGCTTGTCGTGCGGGAAGTTGTGCGGCACGTAGGCGGTGAGCGAGACCGCCGCGAACGGCACCGCCTTGTCGGTGCCGGCGACCTTGAACTGGCCGCCTTCGAAGACGACGTCGCTGTCGGCCGCTTCCATCAGGTGGGCCGCGATCTTCTTGCCCTTGGCGATGACCTTGTCCACCGCCTTGACGATCGCGCTGCCGCCCACGGCGAGCGAGCGGCTGCCGTAGGTGCCCATGCCGAACAGCACCTTGGCGGTGTCGCCGTGCTCGATCGTCACGTCGTCGAGCGGGATGCCGAGCTTGTCGGCCACCACCTGCGCGAAGGTGGTCTCGTGGCCCTGGCCGTGGCTGTGGCTGCCGGTGAAGATCGTGACCTTGCCGGTCGGGTGCACCCGCACCTCGCCGGCCTCGAACAGGCCGGCGCGCGCGCCCAGGGCGCCTGCAATGCTCGAAGGCGCGATGCCGCAGGCCTCGATGTAGCAGGAGTAGCCGATGCCGCGTTCCAGCCCCTTGGCTTTCGATGCCGCCTTGCGCGCCTCGAAGCCGGCCACGTCGGCGAGCTCGGTGGCGCGGTTCAGCGTCGCGTCGTAGTCGCCGGTGTCGTAGGTCAGGCCGACCGGCGTCGCGTACGGGAACGTGCGCACGAAGTTGCGGCGGCGCAGCTCGGCCGGGTCCAGCCCCAGCTCGCGCGCCGCGGTCTCGACGATGCGCTCGACCACGAAGGTGGCCTCGGGCCGCCCGGCGCCGCGGTAGGCGTCCACCGGGGAGGTGTTGGTGAACACGGCGTTGACGGTGCAGGAGATCTTGGGCGTCAGGTACTGGCCCGCGAGCAGGGTGGCGTAGAGGATGGTCGGCACCGCGCTCGCGAAGGTCGAGAGATAGGCGCCGAGGTTGGCCGTGGTGTGCACGCGCAGGCCCAGGAACTTGCCGTTCTTGTCCAGCGCCAGCTCGGCCGTCGTCAGGTGGTCGCGGCCATGCGCGTCGGAGAGGAAGGCCTCGCTGCGCTCGGCGGTCCACTTGATCGGGCGCTTGACGATCTTGCTCGCGAAGACGAGCGCGGTCTCCTCGCCGTAGAGGAAGATCTTCGAGCCGAAGCCGCCGCCCACATCGGGGGCGACGACGCGCATCTTGTGCTCGGGGATGCCGAGCACGAAAGCGCACATCAGCAGGCGCTCGACGTGCGGGTTCTGGTTCGCCACGTACAGCGTGTAGCTGTCGTCCGAAGGGTTGTACGAGGCATTGGCGGCGCGCGGCTCGATCGCATTCGGCACGAGCCGGTTGTTGCGGAAGCTGAGCTTGCTGACGTGGGCGGCGCCTGCGAAGGCGGCATCGGTGCCGTCCTTGTCGCCGATATGCCAGAGGTAGCAGCGGTTGTCGGGGGCTTCGTCGTGCACCGAGGTCGGCGCCTGGTTCACGGTGGCGAGGTCGATCACCGGGGCGATGACGTCGTACTCGACCTCGATCAGGTCGCGCGCGGCCTGGGCCTGCTCGAGCGTTTCGGCCACGACCAGGGCGACGCGGTCGCCGACGTAGCGCACCTTGCCGTCGGCCAGCACCGGGTGCTTGGGCTCCTTCATCGGCGTGCCGTCGATGTTGTTGATGAGCCAGCCGCAGGGCAGGCCGCCCACGGCCTTGAAATGCTCGCCGGTCAGGATGGCGAGCACGCCCGGCGCCTTCGCCGCTTCGGCGGTCGAGATCGAGGTGATCTTTGCGTGGGCGTGCGGGCTGCGCAGGAAGGCGGCGTAGGTCTGGCCCTGCAGCGTGATGTCGTCGGTGTACTGGCCGCGCCCGGTGAGGAAGCGCGCGTCTTCGCGGCGCAAGACGCTCTGGCCGATGAATCCTTCTTTTGCGTTCATGCTTTGGCGCTCCTTCAAGCCATGGCCTTGGCGGCCTGTTGCACCGCCTTGATGATGTTCTGGTAGCCGGTGCAGCGGCACAGGTTGCCTTCCAGGCCTTCGCGGATGGCGGCCTCGCTGCTGCTGTCGTGGTGCTGCACGAGGTCGATCGCGCTCATCACCATGCCCGGGGTGCAGAAGCCGCATTGCAGGCCGTGGCACTGGTTGAAGGCTTCCTGCATCGGGTGCATCTTGCCGTCGGCGGCGGCCACGCCTTCGATCGTCGTCACCGAGTGGCCGGCGGCCTGGGTCGCCAGCATGTTGCAGCTCTTCACCGCAACCCCGTCGAGGTGCACGGTGCAGGCGCCGCATTGCGCCGTGTCGCAGCCGACATGGGTGCCGGTGAGCTGGAGCTTGTCGCGCAAAAGCTGCACGAGCAGGGTCTGCGGGTCCACATCGCGTGTGACCTCGCTTCCGTTGACCTTCAGGGTGATGTTGGGCATGACGTCTCCAGAGGTTTGGGGGGGCCAGATCGGCGCAGCACGGCCAGCGTGGCTCGGCACCGATGCTAGGGCAGCGGCTCGCAGTTTGGCTCTCTGCAAGAAACACCTAGGAAATGGTTTGCATAAGGTCGTGCCGGCCTCGTGCGGACCCTCCGCAGCCTGTGTGCCCGGGGCCGGTTGTGCCATCCTGGGGCAGTCGTCCGGGTTTGTGCGGTCTTGGCGGACCGCGCCCCGGGCAGGTTTGATCGGGGCATGACTAATTCGAGCTGGGCGCTTCGCAGCGCCTGTGTCGCGGCGCTGGCGCTGCCGACCCTGGTTCTGGCCGACGGCAACGGTCCGATCTTCATCACCGGCTCGCTCGCCGAGCGCGCGGCGAGCGAGGTTCCCTATTCGGTGACCGTGATCGACCGCAAGGTGCTGCGCGAGAGCGGGCCCATGGTCAACCTGAGCGAGGCGATGGCCGGGGTGCCGGGCTTCGTCGTCTCGAACCGCTCGAACTACGCCCAGGACCTGCAGATCAACTCGCGCGGCTTCGGCGCCCGCGCCAGTTTCGGCGTGCGCGGCGTGCGCCTGTACGAGGACGGCATTCCCGCCACCGGCCCCGACGGCCAGGGCCAGGTCGCGCAGTTCGACCTCGCCGGCGCCGACCGCATCGAGGTCCTGCGCGGCCCGTTCTCGGTGCTCTACGGCAACAGCTCGGGCGGCGTGATCTCGCTCGAACGCGCCCCGGTGCGCCACAACCGGGCCGAGGGCGAGATCGATGCCGGCAGCTTCGGCTTGCGGCAATTGCGCGCCGCGCTCGCGCGCAAGCTCGGCGCCGGACTCGACCTCAGCGTCTCGGCCTCGGCGATGGGTATCGACGGCTTTCGCCCGCACAGCGCGGCCAACCGCCGTCTCGCCAGCCTGCGCCTGGGCTGGCAGGGCGGGCACGACCGCGTCACCCTGCTCGTCTCGCACTACGCGCAGCCGGCACAGGACCCGCTGGGCCTGACGCGCGCGTTGTTCAACGCCGACCCCTTGCAGACGGCTTCGCAAGCCAGCCAGTTCGACACGCGCAAGGCGTCGGACCAGACCCAGATCGGCAGCACCTGGAAGCACCGCTTCGACGAAGGCGCCTTACGCGAAGCGCGCGTCACGGCGTACTTCGGCAGCCGCAGCGTGAGCCAGTTCCAGGCCATCCCGGCGGCGGCCGAAGCGGCGGCCACGAGCCCGGGCGGCGTGGTCGCCTTCGACCGCAGCTTCGACGGGCTGCAGGCGAGCCTGCGCTGGGCCTGGGAGACGGTCGACCTGCAGGCCGGCCTCGCCGCCGACGACCAGCGCGACGCGCGCAAGGGCTATCTGAACTACACCACGGGCGGCGCCAATCCGAACTACGGCGTGCAAGGCGCGCTGCGCCGCAACGAGACCGACTTCGCCCATTCGCGCGACGCCTTTGCCCAGGGCGAATGGGCGATCTCGCCGACGCTGACCGCGAGCCTGGGTGTTCGCAGCGGCCACGTGACGCTGGCGAGCAAGGACTATTTCCTGGCCAACGGCGACGACTCCGGCTCCTCGCGCTTCGGCTACACGAACCCGGTGGCGGGCCTGCGCTGGCAACCGGCGCGCGGCCTGCAGCTCTACGCCAGCGCTGCGCGCGGCATCGAGACGCCGACGCTCAACGACGTGGCCTACCTGCCCAACGGCCAGGCCGGCATCAACACCGGCCTGCGGCCGCAGATCAGCGACCAGGCCGAGGCCGGCGTCAAGTGGCGTGGCGGCACCGGCTCGCTCGACTTCACGGTCTTCCAGGCCAAGGTCGCGAACGAGATCGTTGTCGAGAGCAGCACCGGCGGGCGCACCGTCTTCGAGAACGCCCCGCACACGATGCGCAAGGGCTTCGAGATCGGCGCCGGCTGGCAACTCGCACCGGCCTGGCACGGCCGGCTCGCGCTGGGCGTGCTCGGCGCCCGCTACCGGCAAAGCTACCTCAGCTGCGCCGTGAGCGGTTGCGCGGTCGCGGCCGGCGCCCACCCCGCCACCACGGGCGCACTCGCGCCGGTGACGGTCAACGCCGGCAACCAGATCGCCGGCACCCAGCGCGGCAGCCTGTTCGCCGAACTGGCCCGGACCAGCGCCGCCTGGGGCGAAGGCGCGATCGAGCTGCACAGCGCCGGGCGCACGGCGCCGAACGACACCAACAGCGACTTCGCCGGCGGCTGGGCCACGGCCTCGCTGCGCTGGGCGCGCACGGTGGCGCTCGCCGACGCCGGCCAGCGCCTCGAGGTGCTGGCCCGCATCGACAACGTCTTCAACCGGACCTACGCCGGCAGCGTGATCGTCAACGACGCCAACAGCCGCTTCTTCGAAACCGGCGTGCCGCGCAACTTCATGCTCGCGCTGCGCCTGATCGGCGACCTCTGAAAGGATCGAAACGCATGTGGTCTCGTCGCTCGCTTCTCCGCGCCGCGCTCTTCGCCGCGGCCAGCCCGGCGGTGCGTGCCGACGAGTTCGAGGGCGACCCCTATCGCTCGGGCGTGTGGATCGACATGCGGCGCGAATACCTCGGCGGCGCCGCGGTGGTCTACGACGCGCGCGTCGGCGTCGAGGCGCCGGCCTTCGCCGAAGACCCGATGAACGTGCCGGTGAGCGTGCGCGTGGACCCGGCGCTGGGGCCGGTCTCGAAGATCAGCGTCTTCGTCGACCGCAACCCGATCCGACACGTGCTCGACTACGAGCCGATGCAGGCGCTGCCGGCGATCGCCTTTCGCTTCAAGCTCGAGCAGGCCTCGCCGGTGCGCGCCGCCGCGCGCACCGCGGACGGCGTCTGGCACGTCGGCGGCACCCTCGTCGATTCGGCCGGCGGGGGCTGCACCGTGGCCGGCGAATCGCGCCAGGACGGCAGCTGGTCGCAGACCCTGGGCCAGGTGAGCGCTCGCCTGTTCGAGCGCGCCGAGGGCTCGCGCCTGCGCGTGCGCGTGATGCACCCGATGGACACGGGCCTGGCGGGTGGCATCCCGGCCTTCTACATGAAGCGCCTGTCGGTGCAGGACGCCGGCGGCCACGAACTCGCGCGCGTGCTGCCCTTCGAGCCGGTGAGCGAGAACCCGGTCTTCAGCTTCGATTTCGCGCACACGCCGGCCGGCGGGGTCCGCCTGGTGGGCATCGACAACGACGGCAACCGCATCGCGGGGCAGGTGCAATGAGGCCCCTCGCGGCGGTGAGGGCGGCGCTGCTCGCGGCCTGGCTCGGCTTGATGACGCTCGCCGTCGCGGCGCCCGATCTCGCGCACTTCGACTACCGGCTGCAGGCGCGCGAGCTCAGTCCCGGCGTCTACGTCGTCGAGGGCGCGAACGCCGACTTCTCGGTCGAGAACGGCTGCAACATCATCAACACCGGCTTCATCGTCACCGACACCGGCGTGCTCGTGGTCAACACCGGGCCCGACAAGCGCTACGGCGAGCAGTTGCGCGCGCTCATCGCCCGCACGACGCCCAAGCCGGTGCAGGAGGTGCTGGTGCTCGACGCCCACCCCGACTACTACCTCGGCAACCAGGCCTTCGCCGACGTGCCGCGCCGCGCCACGCCGGCGACGCGCGCGGCCATTGCGCGCGTGGCCGCGGCCTACGAAACCAACATGTACCGGCTCTGCGGCGACTGGATGCGGGGCACCGAGACCCTGGCCCCGGACGCCGACGCGAAGCCCGGCCGCTGGAGCCTGGGCGGGCGCGAGTTCGAGCTCGTCGAGCTGGCGGGCCACACCGATTCCGACCTCGTGCTGATCGACCGCACCAGCGGCATCGCCTTCGTCGGCGGCCTCGTCTTCGTCCGGCGCATCCCGACGACGCCGACCGCGCGCATCGCGCCCTGGATCGCGAGCCTGGACCGGCTCGAGGCACTGAAGCTGCCGCTCGTCGTCGAAAGCCACGGCCCGATCCGCAGCGACGCCGGCGCGCCGCAGCGCGGCATCGACATGACGCGGCGCTATCTGCGCTGGCTCGACCGCCAGTTCGGCGACTGGGCGGCCCAGGGCTGGGAGATGAACGACGTGATCCACGGCCCGGTGCCGGCGGAATTCCGCGGCTGGGCGGCGTTCGATACCGAGTACTTGAGGAACGTGGCGAACCTGTATCCGCTTTACGAGCGGGCCGCGTTGAAGTGATGCTCAGGTCGCGCGTTTCCAAAACAGGTAGTAGCCGGCAGTCAGCGAGTAGCCGAGTCCGAAACTGCAATGTTCGGATTTGTCGTACTGAGACACCCCTCTCAGCAGAGGTTGAACCGATACCAATTCCCAGCCTGCCTTTCCCATTGCAGCCATGTGCTTCTGGTACTCCGGGTTGTTGTAGAGCGATCCCGGGTTGGGCGTGGTGGGTAGCAAGTCTTCCTTGAACAACCAAACGCCCCGTTGTTCCTTGTCGTAGGTGACAGCGACAAAGCTTGCCTGGTATTCAAATGCCATCGCGCATCTCCGATTGTCGCCCGTGGTTTCCTTGCGGCGCCACTCGCGGTGCCCCCGTGGATTGTTGGGCGCCGGAAGATTACCTTCGAAGTGAGCGGATGTCTCTCGCATGTTTGCCGGGCAGGGCCGCGCATCCCCGCCTGCTTGCGTTGCGACCTGGCTAGCGAACCGATGCCGAACGGGCCTGCCGAACGGCCCCCTTCGGCTTGCGGAAGTTCCACCAAGGCAGCGCCCGCGTGAGCGAGAGCACGTCGCCGGGCTGCGTCACGCGGT
>JAGWTS010000312.1 GCA_028868875.1 Burkholderiales bacterium | reverse complement strand
TAGGCCTCGCAGTTCGGGCGGATGCCGTCGCCGATGCCGGGGCTGGACTTGATCATGCGCATCGGGTAGCCGGTCGGCGAGATCTGGTTGACCTCGATGTCGTCTTCGTCGGCCTTGAAGTATTCCTGCTTGACTTCGTCCGGCAGGCCGCATTCGCGGGTGACAGTGAAGCGCGTGGCGACCTGCACGGCCGCCGCGCCCGCCTGCACGAATCGAAGCGCATCGCTTCCGGTGAAGATGCCGCCGGCCGGGATCAGCGGGATCGCCAGTTGCTCGGCCTGCAGGTACGCGCGGATCTCGGCGACGATGGTTGCCAGGTCGTATTGCGCCCAGTCCATGCCGAAGCCCAGGTGGCCGCCGGCCAACGGCCCTTCGACGACGATGTAGTCGGGCAGGCGGTCGAGCCGGCTGTTCTTTTTCAGGAACAACTGCAGTGCACGCAGGGACGACACGATGATGCCGAGCTTCGCATCGCGAAATCTCGGGTGATCCTCGATCAGCGCGAACGATCCCAGGTGCAACCCGGCCGCAAGCGTGATGCCGTCGATGCCGGCATCCAGTGCCGCGGCCATGCGCACCTTGAGCGTCTCGCGCGGCGCGTTCATCGTCAGCTTTTCCATGCAGTTGATGAACACGAGGCCGGATCCGGCCTTGCGCGACATGGTGCCTTCGACATGCAAGCGGGTGGCTTCGGCGAGGTGGGCCAGGTTGAACTTGACCGTCGACTTGTCCTGCGAATCGACGTTGAGCTTGTACAGCGCCTGCTTGTTCTTGACGTACTTCGTCTTGTAGAGCCGATCGGCGACGGTCTTGATCATGGCGTCGGAGATATGCCCGATTCCGCCCAGCCGGGCCGCGACGAGCGCCAGGTCGGCGGAAGAGATGTCCACGCCCATCCCGCCGATCATGATCGGCGCGAGTTCATGGCGGCCCAGTTGGAGGCGGAAGTCGCCGAGACAGGTCATAAATGGAAAAAACAGTAGTTGACGGAACCGTTCAGCGGCAAATGGTACGCGCAAGCCCGCCACCTTCATTCTGTGCGATCGACGAAGTCCTTGACATCGGTTCAAACCAAGGTCGATCCGGCCCGGTCGGGGCAGATCGTGCACGTCGCGGGCGAGGTTTGGGAGAACCGGCTTCTGGCGAATGCGCGCTCCAGCGACGCGCGACTCCGCTTGCCCGGAAGCGGCGTCGCGGGGCGTGGCCGCCGCGTATTACCAGCGGGGTCGCTGCATCGGCACCGCGGGGTCTGGAAACGCCGTGCCCTGTCGGAAAGCGCAAACGAAAACGCCTTGCGGAAAATCGCAAGGCGTCTCGTCACGCCGCTTGCGCGGCGTACTCACGCTGGCGTGAGCTTGTTCGGCATCGTGATGCCGTTGGGGGTAGGAAAGGTTGATTGGGCTTTGTCGATAGAAAGACCCCCTTTCGTTGCTGCAATTCGATTCGAAGGCTCGAGTCGACTGGTCCGATCGGACTGGTTCGAAGTTGACGCCTTTCCGCGCCATTCGTCAAGCTGCTGCTGCTCGACGAGCCTTGTCCGGACCATCCGCCACGGATTCACTTCAGTTCGACATGGCTGAAAGGACTCTTCACGCCGGCCTCGGTCAGTGCGCGCCGCACCCGCAACAGCAATTCGCCCGGCAGGCTCGCCCACTGGTCGACGTCCTTCGTCCAGATGCGCAGCACGAAGGTGAGCGCGCCGTCGCCATATTCCTTCAACATCACCGAGGGCGGCGGGCTCGACGCGATTTCCGGCATCTGTCAGACAGCGGCTTCGAGCAAGGCGCGCACCGCGGCGGGGTCCGAATCGTCGGCAGCGCCCACCGTCAGCTCGAGGCGGCGTCCGGGGTCGAGCGGGGTCCAGTTGGTCACCGACTCGGAGACCAGCATCGCGTTCGGCACGACGATGTCGGCTCCGTCGAACGAGCGCACGATGGTCGCGCGCATGCCGATGGAGCGGGCGCGGCCCAAGGTGCCCGACGCTTCGATGACGTCGCCCTGCTGAAACGGCCGCTCGATCATCAGCACGAGGCCCGACACGAGGTTGTTCACGAGATTCTGCAGCCCGAGCCCGATGCCGACTCCGAGCGCGCTCAACACGAGCAGCAACTGGCTGACCTTGAAGCCCGCGGCCGACAAGGCCATGAGCAGCCCCAGCAGCAGCGTGCCCGAATAGGACAGCGAAGCGATGCTGTTGCCGACTCCGTGCGGCAGCGCCATGCCATCGAGCAGGTGGTCGCGCAACAGCAAGCGCACCACCTGGGCCGACCAGTGCGTCAGCAGCACCGAGATGCAGAAGATCAGCACCTGGCCCAGGCTGAGCGAGATCTCGCCGACTCCCACTTGGTGCGTCAGCAGCGCCACCACGGCGTCCCAGGCGGGCTGAAGCACGTTGAATCCCTGCAGCGTGTAAGCCAGCCAGCCGGCCGAGCCCGCCAGGGCCAGCACGCGGGTTGCAAGGGTCTCGAGTTCGGCCGCGTGGGCGCGCACGAAGCCCGAGCCCGCGACCCTGCGCAGGCCGAGCAGCCACTGCACGCAGGCGACGCCGACGTGCACGCCCGATCCCAACAGCAGCGCCATCGCGGAGGCGTCGAAGACGCCATTCGTCAGCATTTCCGCGAGCAGCGCGTCACCCCGAACGTTGGCCGCCGCTGCCACGGCGAGCAGACCGAGCGCGCACCACGCCAACGCACGCACCGCGCGTGCACCGCGCCCGCCTCCGCGGGAGAGCCGCAGCAGCCACAGCGTCGCGAGCAGCGCCGCGAGGCTCAGCCCGAACTCGAGCAGGCGGTAGAGGTTGCTGCTCGCCTGCGCGAGCAAGGCGAGCCGGTTCAGCGCGAACAGGCCCGCCGCGACGAAGATCCATTTCCTGAAGACGCTCAATGCGCGCAAGGGCAACATGCGCAGCGCGGCGGCGAGCGCCAGCAACAGGGCTGCCCCATGCACCAGCACCGGCGCGTTGCGGCCCGCAGTGAGCGCCAAAACCATCGCGAACAGCAGCCAGGCCGACAGCGGTCGGGCCAGCACATGATCTGCGGCCTCGTGGGCCGACTTCGCCTCCGACGCTCGCCAATTTTCGCGCGCCCGCTCCAGCCCCAGCGCCAGCAGCAGCGCCAGCGGCACCAGCACCCAGGCGGCGCCCCCGCCGCCGCCGCGATAAGCCTCGGCAAAGCGGAATTCGCCTCCGATGCCACTGCGCATCGCAGCGAATTCCGCGCCCCAATCGCCGCTCGCGGGGCTCAGGTCCCAGAGCGGCGGCGCGTTGACCTGGAGCAAGCGCCGGTTGCTGTCCGCGAGCGCCTCGGCGATCGCGTCGCGTCCGCCCTGGATGCGCGCGTCGACTGCATCCGCGCGTTGCCCGAGCGCGATGAGCCGCGCCAGGGGTCCCGAAAGCGCCTGTTCGGCCGAGCCCAGTTCGGTCGTCGTGGCGGCGACCCGATCGACCAGCGAGCCCGGCAGACCTTGCGCCGCGAGCGCCGACGCGGTGGCCTGCCAATCGCCACGCCGCTGCGCGAGGGTCGAAGCGTCCTCGACGTAGGCCGCGCTGGCGCGCCGCAACTCGCTCTGCCAGCCCTCGAAGCGATGGGCCTCGAAATCCCATTGCCGCTGCAGGCTCCTCAGTCGGGTGGCCGGCAGATGCGGCAGTTCAGCGATGTCGAGGGCCTGCTCCAATCGCCCCACGGCGCGGACGAGATCGTCCAGCGCCGGTGCGAGCTGCAGGTCCGGATTCGGCGCTGCCGCACGCCGCAAGGCGCGTTGGCCGAGTTCGTGATCCGACTGGGCGCGCGTAAGGAGGTCGGCGACCGGGATCGGCGCCTGCGCGGCGGGGGCAGAAGCCGCGGTCGGGTCAGCTCGCGCCTGCGGGCCGACGAGCGCCGTGGCTGCGAGCAGCAGCCCGAGCGCAACCCGCAGCCACCCCGCGGCCCGCTTGCGCAACGCACGCAGTTCGCCGCTCATCGGACCCGCCCTGCACGCTGCGTGCTCCGACATGGGGGCTCGGAAGCGACCGGCCACGGTCATGCCGTCGATGGAAAGCTCCTCGGTGGACTCGAAGGCAGCACCTGGTTTGCGCGGCCTCGCTCAGCGCTGGCGCACGTACTCCCCCGGCGCGTCGCCGATGACCTCGTACGCCTTGCCGCGGCTGCCCATCCGCGGCGGCCGGCCCTCGCCGCTGGAATGGTCGACGAGCCAGCGCCGCCAGGCCGGCCACCACGAACCTTGATGGCGCTCGGCGGCTTCGACCCAGTCTTCGGGCGCCAGATGGGGTTCGGACAGTCCGCGCGTGCGAACCCGGAAATGCCGCCGCGGATGGACCGGACCGGCCACGATGCCCGAGTTGTGACCTCCGGAGGTCAGCAGGAACGTGAAGTCGTCCGAACGCACGAGGTTGTCGACCTTGTAGACCGACTTCCACGGCGCGACATGGTCGGCCTCGGTTCCGACCACGAACATCGGGGCGCGGATGTCCGACAGCCGTACGAGCTTGCCGTCGACGGGAAAGCGGTTCGTCGCGAGTTCGTTGTCGAGGTAGAGCCGGTACAGATAGTCGGTGTGCATGCGCCAGGGCATGCGCGTGCCGTCGGCGTTCCAGGCCATCAGGTCGATCATCGGCGTGCGCCGGCCCTTGACGTACTGGTCGACGATCGGTTGCCACAGCAGGTCCTGGGCCCGCAGGAGCGCGAAGGCGCCGCCCATCTGGCGGCTCTCGAGCACTCCCTTGCGATGCATCGAGGCCTCGAGCAGCGCGAGCTGGCTCGGGTTGATGAAGAAGGCGAGCTCGCCCGGTTCCGAGAAATCGGTCTGCGCGGCGAACATCGTGATCGACGCCAGCCGCTCGTCGCGCTCGCGCGCCAGCGCCGCAGCGCCCATCGCGAGCAGCGTTCCGCCGATGCAGTAACCGACGGCGTGGATGCCCCTCTGCGGCACGACCGCGGAAACGGCGTCGACCGCAGCGCGCAGGCCCTTGTCGATGTAGTCGTCGATGCCGGTCTCGCGATCGCTCTCGTCGGGGTTCTTCCACGACATCATGAACACGGTGTGGCCCTGGTCGACCAGGTACTTCACCATCGAATTGCGCGGGCTCAGGTCGAGGATGTAGTACTTCATGATCCAGGCCGGCACGATCAGCACGGGCTCCTTGAAGGTCGTGCCCGTCGTCGGCTCGTACTGGATCAACTCGATCAGTTCGTTGCGGAACACGACCTTGCCCGGCGTCACCGCAACCGTCTTGCCGACCTCGAAGTCCTCCGTGCCGGCAGGCGCGCCGCCTTCGAGCACGCGCTTCAAGTCCTCGGCCAGATTCTTGAATCCGCGCACCAGGTTCTGCCCGCTTTCGGACTCGGTCAGCGCCAGCAGTTCCGGATTCGAGGCCAGGTAGTTCGAAGGCGAACTCGCGTCGAGCGCCATGCGCACCGCGAACTCCAGCAACTGGGCGTGATAGTCGTTGACCCCGCCCACGTCGCTCACCGCCTCGTTCAGCAGCGCCGCGCCGTTCTGGTAGGCGCGTGCGATCACGTTGAACGGAAACTGCGTCCAGTTGGCGGCGGCAAAGCGCGGATCGGCGGTTCCGTCGAAACGATCGGACGGCGCCGCCGCCTGCCCCATGAGCGCGCGCAGCGCGAAAAGCCAGGTGTCCTGTGCGCGGTCGAGCGCGTGCTGCTGGAGCTCGGCCCGCTTGCCAGGCGACAGGGCCATGTGCATCGCCCAGTCGGCCCAGGCGGCTGTGAACGCCGTCGGTGCGAGGCCGGCGGTCATCTGGGCCACCTGGGCGCGGAAATCGCGGTCGATGTCCTGGGCCGTGCGAGCGGTTTTGCTGGGTGGGGTCATGGGCGGTTCTCGAGGGGTGACCTTCAGGCCGGGGCGTGCCAGCCGGCGTCGACCCAGAGCTCGCCGCTGACGGCGGAGCTCGCCAGCATGAAGCAGATCGCGTCAGCGATCTCGGCCGGCTGGATCAGGCGCCCGAGCTGCGTGAACGGCAGGATGTTCTTGGCCACGTAGTCGGCTCCCATCGCGCGCACCATCGGGGTGTCGGTGAATCCGGGGTGGATGACGCTGCAGCGCACGCCGTAGTACATCGCCTCCTTCATGATCGTCGCAGCGGCGCCTTCGATGCCCGCCTTGGTGCTCGCGTACGAGATCTGGCCGCGATTGCCCTGCGACGAGACCGAGCCGATGAAGACCACCGAACCCTGCATGCCTTCGTCTGCGTTCCAGCGCTTGAGCCCACGCGCGGCGCGCCCTTCGGCAATGCGCCCGATCATCTCGAGCGCCCAGTACACCGGTGCGATGAGGTTGACGTCGACGACGAGCTTGAACTGCTCGACCGGATAGATGCGCGCCTTGCCCGTCACCTTGTCGACCCGCACCGCCAGGTCGTCGCGGGTAATGCCCGCTGCCGGAACGCACAACGAAACTTCGCCGAAGCGGGTGCCCATTTGGTCGAAAACCGAGGCCCTGAAGGCCGGGTCTGTGGTATCGCCCTGGAATGCAATGGCGTAGTTGCGACCGGCTGCGGCATTGAGCGATTCGGCGATCTCGACGACGGCGGGACTCACGTCGACGAGCGCCACCGCCGCGACCCCGCGCGGCGCCATGGCAGTGGCGACCGCGCGGCCGATACCACTTCCGCCGCCGGTGATGACCGCCACCCTGTTGGACAGATCCATGAAGGCTCCTGATTGGCTGTTGTGCGATGCCGCAGTCTAGTGCCGCCGGCCGAAGCCGCCCGAAGGTGCCCCGCAACGGCCGGCGCATTTGTCGAAACATTTTGCCCTGGCGCAAAGCCGAGGCTGCGCGCAGCCTCGACGCCATTCATTCGGCATTAGCGAGCAAGCGCCCGCGCCCTGCCACCGTGGCTTTCGCGCGGCGATCGGCGGGGTGGTGAGCCGCGCGGCCTGGTTGGCGGGGGGAATCGAACCGGGCTTCGGACGCGGTGCGGAGAACGGCGAGGCAACGCCGCGCTCGAAGCCATGCGGTCCCGTCGAAGGGCGCCGATGTTTGCCGCACCATGATCCTCCCCGCGGCGGATTGGGCTTCG
>JAGWTS010000311.1 GCA_028868875.1 Burkholderiales bacterium | reverse complement strand
AATGGCCGGCGTCATCACCGGCGTGCTGCTGGCGCTGGCGCGCATCGCCGGCGAGACCGCGCCGCTGCTCTTCACCGCCTTGTCGAACCAGTTCTTCACCCTGGGCCTGGGCCAACCGATGGCGAGCCTGCCGGTGACGATCTTCAAGTTCGCGATGAGCCCCTACGAGAACTGGCAGAAACTGGCCTGGGCCGGCGTCTTCCTCATCACCCTGGGCGTGCTCGCGCTGAACATCCTGGCGCGCGTGATGTTCCGCCACAAGAACTGAAACCGGAGATCCGCGATGGACCGTCCTGTCGGCCTGCCGACGACCGAGAAGATCAAGATCTCGGTGCGCGACCTGAATTTCTACTACGGCAGCTTCCACGCCTTGAAGCGCATCCACCTGGACATTCCCGAGCGCAAGGTCACGGCCTTCATCGGGCCTTCGGGCTGCGGCAAGTCGACCCTGCTGCGCACCTTCAACCGCATGTTCGAGCTCTACCCCGAACAGCGTGCCGAGGGCTCGATCGAGATCGACGGCGAGAACATCCTGAAGACCAAGACGGATGTCTCGCTGATTCGCGCCAAGGTCGGCATGGTCTTCCAGAAGCCGACGCCGTTCCCGATGTCGATCTACGACAACATCGCGTTCGGCGTGCGCCTGTTCGAAAGCCTGCCGCGCGCCGAGATGGACGAGCGCGTCGAATGGGCGCTGCGCAAGGCCGCGCTCTGGACCGAGGTGAAGGACAAGCTCGGCCAGAGCGGCGCCGGGCTCTCGGGGGGCCAGCAGCAGCGCCTGTGCATCGCGCGTGGCATCGCGATCAAGCCCGAGGTGCTGCTGCTCGACGAACCCTGCTCGGCGCTGGACCCGATCTCCACCGGCAAGATCGAGGAGCTCATCGACGAGTTGAAGGCCGACTACACGGTGATGATCGTCACCCACAACATGCAGCAGGCGGCGCGCTGCTCGGACTACACCGCCTACATGTACCTGGGCGACCTGGTCGAGTTCGGCGCCACTTCGGAACTCTTCATGAAGCCGAGGAAGAAGGACACCGAGGACTACATCACCGGGCGCTTCGGCTGACCCCGGACAGAGGAGGAACGAGACCATGAGCGACAAGCATCTGTCGACCCAGTTCGACGCCGAGCTGAGCGGCATCTCGAGCCGCGTGCTCGAAATGGGCGGGCTCGTCGAGTCGCAGGTGGCGCAGGCGGTTTACGCGCTGGGCCAGTTCAGCGGCGAGACCGCGAGCCAGGTGCTGCAGCAGGAGGAGCGCGTCAACCAGATGGAGCTCGAGATCGACCGCGACCTCTCGGCCATCATCGCGCGGCGCCAGCCGACCGCGCGCGACCTGCGGCTGCTGATCGCGGTGAGCAAGGCGATCGCCAACCTCGAGCGCGTCGGCGACGAGGCGGCGCGCATCGCGCGCACCGTGCAGCGCCTGATCAACACGGGCGTCTCGAGCCGGCTGCGCCTGCCGGTGTCGGACCTCGCCTTCGAGGCCGACCTCGCGATCGCACAGCTGCGCAAGGCGCTCGACGCCTTTGCCCGCCTCGATACCGCGAAGGCGCTCGAGGTGCTCAAGCAGGACGACCAGATCGACCGCGAGTTCGACGGCCTGATGCGCAAGCTCATCACCTACATGATGGAAGACCCGCGCACGATCTCGTCGAGCATCGATCTCGTCTTCGTCGCGAAGGCGATCGAGCGCGTGGGCGACCACGCCAAGAATCTCGCCGAGGTCATCATCTACATCGTCAAGGGCACGGACGTGCGCCACGCCTCGGTGGAGGCGGTCGAGAACGTCATTCGTTGAAGGAGCAGCCCCGATGAGCAACGTTCTCGTGGTCGAAGACGAATCGGCGATCGCCGAACTGATCTCTATCAACCTGCGCCATGCGGGTTACGACGTGACGATCGCGACCAACGCCGACCAGGCCCAGCTCGTCGTCGACCGGGTCCTGCCCGACCTCGTCCTGCTCGACTGGATGCTGCCCGGCCAGAGCGGCCTGCAACTGGCCAAGCGCTGGCGCGCCGACGCGCGCACGCGCGAGTTGCCCGTGATCATGCTGACCGCGCGCAACGAGGAAGGCGACAAGATCAACGGCCTCGACGCCGGCGCCGACGATTACCTGACCAAGCCCTTCTCGACCAAGGAGCTGATGGCGCGCATGCGCGCCTTGCTCCGACGCAAGGCGCCCGAGGCGCTGGACAGCGCGGTCGAAGTGGCGGGCTTGCGGCTGGACCCGGCGACGCGGCGCGTGACGCGGCGCCTGGGCGAGGAGATGCGCGAAATCAAGATCGGCCCGACCGAGTTCCGGTTGCTGCATTTCCTGATGACGCACCCGGAGCGCGTGCACAGCCGCGCCCAGTTGCTCGACCGGGTCTGGGGCGACCATGTGTTCATCGAGGAGCGCACGGTCGACGTCCATGTCAAGCGCCTGCGCGAATCGCTGCTGCCGGTGCAGTGTTCGGCGCTCATCGAGACCGTGCGCGGCGCGGGCTACCGCCTGACCCAGCAGATCGGCAGCGTCGCGGCTTGAGCGCGCCGGCATGATCGCGCCGCGCCGCAAGGCGGGCATGGGCGCGGGGGCCTGGCATCGACCCGCGGCCGAAGTCCAGGCCCGCCTGCTGCGCCGGGTCGCGGCGCGTGCGGCTGTGGCACGCCGCCGGCTCCTGGCGGCGTGCGGGGTCGTGCGGTGAGCTGGCTGCTGCTGCGCGGGATGCTGGCGGGTCTGGCGGTGCTCGCCGGCACGGTCCTCGGCGGCTGGATCGGTGCCGCATCGGGCAGTCGCTGGGCCGGCGCCCTCGTCGGCGGCGCCTTGCTGGCAGGCCTGTTCGCGGTCGCCGACGGCTGGCGCGGGCGCCGCCTGCTGGGCTGGCTGCGCGCGCCCGAGACCGGCCCGCTGCCGCGCCAGGGCAGCGGCTTCTGGGGCGAGATCGGCTATCGCGTCGAGCGCGCACTGCGGCTGCGCGACCGGGCGATCGAAGCCGAACGCATCCGGCTCGAGCAGTTCTTCTCGGCGATCGAAGCCTCCCCCAACGGCGTTCTGCTGCTCGATGCGAACGACCAGATCGAGTGGTGCAACGGCGTCGCCGCCGACCATTTCGGACTCGACCCGCAGCGCGACCGGCGCCAGCGCGTGACCAACCTCGTGCGCGCTCCGGCCTTCGTCGCCTACCTCCAGGGGGGGCAATTCGACGACCCGGTCAGCTTTGCCAGCGCGGCGGGGCGGCGCCAGTTCTCGGTGCTCGTGCGGCCGTACGGCGAGGGCATGAAGCTCGTCCTCTCGCAGGATGTGAGCGAACAGGAGCGGGCCGAGGCGATGCGCCGCGACTTCGTCGCCAACGTCTCGCACGAGATCCGCACGCCGCTGACCGTGCTCGCCGGTTTCGTCGAGACGATGGCGACGCTGCAGCTCTCCGAGGTCGAGCGCCGGCGCGTGCTGACGCTGATGGCGCAGCAGACCGACCGCATGCAGGCCCTCGTGGGCGATCTGCTGACGCTTTCGCAGCTCGAAGGCAGCCCGCGCCCGAGCGCCGACCGCTGGGTCGCGGTGGCCTCGCTCATGAAGCGCGCGGAGGCCGACGCGGCCGCGCTCTCCGCCGGGCGTCATTCGATCAGCGTCAGCGGCGGGGAGGGCGTCGAGGTGGCGGGCGACGAGAGCGAATTGCTGAGCGCGGTCGGCAACCTCGTCAACAACGCCGTGCGCTACACCCCCGAGGGCGGGCGCATCGAGGTGCGCTGGAGTCCACGCGCCGACGGCGGGGCCGAGCTCGATGTCATCGACAGCGGCGCCGGCATCGCGCGCGAACACCTGCCGCGCCTGACCGAGCGCTTTTATCGCGTCGACGGCAGCCGCTCGCGCGAGACCGGCGGCACCGGGCTCGGCTTGTCGATCGTCAAGCACGTCATCCAGCGCCACGGCGGCGAGATCGACATCCAGAGCGAAATCGGCAAGGGCTCGCGCTTTCGCCTCGTCTTTCCCGGGGCGCGCCTGCGTCAGCGCGCCGGAGTCGCGGCAGCGGGCTGAACCCGGTGGTAGATCGCGAGCGCGTCGTCGCGGTCGCGCGGGCCTTGCGCGGTGCCTGCGAGACGCCAGCCCGGTGGCGCGGTGGCGCCGCTTGCAGCGGCCGCCGCCATCACCTCGATGCGCGTGTCGCAGGCCGAGCTCGCGGCACTGGCGCGCGCGTCGACGCGGTAGGGGCCGAGCGTCTCCAGTGCGGCGACGAGGACCGGGCTCAGCCCGGGACTGGCGATGCAGCTGCCCGGCGCAACGTGGATCGCGACGCGCTCGACCAGGGCGCGCGAGCTGCGTACGTAGTCGAGCAGCGGCAACCACAGCGTCATCAGCAGCAGCCAGCACAGGGCCACGCCGCCGGCCGGCAGCACCATGCTCTTCCAGACCGCTTCGCGGTGGCGCCCGGTGCGCCAGCGCACGAGGGCGATCCAGGCCAGGCTGGCGGCGGCCGCGAGCAGCAACTCCGGCAGCGAGAAATGGGCAACGAAGCCGGGCGCCAGCCGTTGCACGTTGGCGGCTGGGCGCGGCGGCACGCCGGTCTGGACCGCGGCGTAGATGACCCAGATCGTGAGCGCGCAGCCGGTGAAGAAGAACATCGAGAACCAGTCGATGGCGGCTGAGGTGCTGCGCTTCAAGGTCGGCAAGGCGAAGGCGGCGAGCACCGAGAGCGCGGGCAGGCCGAGCAGCAAGGCGCGGTCGGAGCCCCCCATCGCGAGGTTCGACAGCAGCGCCACGGCCACCGCCGAGATCGGCACCGTGAGGTGGTGGTGGCCGAGGTGGTCGCGCCAGCGCCAGAGCGTCCACAGCGCGAGCAGCCAGGAGGGCCAGAGGAACCACAGCCACTGGCGCGCGATCGCGAGCAGGACCGTGCCATCCAGCGCCTCGGTGCGCAATTGCCAGGCGCCGATCCTCGAGGCCACCAGCCCCGCCAGCGCGGTGGCCGCCGCAATCCAGGGCGCGAGCCGGCGCACCCCGGCCACGCGCGAGAAGGCGCAAACCGCGATGCCGGCGATGCCGAGCGCGCTCGCCATCGAAGGGGCGCCGCTGGCCGCCAGGATCACGAGCGCTGCGATGCCGGCGGCGCGCGCGCGGCCGACGCGAAACGGCGCCGAAGCGAGGGCCCACAGATACAGGCTGACGCCGAACAACTGCATCAGCTCGGGCGTGGTCTCGTGGCCGAGCTGGAGCAGGCCCAGCGTTGCCATGAGCGCGAGCAGGCCGCCGTCGGCAACGGCGCGGGCGTAGTCCACCGGCGCGGCCTCGCCGCCAAAGGCGAAGGCGACCGGCTGTGCCGCTTCGGTGCGGGCGAGCCGGTAGGTGGCGTACCAGACCAGGGCGAAGGTGCCTGCCAGCAGCAGCACGAAGGGCAGGCGCGCGGCGACGGCGGGGTCGACGAACGGGGAGAGCGCCCGGATAGCCAGTGCGCCGAGCCAGTTCGGCAGCAGCGCCGCGTCACCGGCCACGCCGCCCAGGGTCGGCACGAGCCAGCCCGAGCGGCCTTCGGCAATCGCTGCCATGTGGGCGTAGGCCACGAGGTCGGCGTTGCGCCAGGGGTCGCGGCCGAAGACGCCCGGCAGCAGATAGGCCGCGGCCAGCATCAGCAGGGCCCAGCGCGGCAGCCGGCGCGCGGCGCGGCGCGTCACCAGGGCGGGGTTGGGGCTGCTCGAGGCCATCGGGCGTGTTGCGTGACGAGGCGAAAAAAAGGCAGCCTAGGCTGCCTTTTCCGGTCGGGTGATCGGGCCCGGTGCTGGCATCACTTCTTGAGGCCGACGCGGGCGAACTTGTTGCGGAACTTCTCGACCCGGCCGCCGAGGTTGTCGACGCTCTTTTGCGTGCCGGTGTAGAACGGGTGCGTCTCGCTCGTGGTTTCGAGCTTCACCAGCGGCAGCTTGCGGCCGTCTTCCAGGTCGATCATCTCCTTCGTCTGCACGCAGGAGCGGGTGACGAACTTGAAGCCGTTGGAAAGGTCCTGGAAGCAGACCTCACGGTAGTTGGGGTGGATGCCTTCTTTCATAGCTGCCTTCTGGTCTCGGTTGCGGGAGCCACGCTGCAATAGCTGATCAGCGCACTTTCCGGTTCGGGGGAAACCGCGGATTCTAACCTCAACCGCCTCTTCTCATCATGTCGAAGAAGTCGAGGTTGTTCTTCGTGGCCTTCATCTTGTCGAGGATGAACTCCATCGCCTCGATCTCGTCCATCGGGTAGAGCAGTTTGCGCAGGATCCAGGTCTTTTGCAGGATCTCGGGCTTCAGGAGCAGTTCTTCGCGTCGCGTGCCGCTCTTGTTGATCAGGATCGAGGGGTAGACACGCTTCTCGGCCATGCGGCGGTCGAGGTGGATCTCGCAGTTGCCGGTGCCCTTGAACTCTTCGTAGATCACCTCGTCCATGCGCGAGCCGGTGTCGATGAGGGCGGTGCCGATGATCGTCAGGCTGCCGCCTTCCTCGACGTTGCGCGCGGCGCCGAAGAAGCGCTTCGGCCGCTGCAGGGCGTTGGCGTCGACGCCGCCGGTGAGCACTTTGCCCGACGAAGGCAGGACGTTGTTGTAGGCCCGCGCCAGGCGCGTGATGCTGTCGAGCAGGATCACCACGTCCTTCTTCATCTCCACGAGGCGCTTGGCGCGCTCGATCACCATCTCGGCCACCTGCACGTGGCGCGCCGCGGGTTCGTCGAAGGTCGAGCTGATGACCTCGCCGCGCACCGTGCGCAGCATCTCGGTCACTTCCTCGGGGCGCTCGTCGACGAGGAGGACGATCAGGTGCACCTCGGGGTGATTCGCGACGATGGCGTGCGCGAGGTGCTGCATCATCACCGTCTTGCCGGTCTTGGGCTGGGCGACGAGCAGGGCGCGCTGGCCCTTGCCGATCGGCGCCACCAGATCGATGATGCGGCTGGTGATGTTCTCTTCGGCCTTGATGTCGCGTTCGAGCTTGAACTGCTCCTTGGGGAACAAGGGCGTCAGGTTCTCGAACATGATCTTGTGCTTGCTCTCCTCGGGCGTCACGCCGTTCACGCGATCGACCTTGACGAGGGCGAAGTAGCGCTCGCCGTCCTTGGGCACCCGC
>JAGWTS010000310.1 GCA_028868875.1 Burkholderiales bacterium | reverse complement strand
GATGCCGCTGGCGTAGTGCAGCAAGAAGGCCAGCCCCGCCGTGCCGCCGCTCAGCAACCCGGTCTGGTTGAACAGAAGCACGGCCAGCGAGATGAACAAGGTGCCGGTGGCGAGGGCCTGGAAGTCCTCGTATCGGCTGTGGCGGTCGACGCTGGTGGGCATGGGGTACTGCGGCAGTTGAAGGCCGATTGTCGCCAACGGGCGCGGCGTGGCTCGGACGAGGCACGCCGGTGCTTGGCCGATCCTGGAGCGCCGGCTTCAGATCGGCACCGCGCCGCCTCCGGTGGGCAGATGGCGGGCGCTCGTGGCGTGGCGCGGCCTGGGGACCAGCAGCAGGGCGCCCAGGGTTCGCCCCTGAACCCGGATCGTGTGCAGCCATTCGGGACGAACGCCTTCGGGCAGGCGCTCGCCCCAGTTGTCGATGTCGGCGCGCGTCTGCAGACCAGGCAGCGACGCTCCCAGGCGCAGCCCGAGCGACTCGCAGTGGCCGCTGGCGTGGATCAGGCGTGCGTTGTTGTCGAACACCATCGTCGCGGCGGCGTTGCTGCGCGCGATGCGGCCCAGGCATTGTTCGAGCAGCTGAAGGTTCTCGCGCGTCGCGCGCTCTGCCAGCACCGATTCCAGCTGTCGTGCCGCCGCCGTGGCGAGCACGAGGTTGTTGATCTGAAAGGTCTGCGGTGGCCCCGAAATGTCGACCACGCCGATCAACTCGCCCGTGCCGGGCCGGAACACCGGGGCTGCGGCGCAGGTCCAGCGCTTGATGCCTTCGCAGAAATGCTCGGCCGCATGGACCTGGGTCGGCAGCCCGGTGGCGAGCGCGGTGCCGATGCCGTTGGTGCCGATCGCGGCCTCGCCCCAGCTGCCTCCGGCGATCAGGTGCGAGCCCTGGGCGATCTCGAGCGTGCGCGGGTCGCCCGCGGCTTCGAGCACCACGCCTTGCGGATCGGTGAGCAGCAGGATCGAGCCCGACTGGGCGAGCAGGCGCGCCGAGCTCGCGAACAGGCCGCTCGCGGCCCACATCAAGTCCTGGTTGCGCTCGCGCAGCGCGTCCAGCCCGTCGCCGCGCAAGGCCAGCGGCGCCTGCGCCGCATGCGGCGCGACCGCGCATTCGCGGCTGCGCTGCCAGGATTGCAGCAGCTGATCCGGCACCGACAGCGGCGCCAGCGGCTCGCCGCTCATGAAGCGCTCCCAGGCTTCGTGGGTGCGGTGCCCGGGGAGGCGTTCGTCGGCGCTGAGTACGCCAGCGAGGGCTGACGGCGCACCGGGCATAAGGTTGGAATCGATGCTCGCGTCCATTTACAACTCCGTGGGGGCGGCAGGGGGAGGACCGGTGGCGGCGCCGGTGCGCACGCCGGGGGAAGCGGCGGCCAGCGAGCCGTCGCGGTAGCGCTGCAGCTCGCGTACGCGGCTGCCGCCCGTGGCTTCGTCGGCCAGCAGATCGCGCCAGGAATACGCGAGCACGCCGTCGGCGCCGGCGCTGGCGACGGCGCGCAGCGCGCCCTCCCATTCGCGGTCGCCGATCCGCAGCCGTCGCCGGCCGCGGACGTACAAGGGCTCGAGGTATTCGGCCCGCACCTGCAGGCAGGCGAGCAGGTTGCGCCCGGTCTCGGAGCGCGCCTGCGCGATGCGGCGGGCGATCCAGGGCGCCGATTCGCGCTTCAGGATCTGGTGATAGAACATCAGGTCGAAGTGGTCGACCGAGGCTTCGAGCGCGCCCAGGCGCTGTCCCAGGACCTCCTCGACCGCGTTGCCGAGGTCGTCGCGGCCGAGGCCGAAGCCGTTGAGGACCAGGTCGAGCCCGGGCCGGGCTTCGAGCACGGCGGCGCGCAGCCGTTGCACCACGGCCGCGATCCAGCCGCATTTCCAGTCGGTCCAGCGCGCGCGCAGTTCGCCGCAGAGGGCGAGCCGCCACGCGGGCAGGCCGCCTGCCGGAGGGTCGATCGAGGTCGCCGCGAAGAAGCGCGTCATGCAACGCTCGCAAAAGCAGTATTCGCGGATGCGGCTGCGCCGCATCGAGGGCAGCCACATCTCCCAGAATCCGGGGAAGCGGATGAAGGACAGGAAGACGCCGTCGGGCCGGGTCTGGCCGATGGCCTGGGCCAGGCGCTCGGCCTTGTGCTCGAGGTGGCGCGGATGGGTCGGGCACAGGCCGTGGTACCAGCCGAAGGGCTCGAACACCTGGCCGAACTGGTCCACCGGGCGCAGGTCGGGATCGCGCGCGAAATCCTCGGGCGAGAAGAACACGGCGCTCGACTGGTACACGCGCAAGCCCTGATCCTGCAGCGCCGACACCCAGTCGCGGTCGTCGTAGACGCCTTGCGGCGGGGCCTGGTCGACGGCGCTGGCGGGCAGGGGGTCGACGAGGTTCTGCACCAGGGCCCAATCGATGCCTTGCGCCGCCATGCGCGCCGCGGCCTGGTGCATCGACAGGCCGTGCCGGGTCGACCAGTCCCAGCCATAGGCCTTGACGCCCACGATCGGGTGCCTCATTGCGCTTCTCCGGTGCGGCGGCTCATCAGGGCCAGCAACTGCTGCGGCGCCAGCGCGGCGGTGGCGGCCTCGGCCCCGATTGCGCCGGCGCGGACGATGGCGACGCGGTCGCCGAGTTCGAGCAGTTCCTGCATCTCGTCGCTCAGGACCTGCTGGCCCTTGATGAAGTTGGCGCAGAAGGGAATCGAGGCCTTCCGGATCATCGAGCCGATCACCGCAGGCGCCTTGGCGGACGCTGCCCGCGCCACCGAAGGCAGGGCGCCGGCGAGAGCCATTGCGCTCGTCGAAGCGGCGCCACCGATGAGCAGGCGTCGCGTGCGCAGGGGTGAATTCATGGGGACTCCTTGGGAGGGAAGCCGCCTGCGGCGTAGGCCAGCGTGGTGACGCGCGCCACGGCGATGCTGGCGAGGCGGCTGGCTTCGCGGTTGCCGCCGACCGCGTAGACATGCTGGCCGAATACCGTCAGGCGCAGCAGGGCCCAGACCGCGAGCGCCACCGCGGCGTAGAGGAGCGCCGCGACCGGAACCGGGACGAGCCGGCCGAGGCCGACGACGGTGAACGAGTCGGGCACGCCGTAGACCGGCGGCACCCCGGTGGCAACGAAGAGCAGGCCGGTGAGCAGGCTTTGCATGCCCAGCGTGACGACGAAGGGATTGATGCGCAGGCGCGCGATCAGCCGCCCGTTGCCGAGGCCGACGAGGCCGACGAGGGCGAAGAGGGCGAAGATCACCAGCAGCAGGGCGTGGCGCGAGAGCCGGGCCGGCGGCGCGCACAAGGTGCCCAGGGTGGACGAGGGCGGGTAGTTCATGCCGACTCGCCCGTCTCGGCGATGAGCTGGGTCAGCGCCAGCGGCATGGCGTGGTCGTGGCGTAACTGCAGCGCGGCGACGATCGCGCCCTGCACCGTGGCGTTCGGGCCCAGGGTCGAGACCGCGAGGCGCGGCGGGGTCGCGATGTGCAGCGCCACGAACTCGGCCACGCGCGGCAGGAAGGGCGCGAGGGCGCGGCCGATGCTGCCGTCGAAGACGATGACCTCGGGATCGACCACGGCCGAGAGGGCGACCACGGTGAGCGCGACCGCCTCGACCAGCTCGGCCACGATCTGGCGTGCCGCGATGCCCCCGGCGAGCGCGCGCTCGATCACCCGGCGTGCGCTCGGGCGCGCTCCGAGCTCTTCCCGCGCGCGCGGGTCCGAGGCCACGAGCGCGAGCGCGCGCGCCGCGATCGCCGGCGCGCTCAGGATGGTTTCCATGGCGCCGAGGCCGCCGATGCGCCGATCCCGCACCATCGACAGGCGCGGCAGCAGGGCGGCCAGTTCGCCCGCCGCGTTGTGGCGCCCGCGCACGAGGCGGCCGTCGGCCACGACCGCGCCGCCGAGGCCGGTGCCGATCGACAGCACCGCGAAGTCGCGCACGCCGCGCGCCTCGCCGAGCCGGCCTTCGGCCGAGGCGGCGAGGTTCACGTCGTTGTCGACGATGAAGGGCAGGCCGAACGCGCGCACGCGCTCGACCAGGTTGAAGCCTTCCCAGCCGACGTTCGGGCCGCGCACCGCGAGTCCGGTTTCGGGCTCGATCACGGCCGGCACCCCGACCGCCAGCGCACCGAGGGCCAGGCCGCGCCGCTTCGCCGCCGCAGCCAGCTTTTTCCAGACCCGCGCCAGCGCGTCGTAGGCGTTGCGGGCCTCGTCCAGCGCGAGCTCGGCCTCGTCGAGGACGCCGCCGTGCAGATCGGCGAGCACGCCGTGGCAGCGCGTGCCGCCGAGGTCGATGCCGACGACGGAGCCGGCGCCGGGATTGAGGTCCAACAGCGTGCGCGGGCGGCCGCCGGCCACCGACTTGCCGGGCGATTCGACGACGAGGCCGCGCGCGAGCAGCTTGGCGACGATGCGGCTGACCGAGGCTTGCGACAGCCCCAGCTCGGCGGCGACCTGGGGCCGGGTCGTGGGGCGATGGCCGCGCAGGTATTCCAGGACGAGGTACTCGTTGACCTCGCCCATGCCCGCGTGACGCATGCCTCTGGATGCCATTCTTCGTTTATTCCATTCTGGATGAAACTAACTATAAAGCCTCGCAACGGCGTGTCAATCCGGGATTCGGGGGAAGCGAGAACGATGCCGCACACGGCCTTGGCGCCCTTCCCGGCGGCCGGACACCGCCGCCGCGGGCCGGCTACGCCGCTGCGCCCTGCGGCGGCTGGGGTGCGGGGGCCGGCCGGGGCGGCGCGTCCGCCGCCGGCGCGAGGGCGAGGTCGAACCAGAAGCGGCTGCCGACGCCGAGCCGGCTCAAGACGCCGATGCGCCCGCCCATGCATTCGACCAGGCGCTTGGACAGGGCCAGGCCGAGGCCGCTGCCGCCGTACTCGCGCGCCACCGAGGCATCGGCCTGGGCGAACTCCTGGAACAGCCTTGCGATCGCCGCCGCGGCGATGCCGCAGCCGCTGTCGCGCACCTCGAAGCGCAGGTCCGTGCGCCCGTCCGGCACCCCATCGGCCGCGGCGACCGGCCGCCGCCGCACCTCGATGTCGATCCTTCCCTGGCGCGTGAACTTCAGGGCGTTGGACACGAGGTTGGACAGGACCTGGCGCAGCCGCAGTTCGTCGAAGACGAGGCGCCGCGGCAGCCCCGGATCGAGCGCGGTCGTGAAGCCGAGTCCCTTGGCCGCGGCGAGCTCGACGAACGGGGCCAGCGCCTGGTGCAGCCAGGGTTCGAACTCCACCGCCCGCAAATCGAACTCGAACTGGCCGCGTTCGAGCCGGGCGAGGTCGAGGATGTCGTTGACCAGGAGCAGAAGGGTCTGGGCCGAGCGCTGCATCGTCTCGGCGTAGTGGCGCTGCTTGGCGTCGAGGCCGGAGAGCATCAGCAGCGAGGCCATGCCCATGACCCCG
Source organism: Burkholderiales bacterium (assembly GCA_028868875.1). Taxonomy (GTDB): domain Bacteria; phylum Pseudomonadota; class Gammaproteobacteria; order Burkholderiales; family Burkholderiaceae_C; genus Rubrivivax. The sequence continues at coordinate 1,785 of JAGWTS010000310.1, read as the reverse complement.
CCGATGGGGGTGCGCAGCTCGTGCACCACATGGGCGACGAAAGGAGGAACCCGGCCCGGCGCGGCCTCGGCCGGCGCGCCGACGGGCTGGTCCGCGATCGCCTGCTCGAGCGCCGCGAGTCGCCGCAGGTCGGTCGGCGACAGCGCCTTCGCGCCTTCCCCGCCGGCGCGAAGCTGCTCGACGAAGTAGCGCGCACGGGCCGAGAGGCGCACCACCGGCAGGCAGGCGGCGCGCGCGGCGGCAGCAGCAGCCATCGCGGCGTCGAGATCGCCGAGTTCGGCACAGGCCTGGCGCAGGCCGTCCTGCATGCGAACCTCGTACAGGGGCTCGCCGGCAAAGGGCAGGATCCGATCGGCGTCGGCCTCCACGAAGGCCCTGGCCGCGGCCCACTCGCTGCGCGCGCAGAGCAGGCGCAGCCGGGCGACGCGATAGGCCGCATAGCGCATCCAGTCGTAGTCGCCTTCGAGCGGGCTCGGCGCCTCGCCGAGCCAGGCTTGCGCCTCGTCGTGGCGGCCGACCCCGATCAGCGCCAGCACGGTGGTCGAGGCCGTGGCCCGGCTGTGCGCGACGGCGCCCGGGCGCGCCACGTCGCGCAGGAAGCAGGCATAGGCCTCGTCGTGGCGTCCGAGCATGTCCAAGGCCTCGACGGTCTTGCCCAGACACTCCATCCAGGGCCCGGGCGACGGGATCGGCAGCAGCAGCTCGCGCGCCTGTTCGAGCAGCGGCAGCGCGGCTTCCGGATCCAGCACCATGCTGAGCAGGATGCCGGCGAGATTGATGCGGGTCGCGGCACGTGCGCGCGCATGCGCCGACGCATCGGCGCAATGAACGGCACGGTGGGCGTCTTCGAGCATCGGGTCGAGGCGCCCGCTCCATTTGCAGGCGTAACTGCGCACGTGCAGAAGCGTCACGAGCAACAGCGGCGAGAGTTCGGCCGCCTGGCGCTGTTCCACCCTGTCGAGCACGGCGATGGCCTCGGCGTAATCCCCGTGCAGGTAAAGAAGGTTCGCGCGCAGCACCTGCAGCCGCCAGTGCCCGTTCGGGACGCCGAGATCGCGGCAGCGCTGTTCGGCCGCGGCCAGTTCGTCTTCGGCTTCGGCAAAGGGCAGCGAAAGCAGGCGGTGGTGGAGCGCGAAGGGCAGGGCCCGCACCTCGATGTCGACGGCGCCGGCTTCGCGCGCGCGCCGCACCGCCTGCAAGGCGTAGCGCGTCATCGGCGAATCCGCGCTCGTCTCGCCGCTGAACATCTGCTCGATCGCCAGGTCCAGCAGTTCGGACGCCGAGGCTTGCGCGGACGGAATCTCGGGTCGCGTCATTGCGCTGTCCTCGGTGCGCGCCGTCCTGCGCTGGCAGCGATTCGGCCGCGACCATGAGGCGGCAACTGACGGTTCCTGGCGTCAGCGGCTTTGTCGACGTCGATGGGCCGCATGTCGTGTCCTGCCGAACTCCGAGCGGGGCTCCAACCGAGGAGCCCGTTCGTGCCCTAGTTTAGGACAACGATCATGAACGTCAAGTAAAGAACATAAAGCAACAAAAAAGTTCAGATAGGGTCATTGTGACGGCGCCATATCTTGAAAGCCGGGGGCGAAAGCCGGGCGCTGCTGTGGTCGGCGGCACCGGAATCGCCCCCGGCCGGCTCCATGACCGCCTTTATTTCCAGCGTTTCGCCCCCATTTGCCCTGGAATTCGGGTGCCTGCGCGGCACGGAGCCGTCTTTTCAGGCCTAATACGAGGTTTCGCTGTGGCCGAAGCTGACGCAACGTGCCCGGGGCGCCTCCGCCCGAT
>JAGWTS010000309.1 GCA_028868875.1 Burkholderiales bacterium | reverse complement strand
TCAGCCGCCCTTGTGCGGCCGCTTGCCCGGGTTCTTCTTGCTGCGGGTGTGCGATCCGCGCTCGAGGCTGATCTTCTGGCCGCGCGCCACCGTGTAGGCGACGCCGGCGGGCGGCGCGGCGAGCGGCGTGGCTTTGCGGTCGGCTTCGGTCTTGATCTTGTTGCCCATGAGGCTGGCTCCGTAGTTTTGAAGAGAACCTGCGATTAGGCCACAGCGCGGCGTCATTCGCAGGCAAAGTAGGTCACGTAGCCGTCGAAGAACGCGATGCCGGCGCGCTGCAGATGGGGCTCGTCGAGGTTGCGGCGGTGCGCCGGCGATTCCGTCCAAGCCTGCACCAACGTCGTGGCGTCCGTGAATCCGGCCGCCAGGTCTTCGACGCACAGACGGCTCGACGTGCGGCCGAATCGATCGTCGAACCCAGCGTGGCTGAGGCGGCCGGCGGCGGCCATCTCGTGATTGTGATCGTCGGCGATGCGCTCGAGCCCGGGGTCCGGGTCGAGGCGACCCAGACCGAGGCGCTCGCGCCGCAAGTTGATGGCCTCCAGCACGCGCAGCGAGAAGGCTTGCGGCGTGGCCGAAGCCGGGGCGGCGCGCCAGGCGTCGGCAGCGCCGCCCGCGAGCGCCAGAACGGCGGCAGTTGTGGCGGCGATGAGGCGGCGCGGGTAGGGCATGGCCTATTTTCAGTTTCGGCTCGGTGCGTGCACCGTGCCCGAGCGTGAGTTTTCGCTCAATTCGGGCACGCGAATGGCCGATAGAAGGCCCATGTGCCACCAGGTCCGGCTCTCCGTTGCCGCGAGCAGTTTTCGTGTCGAACCAACAGAACCGTGATCGAAGCTGCCCCGCTTGCGGTGGCCGGCTCAGGCGTGTCCCCCGTCGCTGGCAGGATCGGCTGGGCCCGGCCGGCCAAGGCCTGCGCCGCTTCCGTTGCCGCGCCGCCGGCTGCCGCTGGCAGGGGCTGCTCGGCCCCTTGGTCCCCAGCGAACCTCGGTCGCAGCGCAACGTCGCCCGCACCACCGGCGCGTTGCTGGCCGGCGTGGCCCTGGCGGCAGCGGCAACGTGGCTGGCGTTGGGGGCCCCGAGCGGGCCGGGCGAACGCGTCGCCGCCGGGGAAAGCTATGACGGCGACCCGATCGACGGCGCGGTGGTGCGCGCCGGTACCGATCTAGCCTCCGTCCCGCTGACCCTGCGCCAGGGCTGTGCCTGGGGCAAGCCGGGGCGCAATCCTTACCAGGGCACGGTGGAGCAGGCTTTGCAGGCCGCGCGGCTGCCCCCTTCATTGGCGGCGCCGCTGGCGGCGAAGATCCACGCGCATGCGGTCGACGACCGGCTCGTGATCGCGACCCAGGGCATGCGGGCCGAGCGCAGCGGCCAGGTCTTCAGCCCGCGCGGATTCGCGCTGTCGTACGGCCACACGATGTGCCTGCGATCGCGCGTCAATTTCGCCGCTGGCCACGTCGAACGCGCCGACTTGTACGAGGTGAGCGACGCGTCCGGGCGTCGCGCCGCGGTGATGGTGCCCGACGTCTGCGGCAACGTGTCGGTGCTGGGTGCGCGCGGCCAGCGTGGTCCCCTGGCGCGCGCAGTGGCCGGCGCGATGGGGCTGATAGGCGTCGGCGCGCACGACGATGCCGGTGTGGAACTGGTCAGCTACGACGGAACGCGCTTTGCGCTGGCCGCGGCCCAGGGCGTTCAGGCGGTCCCCGAACCTGGCACGCTGGCTTGCGTGACGCTTGCGCTGGCGGTGCTGGCTGCGGTGCTGTGGCATCGACGCCGGCGTTTGCACAAATAGCTGTACATGTATACAGTCATTGGAAACGCTGGAGTCTCCGATGAGCAACACGCCGGGTCAAACGCTGCGCCAACATTACCGTCCCAGGCGCGAACGCACGCCGCGCTGGCTGCGCCGGATCTGGCTCTGGTTCTGATCGACCGCGCATCCGGTTGCCGAGAGGGGGGAGGGGGTCGGGGCCTGCGCCTTATTCACGCTGGCTGCGCGGTCTCTTGTGAATAGTTCACTGCGCCGAGGTGGGCAGCGCGCGGAGAATGATTTGCATCGGCCAGGGGCGTTCAGCAACGCGAACGGTCCCGGTCGGATGGCGAAAGCGCAGGAGTTTCAGCTTGATACCCCCTTTGCACTTTCGCCAGGGATCGCTGTCGCGTGATGTTCATCGACTGGCGCGATCATCGGATCAGTGGCCCGAACAGCCCTCCAGTCCGGAGTAGAAGAATCATGCCCTTGCTTACCCCCACCCGTTTCGAAGGTGTCTACATCCAACCCCAGAGTGGCCGCCGCATCGACTACGAGGTCGAATGCCAGGTCGTCATCGACGGCCAGGGCCGCGAATCGATCCATGTGCGCGGCAGCCTGACGGCCGGCGGACAGAAGCGGCCTCTCATCGTGATGGGCCGGGTCGATCCCCACCGCAGTTTCGTCGGCCGCGAGCGCGCCGTGGCGCTCGATTGCATCGGGGCCGCCTGCAAAGGCGAGTTCTCCGCACTCCCGCCGCAGGAGCGCGCCGCCGCCTGAGCGCGGTCGAACCGGGCGCCGCAGCGGCGCCGGGCCGGGTTCGTTCGGTCAGCGGCGCCCGGGCGCCGGCATCATGCGGGCCAGCACGCCGTCTTTCAGCACCAGGTGATGGTAGAGCGCTGCCACGGCGTGCAGGCCGGCCAATCCGAGCAGCAGGTTGGCGCTCAGCGCGTGCAGGTTCTCGATGGTTTCGCGCAACGCGCGATCGTCCGGCGCGAAGGTCGGGAAGCTGACGATTCCGAACAGGTTGTCGCCGCGCTTGATCGCGTTGAGCAGGCCGAGCAGCACGGTCGCGACCAGCAACAAGTACAGCATCTTGTGAACGACGAGGGCGACCTTGTCGAGCGCGCCCGCGCCTGCCGGTGGCAGCTTCGAGCCCTGGCCCAGGCGCCAGCGAAGGCGCACCAGGATCAGCAGCCCGAGGGCGATGCCGAGCACGATGTGCACGCTGCGCGCGCCGACGCGCGGCGTGCCCTTGGGGAAGAAGTCGATGCATTGGCCGAGCACCCACAGGGCGACGACGATGAGGGCGGTGGCCCAGTGCAATGCGATGCTGCGCCGGTCGTAGCGGGCCGGGACGGGTGCGGTGCGGATCATCCGCCAATGCTAATTGGTTCGATCGTCCGCCTCGACGAGGCCGGGGCCTGCATTTCAGCGGCCGCCGGTTCGGCCGATTGCTGCGCCGCCCGGGCCACCGGGTGCGCCCGCCGGACGCGAATCCCGATCGCCTGGGTTGCGTCATGACCTGCGCCGGATCGCGCGCCGACGCCCGGGCGCTTGCCGATCGCTGCCTCGCGGACTGCCGGTCCGCGAGGCAGCGCAAGCGCAGCAGTGCGATGCGGGCCTGGCCGTCACGCGCTAGCATCGCGCCGATGAACGCCGAAGAACTGCGCCAGCTCCAGGCCCCGATCAAGGCCCTCTACAAACAGCAACCCGAGGCCGCGAAGCACCTCTTTCGGGCCTGCGGCACGCTGCTGCCCGATCGCCCTTCGGTGCGGGTCGAGACCGGGTTCGCGCGCTACGACGCCGGGCTCCACGAAAAGGCCGGGGGCAACGGCGAGGAGGCCTGCTCGGGCGATCTGCTGCTCGAATCGCTGGTGGCCTGTGCCGGCGTCACCTTCAACGTTGTCGCGACCGCGATGGCCGTTCCCTTTCGCAGCGCGAAGGTGGTGGTCGAAGGCGAGGGCGATTTCCGCGGCACGCTCGGGCTGGCCAAGGACGCGGCGGTGGGCATCACCGACATTCGCCTGCGCTTCGAGGTCGACACCGATGCCGGCGACGACCAGCTCGCGACCCTGCTTCGCCTGACCGAGCGCTACTGCGTGATCTTCCAGACCCTGCGCACGCCGCCGCGGCTCTCGGCATCGGTCGAGCGCGCGGCCGCGGGCGGCTCGCAGCCCTGATCACCGGCATTCGTCGCCGTCGCGGACGAATCGCCGCAGCAGCGCAAGCCCCGGTGTCTGCGAAACCCGGGGCCGACGCGGCGGCTACCATCGCTGCATTGCCACCCGACACCGCGCGCCGATGCAAGCCACCCCTGGATTCAGACTGCCCCGTTTCGTCCTGCCGCGCGCCGGCATCGACTGGGCGAAATGGGCCGTGGTCGCCTGCGACCAGTACACATCGGAGCCCGAATACTGGCGCGAGGTCGAGCGCGTCGTGGGCGACGCGCCCTCGGCGCTGCGCCTGATCTTCCCCGAGGTCTTCCTCGGCGGCGCCGACAGCGCCGCCCGCATCGGCGCGATCCAGGCCGCGATGCGCGCCTATCTCGACCAGGGCCTGCTGCAGGACCACGAGGGCGCGGTCTACGTCGAGCGCCGCATCGGCGCGCGCACGCGGCGCGGGCTGATGCTCGAGCTCGACCTCGAGCACTACGACTACGACGCGGCCTCGACGAGCCTGATCCGTCCGACCGAAGGCACCATCGTCGCTCGGCTCGCGCCGCGCATCGAGGTGCGGCGCGGGGCCGAGCTCGAACTGCCGCACGTGCTGGTGCTGATCGACGACCCTTCGTGTACGGTGATCGAGCCGCTGGCCGCGGTCCGCGACGAAGCGCCGGCGCTCTACGACTTCGAGCTGATGCAGGGCGGCGGCCATGTCGCCGGCCATCGCGTCGATGCGGCGCGGGCCGAGCGCGCAGTCCAGGCCTTGTGCGCCCTGGCCGAGCCGCGCGCCTTTGGCGCGCGCTACGGCGTGGCGGACGGCACGCCGGCCATGCTGTTCGCGGTCGGCGACGGCAACCATTCGCTGGCCACCGCCAAGTCGATCTGGGAGGCTTCGAAAGCCCGGCTGGGCCCGGATCACCCGAGCCGCTATGCGCTCGTCGAGGTCGAGAACATCCACGATCCGGCGCTCGAATTCGAGCCCATCCACCGGCTGCTGTTCGGCGTGAAGGCGGATTTGCGGCGTGCCCTCGCCGAGGCCTTCGGCCCGCGCCTGGTGCTGAGCGAGATGGCCGACGCCGCCGCCATGCGCGCGCACGTTGCCGCGGCGCCAGAGTCCCGGCCCGCGGTGGGTCTGGTCGAACCGGGTGGGCGCTTCGCGCTGGCCGAACTCGCCGATCCGCCGTCGGGCCTCGCGGTGGCCTGCTTCCAGCCTTTCGTCGACCGCCTGATCGAGGGCGGCGCCGCCGCGGAAGTCGACTACGTCCACGGCGACGACACCCTGGCCCGGCTGGCCCAGGCGCCGGGACACGCCGGCCTGCATTTCCCGGTGCCGGGCAAGAGCGCCTTGCTGCGTCGCGTCGTCCACGAAGGGCCTCTGCCGCGCAAGACCTTTTCGATGGGCGAGGCCCACGAGAAGCGCTACTACGTCGAGGCGCGGCGCATTCGCCGGCCGGGCGATTGACGCATCGTTCTTCATTCGGACCCGGAGTTCCGCGATGTTCCCCACCCCCATCCTCGCCGCCTATCTCGCGGCCTGCCTCGTCGTCGTGCTCGCCCCCGGGCCCGACAACCTGCTCGCGATCGGCCGCGGCATGAGCCAGGGCCGGCTCGCCGCGGCGCTGTCGTCGCTCGGTGCGGGCATGGGCATCATGGGCCACACGCTGGCCGCGACCTTCGGGCTCTCGCTCGTGATCCGGCACTCGCCGCGCGCGTTCCTGGCGGTCAAGGCGCTCGGGGCGGGCTATCTGATCTGGCTCGGCTGGAAGGCCTTGCGTTCGGGCCAGCTCGTTTCGTTCACGCCCGGCGAGCGCCTGCCGCTGCACCGAGTCTGGGCAAGCGGCCTGCTCTCGAACCTGCTCAACCCGAAGCCGGGCCTGTTCGTGCTCGCGTTCCTGCCGCAGTTCGTCGATGCCGGGCGCGGCTCGGTTCAGGTGCAGATGCTGGCCTACGGTGCGCTCTTCGCGCTGCTGACCACTGCCGTGTTCTCGCTCCTCGGCGCCTTCGCCTCGGGGCTGTCGGGCTGGCTGCAGCAGCGGCCGCGGGTGGTCAGGGGCGTCAACATCGGCGCCGGGCTCACCTTCATCGCGGCCGGGCTGTCGGTGCTGTCGCTGAAGCAGCGCGGCACCGTGTAGTGGCGCGGTGCGCCGAGTGCGCCCGCAAGAGCACACTGTGGCCTGCAGTCTGTGGGAGCCGAATGAATCATGAAGGACGATCACGCCATTCGCTTCTTCGATGAACAGTTCGCGCGGCAGCGGCTCGGGCCCGAGGTCGAACTGAATCCGTTCGAGCGCCTGGCCTTGCCCCATCTGCACGGTCGCGTGCTGGACTACGGCTGCGGCATGGGGCAATTGGCGCTGGCGGCGGCGCGCGCCGGTTGTTCGGTGCTGGCGCTGGATGCGAGCGCGATCGCGATCGAGCACCTGCAGCGCAAGGCCCGCGCCGGGAAGTTGGCGTTGAGTGCGCAGGTTGCCGACCTGCGCGAACACCGCCTCGACGAAGACTTCGACAGCATCGTCTCGATCGGCCTGCTGATGTTCTTCGATTGCGCCGCCGCGCTGCGGGCGCTGGACCATCTCGAAGCCCATCTGCGCCCGGGCGGCAGTCTCGTCCTTAACGTGCTGATCGAGGGCACCACCTACATGGCCATGTTCGACCCGGGCAGCCGCTGCCTGTTCGCGCGCGACGCGCTGGTGCGTCGCTATGCCGGCTGGGACGAGCTCGAGTTGTCGTACAGCGAATACCCGGCACCCGGCGGGCTCATGAAAGCGTTTGCGACGATGATCGCGCGCAAGCCGGCGCGAGCCTGACTCGGATCATTCCGGTTGCGCGAACCGCGTCGCAGGAGCCTGGCCGAGGGGCTCGATGAGGCGGGCGCTCGCTGGATGGTGTCGCCGCCGATCGAAGGCAGAACCGGTTGCATCGGGAGTGCTTTCGTATAATCCGTAATTGAAGTGGCAAGCATCGCCGATGCATTGCCCTTCGTCAGGGTGTCCCAGGGCCTGCCACCTCGGCTGTGCCGTTACACGGGTGGCGCTAGGCTGCCGTTGATCTGGGTCACACCTGGTTGTCCTTCGAGGCGGGTGCCGCAGCGTGCCCCCATGCATCTCGCGTGCATGCCGCTTGGACGACGAGTCGCCGTGGCCGCAGCTACTTCGGCCATCTCGCCACCGGGTGACGCCCAGTCACCCCCTGACCCGGAAAAATTATGAACCTAAAAACAGCAGTTACCCGGTCGCCGCGAGCGCAGCTGGCGCTGGCGGCAGGCCAATCTGACCGACGATTCGTTGGCAGATGTAGGCCAGCAGT
>JAGWTS010000017.1 GCA_028868875.1 Burkholderiales bacterium | reverse complement strand
ATGTTCATGGGCGACCTGAACGCGGTGCTGGCGATCGAGAACCAGGCCTACGAATTTCCGTGGACGCGCGGCAACTTCGTCGACTCGCTCGCCGCCGGCTACCTCGCGGCGGTGGTCGAGGAGCCGCTGGCCGGGGTCGTGGGCTACTACGTCGCCATGGCCGGCATGGGCGAGATGCACCTGCTCAACCTCGCGGTCGCGCCGAGCTGGCAGGGACGCGGACTGGCCGCGCGCCTGCTGCAGGCCCTGGTGGCGCGCTGCGTCGAGTTCGGGCACGAGGCGCTCTGGCTCGAGGTGCGCGCCAGCAACGCCCGGGCGCGCAGCCTCTACGCCCGCCTCGGCTTCACCGAGGTCGGGCTGCGCCGCGCCTATTACCCGGCCCGCTTCGCGGCGCGCGAAGACGCGATCGTGATGCGTCGCACGCTGCCTCCCCGAGCCTGCGATGGCCTGGACTGAACGCCAGGGCGCGATGCTGCGCGCGATGGGGCTGCGCGTCTGGGCGCCGGCCCAGGGGGCGGCGCCCGACGCGGAGCCAGCGCCGCAGGACGCGGACGCCGACCTGACGGCGGCGCCCGGGCAGCGGCCACAGCCCCCCTCGATGCCGGAGTCGGCGCGGGAATCGACGCGGGAATCGACACGCGAAGCGATGCGCGATTCGCTGCGCGACTCGACAGCCGGCTCGGCAGCCGCTTTTCGATCCGCCGCAGCCGCGCCGCCCGCGCCCCTCGCCCCACCGCAGGCCGGCGCCGCGCGCGCGGCCGCTGCGGCCGATTCAACCGCTTCGCCCGCCGGGGTGCTGCGCCCCGAAGCGCCCGCAGCCGCAGGCCTCGGCTGGCCCGAGCTGCGTGCCGCGGTCGCGGCCTGCCAGGCCTGCAGCCTGTGCGAAAGCCGGACCCAGACCGTCTTCGGCGTCGGCCACCCCCGGGCGCGCTGGATGGTCGTCGGCGAAGCCCCGGGCGAGCAGGAAGACCGCCAGGGCGAGCCCTTCGTCGGCCCCGCGGGCCAGCTGCTCGACGCGATGCTGCGTGCGCTCGGCCTCTCGCGCGCCGAGGACGGGCCGCCCGAGCAGCGCGTCTACATCGCCAACACCCTCAAGTGCCGGCCGCCGCGCAACCGCAACCCGGCGCCCGAGGAACTGGCGCGCTGCGAGCCGTTCCTGGTGCGCCAGATCGAGCTCGTCCAGCCGACGATCCTGCTCGCGATGGGGCGCTTCGCGGTCCAGGCGCTGCTGCGTTCGTCCGAGCCGATCGGCCGGCTGCGCGGGCGCGTCCACCGCTACCAGGGCCTGCCGCTGGTCGTGACCTACCACCCGGCCTATCTGCTGCGCAACCTGCCCGACAAGGCGCGGGCCTGGGAAGACCTGTGCCTGGCGGCGAGCGTGGCCGAACAGGCTTCGGGCGAGCGGGCTACCGGCTAGGCTTTCGGTGCCTTCTTCGGCCGCGTCCAGCCGGCGATGCTGGCCTGGCGAGCGCGCGCCACGCTCAACTGGCCGGCGGGCACGTCGCGCGTGATCGTCGAGCCGCCGCCGATCGTGGCCCCGGCGCCGATCTCGACCGGCGCCACCAGCACGCAGTTCGAGCCGACGTGGACATCGGCGCCGATCACGGTGCGGTGCTTGTTCGCGCCGTCGTAGTTGGCGGTGATGCTGCCGGCGCCGTAGTTCACGCGCTCGCCCACCGTCGCGTCGCCGAGGTAGGCGAGGTGGTTGGCCTTCGCCCCCGCGGCCAGGGTCGAGTTCTTGACCTCGACGAAGTTGCCGATGTGGACCTCGGCGCCGAGCCGCGCCCCGGGGCGCAGCCGCGCGAAGGGGCCGACGAGCGCACCCGGCCCGACCTCGGCTCCTTCGATGTGGGTGAAGGGGTGGATCTGCGCGCCGGCGCCGATCGCCGCGTCGCGGATGACGCAGTTCGCACCGATGCGCACGCCGTCGGCGAGCGTCACCCGGCCTTCGAAGACGCAGTTGACGTCGATCTCGACGTCCGCGCCGCATTCCAGGCTGCCGCGCAGGTCCAAGCGCGCCGGGTCGGCCAGGCGCACCCCGGCTTCCATCAGGCGCGCGGACTGGCCGCGCTGGAAGCGCCGCTCCAGGTCGGCGAGCTGGGCCGGGCTGTTGACGCCGAGCACCTCGGTCTCGTCGGGCGCGGCGCTGGCGACCACCGGCACGCCTTCGGCGACCGCCATTGCGACGATGTCGGTGAGGTAGTACTCGCGCTGGGCGTTGGCGTTGCCCAGCGCCATGACCCAGCGCGCCAGCGCCGCGGTGGGCGCGGCCATCATGCCGGTGTAGACCTCGCGCACGGCGCGCTGCCCGGGGCTCGCGTCCTTGTGCTCGACGATGCCGCGCACCGCGCCGCCGGCGTCGCGCACGATGCGGCCGTAGCCGCTCGGGTCGTCGAGCTCGATCGTGAGCAGCGCGAGGCGGCTGCCGCCGCAGGCTTCGGCCAGGGCGCGCGCGGTCTCGGTGCGGATCAGCGGCACGTCGCCGTTGAGGATGAGCGTGGTCTCGAAGGCCGCATCGAGCAGCGGCACCGCCTGCTGCACCGCATGGCCGGTGCCGAGCTGGGGCATCTGGCGCGCGAAGACGGCGCGGCCGGCGGCGGCCTGCTCGACCGCCTCGGCGCCGTGGCCGGTGATGACAATGCAGCGCGCCGCCTCGAGCCCGGCCGCGCAGTCGAGCACATGGCCGAGCAGGCTGCGCCCGCCGACGCGGTGCAGCACCTTGGGGGCGGCCGACTTCATGCGGGTGCCTTTGCCCGCGGCCATGATCACGACGTTGAGGGCCATGCCGGTTTCCGAGACGAAAACGTCGATTATCGGGGCCGGTCCCGCGCCCTCCGGCCTCAGGGCGCGAGCGGGACCACGACCCGGCGTGGATTGATGCCGGTGTGCGGAAAGTCCATCAGCGCGGCCTGGAACAGCGCCACGCCGATCGCCGGATCGGTGCGGCCGCCAGTGTCGGCGCCGGCATGGCTTTCGTACAAGGGCTTGCCGCTGGCGCGGTCGCGCAGCAGCACCCCGGCCTCGCTGCCGTAGCGCGGCGCGGCATAGCCCGCGCCCGGACCCCAGAACGGCCCGGGCCAGGGGCCGCGGCGCCAGGGGCCGAAACCGCCGTGCCACCACATCGGGTCGTCCCAGACGTAGACCTCGGTGCGCGTCGCGCGCAGCCCGACCTGGACCAGCACGTCGGGCGCCTGGCCCGGGGCCGCGGCGACGAAGCCGGCCTGCTCGAGCGCGGGCCGCGCCTCGGCCTCGACCGCGTCGGCCTCGGCCGGCTGGGCCTGCTGCGAAGGCAGGCGGTCGAAGGCGTAGGTGCCGGGCTTGCGGCCGGCCGGCCAGCTGCCATAGCTCGTGACCTCGCAGCCGAGCTGGTTCAGCGTTGCGCAGCCGGCGAGCAGGGCCGCGGCGAGCAGGGTGGACAGCAGCGCTTTCATGATCGGTCCTCGTTCGCAAGCGGCCTCAACGGCCAAGCCGGCTGCGGGCTCGCGCAGGGCTCGTCGTCGAAGGCCTTGTCGCCCCCGGGATCGGGGACGCCGGCGGCTTGGATCGTCGTGAACGGGTACAAGTTGCGGTCCATCATGTGCGACGGAACGATGTTCCCCATCGCGGTGAACAGGTTGGCGGTGCGCCCCGGGTACTCGCGCTCCCAGTCGCGGATCATCTTCTTCACCTGCACCCGCTGCAGATGGTCCTGGCTGCCGCAGAGGCTGCAGGGAATGATCGGGAAGCGCCGGTGCTCGGCCCAGCGCTCGAGATCGGTCTCGGCGACATAGGCCAGCGGCCGGATCACGACGTGGCGCCCGTCGTCGCTCACGAGCTTGGGCGGCATGCCCTTCATCCGGCTGCCGAAGAACATGTTCATCAGCAGGGTCACGACCATGTCGTCGCGGTGGTGGCCGAGGGCGATCTTGGTCGCGCCGATCTCGCTCGCCACCCGGTACAGCACGCCGCGGCGCAGGCGCGAGCACAGGCTGCACATCGTCTTGCCTTCGGGCACGAGCTTCTTGACCACCGAGTAGGTGTCCTGCTCCTCGATCCGGAACGGCACGCCGCGCCCGGCGAGGTAGGCCGGCAGCACCTCGGCCGGAAAACCCGGCTGCTTCTGGTCGAGGTTGACGGCGACGAGCTCGAAGGCCACCGGGGCGCGCTCGCGCATCGACAGCAGGATGTCGAGCAGGGCATAGCTGTCCTTGCCGCCCGAGAGGCAGACCATGACCTTGTCGCCGGCCTCGATCATGTTGAAGTCGCCGATCGCCTGGCCGACCTGGCGGTGCAGGCGCTTGGAGAGCTTGTTCGCCTCGAAGGCGGTCTTGCGTGCCGCGGCGGCGTCGCTGAGGTCGTTCATGCGTCTTCTTCCTTCAGGCCGAAGACCTCGACCCCGACCGCGGCGCAATCGGGGTAGACGTCGGGCTTCTCGGTCGAGACCCGTGCCGCCCGCACCTGGGGATGGCGCAGCATCAGCGCGAGCAGGTCGTCGGCCAGGGTCTCCTGGAGCTGGATGTGGCCCTGCGCCGTGCGCTCGGCGATCGAGCGGCGGATGAAGTCGTAGTCCAGCACCTCGTCGAGGCGGTCGGCCTTGGGCGTCGACAGCGCCAGCGGCACGTAGAGGTCGACGTTGACGACCACGCGCTGCTCGGCGCGCTTCTCGAAGTCGTGCACGCCGATGTGGATGCGCAGTTCGTAGTCGCGCAGGAACAGGCGCCGGCAGTCCATCAGGCGCGGGTGGTTGAGCAGGCTTTGCATGGCGTTCGGGGCCTTCAGGGTTCGCGCGCCAGGAAGACCACGTCGCGCCGCTGCGGCAGCAGGTGCTGGCCGGCATCGACGAGCAGGGTGCTGCCGGTGACGGACGGGGATTCGAGCAGGAAGCGCACGCTGCGCGCGATGTCCAGCGCCGTCGAAGGCCGCCCGAGCGGAGTCATGCGGGCGGATGCGGCGAATTCGGCCTCGCTCATCAGGTCCGACGGCAGGGTGATGCCCGGCGCCACGGCACAGACGCGCACGCTCGGTGCCAGGGCCTGGGCGAGGAGCCGGGTCGCGGCCTCGAGCGCGGCCTTGGACAGCGTGTACGAGAAGTAGTCGGGGTTCGGGTTCCAGAGCTTCTGGTCGAGCAGGTTCACCACCGCCCCGCCGCCGGCTTCGTGCAGGGCGCGCGCGAGCAGCACCGCGGGCCCGGTGTTGGCGCGCCAATGGCGCTCCATCGAGGCGTAGCCGAAATCGGCGACGCTGTCGTACTCGAACAGCGAGGCGTTGTTGACGACGGCGTCGACGCGCCCGAAAGCCGCACGCACCGCCGGCAGCAAGGCCCGGCACTGGGCTTCGTCGGCGAGGTCGGCGGCGAAGACCTGGACGCGCGCGCCCGCCGCGACGAGTTCGGCGCGCAGCGACTCGGCGTCGGGCGCCGACTGGCGGTGGTGCAGCGCCACGTCCCAGCCCTGGGTGCCGAGTTCGAGCGCGATGGCGCGGCCGATGCGGCGCGCGGCGCCGGTGACGAGGACGACGGGACGCTCGGTCATGGGTTCTTAGAATCGCGGCGTGGCCGCAGAAGAACCCGACAGTTTATCGGCGCTGGTCGCCGCGCGCATCCGCGCCGACGGCGGCTGGTGGCCGTTCGACCGCTTCATGGCGGCGGCGCTGTACGAGCCCGGGCTGGGCTATTACGCGCGCAGCGACCGCCAGTTCGGCGCCTTCGGCGGCAGCGACTTCATCACCGCGCCCGAACTCTCGCCGCTGTTCGGCGCCGCGCTGGCGCGCCAGCTGGCGCAGGCGCTGGAAGCGGCGCAGGCGGTCGACGTCTACGAATTCGGCGCCGGCTCCGGCGCCCTGGCCGAGCAGCTGCTGCAGCAGCTGCCCGCGAGCACGCGCTACCACGTGGTCGAGCTGTCCGCGCCACTTGCGGCGCGCCAGCGCGAGCGCCTGGCCGCCTTCGCCCCGCGCGTGCAATGGCTGCAGGCCTGGCCGGAAGCGATTCACGGCGCCGTCGTCGGCAACGAGCTGCTCGACGCGATGCCGGTGCAACTGCTGGCGCGCGGCGCCGAGGGCTGGCGCGAACGCGGCGTCGCGGTCGAGGCCGGCGCCTTCGTCTGGGCCGAGCGAGCGACCGCGCTGCGTCCGCCGCTCGAGTCCGGCTTCGCGCCCGGCGCCGTGACCGAGGTCGCGCCCCAGGCCCTGGCTTTCGTGCGCACGCTGGCCGAGCGCCTGCAGCGCGGCGCCGCCTTCTTCATCGACTACGGCTTCCCCGAGCACGAGTACTACCACCCGCAGCGCAGCGGCGGCACCCTGATGTGCCACCAGGGCCAGCGCGCCGACCCCGATCCGCTCGCGGCGATCGGCCAGAAGGACATCACCGCCCACGTCGACTTCAGCGCCATCGCCCTCGCCGCCCAGGACGCGGGGCTGGACGTCATCGGCTACACCTCGCAGGCGCGCTTTCTCGTCAATTGCGGCCTGCTCGAGCTGCTGCAAGGCGCCGACGCGCGCCGCCTCGCGCCGGCGCAGAAGCTGCTGGCCGAGCACGAGATGGGCGAACTGTTCAAGGCCATCGGCTTCGCACGCGGACTCGACGGTTTCGACCCGATCGGCTTTCGCACCGGCGACCGCAGCCACACGCTCTGAACCGCCGCGGCTCGGCCCGGGCGCACGCCCGGCAGGCAACGGCCCCGGTGCAGCAGCGCCTGATCGGTTCCGCGCGGCTCCCGATCGGCCCGGCAGGCCGAGCCGGCGTTTCCTGCGGGCTGAGCGCGGCCCCGGATCTGCCGCTTCGCATCAGAGCTTGCAAACGTAGGGATCGCGCCGGCGCCGGGATGGCCAGGCATCGCGGGCAAGGCGCGGCGCGCAGCCCCACGGCTTCAGCGGCGGCCCCGACACGGCTGCGCGATGCGCCTAGTTGAGGTCTCCCGTCCGATCAGGTCTCGGGACCACTCCCATCGAAAGAATCTCGTTTGCGTTGATGATGGCGGCGGCGATATCTTCCGTCGTCACGCGCTTGCTCATGGCCTGGTCGCGGATCAAGTCATAGGCCTGCATTTCGCTGACGTTGCGGGTACGCATCAGGATGCTCTTGGCCTCGGCGACGCAGCGAGCGCCGTTGAGCTTGGCTTCGAGCTTGCGTATGCGTCGAGCTTGATCCTGGATTTGACCATTCAATGTGCGCGCTATGACGAGCGCCGAAAGCAGGCCGAACGACCGTACCGGCGCCGGTAGAACGGCCTTCGCGCCCAGGCGCAATACCGTGTCGACGATCGTCGGATTTTCGTAATTCACGACCGCGATGCAGGTTGGCGGATTCTCGGCTTTGGTCCAGTCGAACTCGAATTGCAGAATCTCGGGCTGTACCGCAAGAAACACCACGTCGGTGCCCTCCGGCAATGTCGGCACGGGCGGCCAGAACGCCTGCACCTGACAGCCAATACGTTGTAGTTGCTGCGTCAGCTGACGCCCGTCAGCATCGTCGGGATGCAGCACTGCGACTCGCAGCAGCCGCAGCTCCTTGAGTTCCGCGGGGGTCGCCCGATTGGCGCGATGCCGACTTGGCGCGTTCACTTCGTTTCCTCGCGACTCATGGTTGTTCGTGCAACCTGGCAGTCCAATCTCCCAGCGAATGCGTCACCAAGTACGGGTCCGGGTGGACCGGCCGCCGCGCTTCACGCACGATCGTGAACTGGCCCGTGGCCTCGGCCCGGCCAATGCGCGGGTAAAGGCAGGTGTGATGGTTCGACGGGTCGATCCGCACACGCCCCTGGGGCGCTTCGAACTCGCTCCCCAGCAATTGGGGAAGAATTTGCGCAATCTCGTCGCTGCCGGATTGCCGCATCGCATTCGCGAACATGTGCAATTGAAAGTACGCGGCCTCCCAGCACAGATTCGGCACGCACTCGCTGCCGAAGCGCTGGCGCAGCCGCGCAAGGCACCCCCGGTTGCTCTCGGAGTCGATGGATTGGAAATACGGCGCCGAGGTGTAGTGGCCGGCGGCCACGCCCCATCCCATCTGGGAGATCTCGGCCTCTGAGGTCGTGAGGCTGGCGATCGGCATCGTCTTCGGATCGAAGCCGGCTTCGGCGTAGGCGCGATACAGACTGGCCGTGGAATCGCCGACCACGGTGGAGAAGATGAAGTCCGGTCGCTGCGCGCCGATGTCCTGCATGATCGCGGCGAAGTCCGCCATGCCGGCATCGAGCGGCACATAGCGCTCTGCCAGTTTCTCGCTCCCGGGCCGCTGCAACACCAGGTCACCCATGATGCGGTTCGATTCGTACGGGTAGATGTAGTCCGAGCCGATCAAATAGACGCGCCCGCCGAAATTCGCGGTCATGAACTCGGCCAGCTGGACGCTATTCTGATTCGGAGCGGCGCCGGTGTAGATAATGTTGTTCGAGAATTCGAAGCCTTCGTAGAGCGTGGGATAGAACAGAAGCTTGTTCCATTTCTCGATCACAGGCAGTACGGCCTTGCGCGAACTCGACATGTAGCAACCGAAGATCACGTTGACTTTCTCTTCCGTGATCAACCGTTCCGCCAGAAAAGCGTAGCGCGCCGGGTTCGATTGAGCGTCGCAGATCACCGGCACGAGTTCGCGGCCTTCGACACCGCCCGCCGCATTGACTTCGTCGATCGCCAGCAGCGTGCCCTGCAACTGCGAGCGGCCGATCGTCGAGGTCACGCCTGTCTCTGAAAACAGCAACCCGACCCGGATGGGGCCCATTTCTCGTTCACTTGTGCGCGCCACGTCGCGTACTCCTTGATGTCAGCGCCGACAAGCCCTGCCTGTCGGAGCAAGGTTACCACCGGCGGGTAAGGCCGGATCTCTCATGCTCCCGTCGCGCGCGCCTGCACATGCCTCAGGTGGGCCGCGAGCGCGGCCGGGTTGGTGACGACGCGGTAGCCCTGCCAGCCGAAGATGCGCCGCGCATCACGCTCGCCTGCCGGGTCGAGCGTCACGCAGTGGACCCGCACGCCGCGGCGCTTGGCCTCCTGCACTGCGGCGCGTGCATCCTCGACGAGGTAGCGCGGATCGAATACATCGATGTCGGACGGAGCGCCGTCGGTCACGACGAGCACGGTGTGACGGCTCGACGGCTCGTCGGCCAGCATGTCGGCCGCATGTCGAAGCGCGGCGCCGATGCGGGTCGAGTGCCGGGCCCGTGCGGCACTCACGCGTCCCGCTGCTCCGGCGTCGAAGGGTGCGCCGAAGTCGAGTAGGCGCTGGTAACCGACATGCTCGCGCGTGTTGGAGTTGAAGCCATGCACCGCCACCCGCACGCCAGGGGCGCGCACCGCCTGCGCAAGCCGCATGGCGGCTTCCTGTTCGAGCGCGAGCACGGGGCGGCCTCCGTCGGCGACGGGATCGTTGGCGGATTCCGAAAGATCCAGCAGCACCAGCAGGCTGGATTGCGGAGCCTCGCGGCCGGGCCGCCGGAACAGGCGGGGCTCCGGTGCCAGGCCCAGTCGCCGGTCCACCAGGACCTCGATGGACGCATCGAGGTCGATCTCGTCGCCTTCGAACTGACGCCGCAGCCTGCGCGCGCGATTCAGGCGCGCCGCCGCCGCGCGCGGCCGCTGCGGCGGCAGCGCCGCGGCGCGCGGCGTGGCACGAGCCGGTGCCAGCGGCAAGGTCTCGACCACGGTGCACCAGTCGCGGCGGTGGCGCTCGATGCGATAGTCCCACTCGGGCACCAGGTAGCGGCCCAGCTCGATTTCCTCGCGCTGCAGCGTGCCGTCGGGGTGGGCATGCGCCTGGCTCCATTGCGGCGCGGCGGGTTGCGGCATCGAGTCCAGCGCCTGCTCGGCGGGCGGCGGCAGGTCGGCACGCTCGGCGTGTGTCCACAGGAAGGAGTTGTCGTCGCGGTACGCCGGATCCACCCGGTACTGCTGGGGCTCGAATCGCACGCGCATCTGGCCGAGGTCATTCGCGAGCACCGAGCCGATGCGGCGGAAGGCATCGCGATCGAGCAGGTCGACGGCGGCTTGCCGCTCGAACAACTCGCGGCCCTTCTCGACCCAGTGATTGCCCGCGCGCCGCTGCGGGTCGAACAGCGCGCGGACAAGCCGGGCCATGAAAGCGCCGAAGCTCAGGTCGCCTTCGGCGGGTGCGCCGGCATGGAACGGCGCCCACCACCGTCGCAGCCCGGGCAGCTCGGCCATCGCGAGCCGCTCGACGCGCACGTCCTCCAGCGCGGAGACGACGGCCACCGTCATCGGCCGCAGGCCCGCGCTCGGTTGATGCGGAGTCGAGTAGCGCAGGTGCGCCGCGGCATGCGCCGCCGCGGCCCGGGCGCATGGCGCAGCGTCGTCGGCCAGCATCCCCGCCGGCACCAGCAGGTGCTGATCCGTCAGAACCGGCCGCGGCGCGAGCTCCCCGGCCGTCAGCGCCTGGACCCGCAGGCCACGCCCGGCGAAACCCGACAGCAGCAGACCGATCCAGGGCGGCACGCCGGTGGCGGCGGCCGGCCTCATGGGAAGGCCGCATCGACGAAGCCGCGCAGCGCCGCCGCCATGTCCGGGTCGTCGGTGAGCGCACGCGTCATCGTCATGTCGCAGCTGTCGCGGGGCGCCACCCCGTCGCGGATCAACACCCCGGCGTAGATCAGCATGCGGGTCGAGATGCCTTCGTCCAGCCCGTGATGCTTCAGCGCACGCGAACGGCGGGCGATTGCCACCAGCGTCTGCGCCAGAGCGGTGTCGATCTGCGCCTCGTGGGCGACGATCGCGGCTTCGACCTCGGCTTGCGGGTAGTCGAATTCCAGCGAAGCAAAGCGCTGGCGCGTCGACGGCTTCATGTCCTTCGCGCTGCTCTGGTAGCCGGGGTTGTAAGAGACCACGAGCTGGAAGTCGGGGTGCGCGTGGACGATCTCGCCCTTCTTGTCGAGCGGCAGGATGCGGCGCGCGTCGGTCAGCGGGTGGATGACGACCGTCGTGTCCTGGCGCGCCTCGACGACTTCGTCGAGGTAGCAGATGCCGCCGTGGCGCACCGCCAGCGTCAGCGGTCCGTCGTGCCAGGCCGTGCCGTGGGCATCCAGCAGGTAGCGGCCGACCAGGTCGGAGGCCGTCATGTCCTCGTTGCAGGCCAGCGTGACCAGCGGCCGACCGAGCCGCCACGCCATCGCCTCGACGAAGCGGGTCTTGCCGCAGCCGGTCGGGCCCTTCAGGATCAAGGGCATGCGGTGGGCATAAGCGTGCTCATACAGCGCGACCTCGCCGCCGGCCGGCCGGTAGTACGGCTCGGCGGCGATGCGATAGGCAGCCAGTGCGTCGGGGGATGGCGTGGGGTTCATCGTGGGCAGGGGCGACAGGAGGCGTGGACTCAGGAAGACAGCAGTTCCTTCAGGTTGTCGTCGATGAACTTGGTGTCCACCGGGTTGGCCCCCCCGCCGGCGAAATGACCCCAGACGCCGGGAATCGGCCGGCAGACCGCGTTGGGCATCCGGGCCACTTCCCACTCGTTGTCGGCGACCGGGAAATACAGGTCCATCGCGCCGGGCATCACGATGGCGCGGGCCTTGATCGCGCCCAGCGCCTTCTCGAGGTCGCCGTTGAACACCGGGTTGGCGCTGATGTCGCCGTTCTGCCAGGACCAGAGCATGGCCAGCAGGTTGTTGGCGTCCTTGGGCAGGAAGAAGCCCTCCCAGAACGCCACCAGGAAGTCCTCGAGCGAGCTGTAGCCCATCTCGCGCCAGAGCTCCTGCATGTAGAAGGGCTGAGACAGCCCCCAGCCGGCGTAGACCCGCCCGACGCCGCGCAGCCCCTTGTTGGGCGGCGTGTCGTACCAGCCGCCTTGCCAGGCTGCATCGTTGGTCAGCGCGGCCTTCACGCCTTCGAGGAAGACGAAGTTGTGCGGCGCCGTCCTGGCCGAGCCGCAGAACGGCGCGATGCGCTCGACCATCTCGGGATACAGGCAACCCCATTGATTGGTCTGCTGCGCTCCCATCGACCAGCCGACCACGAGCTTGATGCGCTCGATGCCGAACCGCTCGGTCACGAGCCGGTGCTGCAGCGAGACGTTGTCGTACAGCGTCACGTTCGGGAAGCGCGCCCGGTCGTAAGGCGCCGGCGTGTTGCTCGGCGACGAGGACAGCCCGTTGCCGAGCATGTTCGGCACGAGGATGAAGTACTTGGCGGGATCGAGCGCCATTCCCGCGCCGATCAGCCATTCGTTGTCCTGGTGCTGGCCCGAATACCAGGTCGGGTAGACGATGACGTTGCTCTTGTCGGCGTTGAGCGTGCCGTAGGTCTTGTAGGCCAGCTTGGCGTTGCGCAGGGTGGCGCCGCGCTGCAAGGTGACGTTGCCCAGATCGAAGATTTCGTAGTCCATGGGGAGCTCCTGAGGTTACTGGGGGGTGCGCGCGGCCAACGACACGACCTCGGCCGGCTTGATGTAGCTGATGGCGAGATAGCACAGGCCCGCGGCGATGAATGCCGAGACCGCCGTCGCGAATTGCGGCGCGAAGGTCTCGACGATGTAGGCGACGCAGGATCCCACGCCCCAGGCGACGAAGGCGCGCAGGCGCCAATCCGCCTCGATGCCGGCCCCGGGTCGGACCACGTACAGGTCGGCGATGATGATCGCACCGATGGGCGGGACCAGGATCCCGAGAAGCGACAGCCAGGGGATGAACAAGGCCCAGACGTTCGCGGCGGCGATCAAGATGCCGACAGCCGCCAGGCCGACGGCGAAGACGCGCATGCGCCCCCGGCCGATCCGGGACCAACCGACCGACGAGTTGTAGAGGCAATGCGCGCACACCGAGCCGAGATTGCAGAACAGGAAGACGAAGGCCACGACCGAGAGCCAGGGCTGCTTCTGCGCCAGCAGGTAGCCGAAGAGGTTGTCGAGACCGAAAGGCTGCGGGTCGGGCAGGGCCAGTGCGGCCGTCATGATGCCGCCGACCAGCATGGCGAACAGGTTCGCGAACGGGAAGGCGCAGAAGGTCGCCAAGAGCGAGCTGCGGGTATCGGCGGCCCACCGGTTGAAGTCGGCGGTGACCGTTCCGGCGTCGATGAACAAGGTCATGACGATCGTCAGGCCGACCCCGAACGCCATCGGCACCTGCGGCTTGTTGCCGGCATACGCGTACACGGCATTCCAGCCGGCTGCCGAGGCGCTATGCCAGGCAACCCAGCCTCCGAGCAGGACGAATGCTGGCACCGACACCACGCCGATCCAGTGCAGCCCGCGTATGCCGACGTAGGTGATGAGCAGGTAGAGGATGCCGGCAATGACGGTCAACAACGTGTAGTTCAGGTTGAAGGCGGTGTGGATCAGGTTGCCGGTGATGCCGGTCTGGACGGCGTACCAGCCCAGCAACAGGCTCGACAACAGGCCGGATGCGAACACATAGCCCTTGCGTCCGAAAGTGGAACTGGCGAGGAGGGCGAAATTCAGGCCTCGCGTCGTTCCCAGGACGCCGAGCGCACCGACATAGCCGAACATCAGCAGGTTGCCCACGATCATCGCCATCAAGGCCGACTTGAATCCCATGCCGGCCACGAGGATCGAACCGGTCATCGCGCCGGTGATGATCATCGGAAAGCCGAGCCACACCATCGACACGGAAAACGTGCTCCGCCTGGCGCTGGCGGGAATCGCCTCGTGCTCGTACTCTCCGCTGAAGACCGTGTCCTCTGGTCTTTCATGATTCATGTTGATTTCTCCGGTTGAATCGAAGTCTTGGATCGATGCGAATGGGCACCACTGCCGGCGGTCGCACGCCGGCCGGATGGAGCGCCGCCGCGAGGCAGGCGCGCCCCCAGGTCCTCAGCGGTGGGTCTTCGCTTCGTGCGGAAGACCGTCGATCGGGCACTCCGCCGTGCCGACCGTCGTGCGCGTGAACGACTCGACCATCTCGCGCGTGCCCTCCGGGTCGTTGATCCACTTGGTGTAGAAGTTGTACGGGCAGGCCGCGACGCCCTTGTCGCCCTCACCCGAATTGATGGTTCCGGTGTAGCCGCGGTGCACGAGCTTGAACAAGTGGTTCTGCGACTGCATGTTCTTGCGCGCGTCGCGGATCAGGCTCTTCGAGAACTCGCCGTACTGGATTCCCATCTCTTCCTCGCCGCATTCGCCGAGCGTGCGGCCGTCGAAGCCGATCAGCGCCGAGTGGCCGAAGTACGAGTACACCCCGTCGAACCCGGCGGCGTTCGCGACCGCGACATAGCAGTTGTTCATGAACGCCATCGCCTTCGCAACCAGAACCTGCTGATCCTTCGCCGGATACATGTAGCCCTGGCAGCGCACGATCAACTCGGCACCGCGCATCGCGCAGTCGCGCCAGATTTCGGGGTAGTTGCCGTCGTCGCAGATGATCAGGCTGATCTTCAGCCCCTTGGGGCCCTCCGAGACGTAGGTGCAGTCGCCCGGATACCAACCTTCGATGGGCACCCAGGGCATGATCTTGCGGTACTTCTGGACGATCTCACCCTGGTCGTTCATCAGGATGAGCGTGTTGTAGGGCGCCTTGTTCGGATGCTCCTCGTGGCGCTCGCCGGTGAGCGAGAACACGCCCCAGACCTTGGCCTGGCGGCAGGCGGCGGCGAAGATCTCGGTCTCGTCTCCGGGCACGGTCGACGCGGTGTCGTACATCTCCTTCGAGTCGTACATGATCCCGTGCGTGCTGTATTCGGGGAAGATGACGAGGTCCATGCCTGGCAGACCGCGCTTCATGCCGACCAGCATCTCGGCGATCTTGCGCGCGTTGGCCAGCACCTCGGCCTTCGTGTGCAGCCGGGGCATCTTGTAGTTGACGACCGCGACGCCAACGCAATCGTTGCTGCTCGAAATGTCTCCATGTCTCATGGCAATGCTCCTTCGGGGTTGGTCTGACAAGTTGGGGGGGGTCACACGGTCAGGAACGACCTGACCTTGTCTTGGTCGAGTGCGGCGCGCACCTCGTCGTGAACGATGCGGCCGCGGTCGATGACCAGGAACCGGTCCGCCAGCTCGAGCGCAAAGCTCAGCACCTGCTCGGACACGACGATCGCGAAGCCGCGCTGGACGCGCAGCAGGTTCAGCGTGCGCGCCAGTTCCTTGATGATCGACGGCTGTATGCCTTCGGTCGGCTCGTCGAGGATGAGGACTTTCGGATCGGAGATCAGCGCCCTCGCGATCGCGAGCATCTGCTGCTGTCCACCCGAGAGATTGCCGGCGCGGCGCGAGCGCATCTCCTGCAGCACCGGAAAGAACTGGTAGAGATACTCTGGCACGCGTCGATGCCCCGAGTGTTCGGCGCCCGACAGGATGTTCTGCTCCACCGTCAGCTGCGGGAACACCATGCGTCCCTGGGGCACGAACGCGAGACCGCGCTCGACGCGTTCGTAGCTCGGCAGGCCGCCGAGCTCGACCATGCCGAGCCGGATCTGGCCCGAGCGGGCCGGCAGCAGCCCGATCAGCGTCTTCAGCAGGGTGGTCTTGCCCATGCCGTTGCGGCCCATGATCGCGACGGACTCGCGCTCACCGACGGCGAGCGACACGTCGTGGATCACATGCGACTCGCGGTAGGCGACGTTGAGGTTGGAGACTTCGAGCACCTTCAGCTCCTCAATGACCGAGGTAGACGTCGATCACGCGCGGATCGGTCTGCACCTGTGCGGCCGTGCCTTCGCTGAGCACCCTGCCCTGGTGCAGCACGGTGACCTTGTGCGCGATGCGCTTGACGAAATCCATGTCGTGCTCGATCACGACGACCGATTTGCCGGCGGAAATGCGCTGCAGCAACTCACCGGTCTGCTCGCGCTCGCGCGGGCTCATTCCGGCGACCGGCTCGTCGAGCAGCACGAGTTCGGGCTCCTGCATCAGCAGCATGCCGATCTCGAGCCACTGCTTCTGACCGTGGCTGAGCTGACCGGCGCGCCGCGCAAGCTGGTCGCTCAGCATGACCTGGGCGGCCATCGCATCGATCCGCGCCATCAGGTCGGGCCGGCGCCGGAACGTCAGCGACTGGAACAGTCCGTGCATCTTCGGCAGCGAGATTTCGAAGTTCTCGAGCACGGTCAGGTCCTCGTAGACCGAGGGGGTCTGGAACTTGCGTCCGACGCCGACGCGCACGATCTCGTGCTCGGCCAGGCGCGTCAGCTCGGTGCCGTTGAACCGCACGCTGCCGCTCGTCGGGCGGGTCTTGCCGCAGATCATGTCGAGCAGCGTGGTCTTGCCCGCGCCGTTCGGGCCGATGATGACGCGCAGCTCGTTGCGGTCGACCGCAAGACTCAGATCGTCGACGGCCTTGAAACCGTCGAACGAGACGGTCAGGTGCTCGACGCAAAGGATCTGCTCGGTGCGCGGCAAGGTCTCGTCGCGTTCATCCGCAGCCCTGGGAGAGCCATGGTTCGGCATCACGGCGCTCATCGCGAAGGCTCCAGCCTGCCTCGACCCCGCAAGCGCCCGGTCAGGCCCGTCAGGCCGGCCAGGCCGTTCGGCATGGCCCAGACGACGATGATGAACAACGCGCCCAGGAAGTAGAGCCAGGTTCCCGGGAAGGTCTCCGACAGGTATGACCTCAGGAAGCCGACCAGCAGCGCTCCGCCGACCGCACCCGGGATCGAAAGGCGCCCGCCGACTGCCGCGTAGATCACCATCTCGACCGAAGCGCCGACGCCGATCACCCCCGGCGCGATCAGGCCGACCTGCAAGCTGTAGAAAGCGCCGCCGATGGCCGACAGCACAGCGGCGACCGCGAACACGAAGGCCTTCATGTGCGCGGTGTCGTAGCCGCTGAAGCGAACGCGATCTTCTCGGTCGCGGATCGCGATCAGGATCTTGCCGAAGCGGCTGCGCACGATCCAGAGCGAGGCGAGCATCGCGACCGTCAGGGTGCCGGACTCGATGAAGTACATCACGCGCTTGGCGGCATCGCTGGTGATATCCCACCCCAGCAGGGTGTGGAAGTCGGTGATGCCGTTCGCTCCGCCCGTGTCGCCTTGCTGGCCGACGACGACGACGGTCAGCGTCAGCGCGAGCGACAAGGTGACGATCGCGAAGTACACGCCGCTGACGCGCTTGCGGAAGATCGCGTACGACAGCAGATAGGCACCGGCAGCGGGCAGCACGAGAATGCCCAGGATCGTCCACCCGAGGTGATGGAATGGCTGCCACCAGGTGGGCAGCTTGTCGACGCTGCTCCAGACCATGAAGTCGGGCAAATCGGCACCTGAAGCCTCGAGCTTCAGGAACATGGCCATCATGTAGCCGCCCATTCCGAAGAAGATGCCCTGCCCCAGGCTGAGCACGCCGCCATAGCCCCAGGTCAGCACGATGCCGACAGCGACGAACGCAAAGGCCATGTACTTGGCGAACAGGTTCAGTCGAAACGGGTCGAGCAGCGCCGGCAGCGCGACCAGGATCAGGAGCGCGACTGCCGCCCAGGCCAGCGCGTCGTTGCGTCTTTGTCTGTCGAGCATGGTCAGCTCCGCGAACGGGTCGCAAACAGCCCGTTCGGCCGGAAGTACAGCACCACGATCACGAGCAGCAGGATCGTCGCCCTCGCCATCGAGCCGCTGATCAGGTATTCGAGCCAGGTTTGCGATTGCGCGATGGCGAAGCCGGAGAGGGCGGTACCGATCAGGCTCTGGACGCCCCCGAACACGACGACGATGAACGAGTCGACGACGTAGAGCTGGCCCGTGCCGGGGTTGGTCGAGCCGATCATCGTGAATACGCAGCCGGCAATGCCTGCCAGACCCGAACCCAGGGCGAAGGTCAAGGCATCGACGCGATCCGTGTTGATGCCCGCCGCGCCCGCGATCGCGCGGTTCTGTGTCACCGCTCTCACCTTGAGGCCCCAGCGCGTGTGATAAAGCAGCGCGTAGACGCCGATGGCGACCCAAGCGGTCAGACCGATGATGAAGATGCGGGTCAGGGGGAGCTGGATTCCCGAAGTCGGCTCCCACGCACCGGCGAGCCAGGTCGAGAGCGGCACGCTGACCTCCTGTGCGCCGAAGATCGAGCGGTAGGCCTGCTGCAGTATCAGGCTCAGGCCCCAGGTGGCGAGCAGCGTATCCAGCGGGCGGTTGTAGAAGAAGCGTATGAAGCCGCGCTCGAGCAGATAGCCGAAAGCAAAGGTCACGGCGAAAGCGAACGGAATTGCAACGAACAGGTAGACCCCCATCCAGTCCGGAAAATAGGTCTCGAAGAACTTCGCGGCCAGGTAGGTCATGTAGGCACCCAGCGCCATCAACTCGCCGTGCGCCATGTTGATGACCCCCATCAGGCCAAAAACGATCGCCAAGCCGATCGCCATCAGCAGCAGGATGGTGAACAGGCTCACGCCGTTGAACACCTGCATCACCGCGATGTCAAAATTCATTCGAGTACTCCGGAAGATGAATTGCCGTGGCCGACGCGCGGACCACACCGACCACTGCAACTCAGGCGTGGATTTAAATCTTCGGGAAGGGGTTCGGCTCGATCATTGCCGACTCCCAGACGATGTCGAACTGGCCATCGGGGCGGGCACGACCGACACGAACCTTCTTCGCGACGTGGTGGTTGGTCGGGTGCACCCGGACCAGTCCCTCCGGAGCATCGAGTTCGATCCCTCCGGAAGCCGCGACGACCTTATCGACGTCGAATGACTTGGCCTTCTCGACCGCCTTCTTCCACAGGTAGACGCAGTTGTAGGCCACTTCCATCGGGTCTCCGATCACGCGAGCGGCGCCGTACTTGGCTTTGAAAGCCTTCACGAACTTTGCGTTCTCGGGCGACTTGATGCTCTGGAAGTACCCCATGCAGGCGTAGTAGCCGACTGCATTGTCTTTTCCGATTCCTTCGATCTCGTTCTCCGAGACGACCGTCGACAGCAGCGTCTGCTTGCTGCCGTCGAGCCCCGCGGCGCGGAGCTGCTTGTAGAAGGCGACGTTGGAGCCGCCGACCACGGTGCTGTAGATGCAGTCGGGCTTGGCGGCCTTGATCTTGTTGATGATGGAGGAGAACTCGGTTTGACCGAGAGGCGCGTACTCTTCGCCGAGAACCTTGCCGCCGGCCTTCGCGATGGTCGGCTTCGCAATCTTGTTGCAGGTGCGCGGGTAGATGTAGTCGGAGCCCACGAGGAAGAAGCTCTTGCCCTTTTCGCGCGCCAGCCATTCGACCGCGGGGATCACGGACTGGGTGGCCTCCTGGGAGGCATAGATGACGTGCTTGTCTTCTTCCTGGCCTTCGTAGTAGGTTGGGTAGTAGAGAAGGCCATTGGTCTGGTTCAGGACCGGCAGCACCGCCTTGCGCGAGGCCGAGGTGTAGCAACCGACGATGGCGGCGACCTTGTCGCGTTGGATCAACAGCCGCGCCTTCTCGGCGAAAGTCGGGTTGTCGCTCGCCCCGTCCTCGATCACCAGCTCGATCTTCCTGCCGAGCACGCCGCCGCTGGCGTTGATCTCTTCAACGGCCATCTTCTCGGCGTCGACCAATGAGGCCTCGGCAATCGCAATCGTTCCCGAAAGCGAATGCAAGAGGCCCAGCTTCACCGTGTCCTGCGCGCCCGCAGTCAGGGGCGCAAGCACGCCGACGCTGGTGGCGCCCAATACGATGGCGGACCCGCCCGTCTGGATGAATTGGCGGCGATTGAACTCGGTCATGGTTTCATTCCTCGGCTCGGTTGTTGCGACTGCCAACGGCTCCTCTGCCGACGGCGTTTGATGAACGGGCGAAGACTCCCCATCGACTGGTTCCTGGAATTCGAAGGCATAGCTGCGCCAATTCGGCGTTCGCGGCCGATCGAAAATCACCAGACTTTTGATCCAAAAACAAAAAGGGCCCGAACCAGATTTATCTGGTTAGGACCCTTGTTGGCCTGCGCCTGACTGGCAACTTTGGCAGTCGACGCGAATTGGGGAGACGATCACTCGTCAGGCGGCATTCTCTTCGACTGCTCCCGCCACCCGGTATTGGTGGTAACCCGCGCATTGTCGGAAGAGCTTGCCCGAACGCCGGCTCTACGATGTCGAGGACACGCTATTGCGCCATCCCCAGTGAATCGCCATGGAAGGATTGGCATGGCGAACCCGATGCGTCGGACTCAATCGTGCCTCGCTCGCCACCTCGAGTACGTTTCAGGCGTACGCGAAGGCGAAAGCTGGACGCTGGCAAATTGAGTGCCCCGGCGCCCAATTCGATCGCACAACGATATCCGCAGCTCTTGACTCCCTGCATTGGGGCGCACCGACAAGGGCTTCATCGCCAGCCCCAGCGCGGGCGCGATCCATCCTTTCAAGAGCTCCGGCGCGAAGCGGCAGGTTCGGGCGCGCTCTCAGCCCGAAGGCATCGCCGCCGGCTGGTCGGTCGGGCGACTCGGGAGCAGACCGGAGGCGATGCGGCAGGACGCTGCCAGCGGCAATGCGCATGCTTCAAAGCGCCCGAAGACCTCTCGCCGGGCCACTCGTTCCGGCACCGCCGTTCGGTAGTCCGAGCGGGCTCGCCGTGCTCCGTCTCGCATGGACCTCGACGCGGCCCTTGTTCGAGCCCCTCCGGCGCGCGGGAAGGACGCTGCCGGCCGCCCGCTTGCGCCTGAGCGCCGAGGCATCCCCGGACAACGGTGCACGGCGCCCGGCAGGCCGAGCCGCGCCGCGACATCTGTCGCGCGACAGCTG
This sequence comes from Burkholderiales bacterium, assembly GCA_028868875.1. Taxonomy (GTDB): domain Bacteria; phylum Pseudomonadota; class Gammaproteobacteria; order Burkholderiales; family Burkholderiaceae_C; genus Rubrivivax. The sequence continues at coordinate 10,802 of JAGWTS010000017.1, read as the reverse complement.
TCGCGGCGCGCTCCAGCGCGCGCGACAGGAACCGCGTCCCGCCCCGTCGCCGCGCGCCCGACCGACCGGCCCGATCGCGGACCCCGCGGCGGCTGGCACGCGCCCTGCAAAGGCAGCCCGCGCCAAGCCCATGCAGCCGCCACCGTCGGCGCGCGCAGCGCGGCCCGGCCACAGGAGAGACAAGCCCATGGACGCAATCGAAGAGCGCATGCTCTGGATGTACGAGAAGATGATCGAGATCCGCGAATACGAGGAGACCATGGCCAAGGTCTACCTCGAAGGCAAGCTCCCGCCCGCGATCCAGAAGGGACTGGCCTTCGACATCGGCGGCGGCCCCGTCCCCGGCGAGATGCACCTCGCGGCCGGCCAGGAGCCGGTCGCCGTCGGCGTCTGCGCCCATCTGCGCCCCGAGGACACGGTCGTCGGCACCCATCGGCCGCATCACTTCGCGATCGCCAAGGGCGTTCCGCTCGACCCGATGACGGCCGAGATGTTCGGCAAGGACACGGGGCTGGGCCGCGGCAAGGGCGGGCACATGCACTTGTTCGACCCGGCGCACAAGTTCAGCTGCAGCGGCATCATCGGCGCGAGCCTGCCCCCGGCCTGCGGCGCCGCGCTCGCGGCCAAGAAGCGCGGCCGCGACTGGGTCGCGGTGTCGTTCTTCGGCGAAGGGGCGAGCAACCAGGGTTCGTTCCACGAGTCGCTCAACCTCGCGGCGCTGTGGCGGCTGCCGGTGATCTTCGTCTGCGAAGACAACAAGTACGCGATCTCGGTCGAGAAGACCGAATCGACCGCGGTCGCCTGGAACGCCGACCGCGCCGCCGGCTACGGCATGCCGGGGGTGCGGGTCGACCGCAACGACGCGATGGCGGTGTTCGAGGCCGCGGGCGCGGCGATCGAGCGCGCGCGCCGCGGCGAGGGCCCGAGCCTGCTTGAGGTCAAGACCGACCGCTACCTCGGCCATTTCCAGGGCGACCCCGAGACCTACCGCCCCAAGGGCGAGGTCGACGAACTGCGCCGCCGCGACCCGATCCCGGCGCTCGGCGCGCAGTTGCGCAAGCGCGGGCTGATCGACGACGGAGGCGACGCCGCGCTGCGCGCGCGCATCGGCGCGCGCATCGCCCAGGCCTTCGAATACGGGCGCACCAGCCCCTACCCGAAACCCGAGGACGCGCTGCTGCACGTCTTCCAGCAATAAAGCGCGGAGCCTCTCATGAGCGAATCACGCAAGTTGACGATGGCCGCGGCCATCTCGGAAGCGATCAGCCAGGAGATGGAGCGCGACCGCGACGTCTTCGTCATGGGCGAGGACGTCGGCAAGTACGGCGGCATCTTCGGCGCCACCGGCGGGCTGCTCGCGCGCCACGGCAAAGAGCGGGTCATGGACACGCCGATCTCGGAGACGGCCTTCATCGGCACCGCGATCGGCGCCGCCGCCGAAGGCATGCGGCCGATCGTCGAGCTGATGTTCGTCGACTTCTTCGGCGTGTGCATGGACATGATCTACAACCACATGGCGAAGAACACCTACATGTCGGGCGGCAACGTGCAACTGCCGATGGTGCTCGCGACGGCCATCGGCGGCGGCTACAACGACGCGGCCCAGCATTCGCAATGCCTGTACGCCACCTTTGCCCACCTGCCCGGGATCAAGGTCGTCGTGCCCTCGAACGCCTACGACGCCAAGGGGCTGATGACGCAGGCGATCCGCGACAACAACCCGGTGCTGTTCATGTTCCACAAGGGCATCATGGGCCTGCCCTGGATGGCCTACTTCGAGGGCAGCACGACCGAGGTGCCCGAGGCCTCGTACACGATCCCCTTCGGCCAGGCGCGGGTCGTGCGCCCGGGCCGCGACCTGACGATCGTGACCCTGAGCCAGATGGTCCACAAGGCCGCGCTCGCCGCCGACGAACTCGCCGCCGCCGGCATCGACGCCGAGGTCATCGACCTGCGCACCGTGGTCCCGCTCGACCGCGCCGCGGTGCTGGCCTCGGTGCGCAAGACCGGCCGGCTGCTCGTCGCCGACGAGGACTACCTGAGCTTCGGCCTGTCGGGCGAGCTCGCCGCGCTCGTCGCCGAGAACCTCGACAGCCTGGCCTTGAAAGCGCCGGTCAGGCGCCTGGCCGTTCCGGACGTGCCGATTCCCTACAGCCGCCCGCTCGAGCGCTTCGTGATCCCGCAGGTCGAGTCGATCGTCGGCGCCGCGCGCGCGCTGATGGACGCGCGGCCGCTGGCCGGAGCCGCGGCATGATCGACCTCGTGCTCGCCGACGAGGCCTGGGCCGACGTCGATCCGGGAACCGAAGCCCTGCTCGACCGCTGGCATGTCGCGGTGGGCGCTGCGCTGCGCGCCGGCGACGCCGTCGCCACCGTCGTGCTCGTCAAGTCGAGCATCGAGATCACCGCGCCGGCCAGCGGCACCCTGGCGCGGATCCTGGTCGAGAAGGACGCGACCTTCAAGCGCGGGCAGGCGCTCGGGCAGCTGGCGCCGCAGGCGTGACCGCGCGGCAGGGGCCGGCTGCGCCGACCCGGACCGCCAGCGCCGAGGACGAACAGCGCTGGAACCGGGCGGCCCTGGCCACGCCCGAGCCCCGGCGCGCGGCGCGGCTCTGGGCTTACCGCGAAGCCGCGGTCGTGCTCGGGCGCTCGCAGCGTGGCTGGCTGGAGCCGGGCGCGAGCGCGGCGCCGCCCCCTGCACGCGAAGGCGTGCTCCCTGCGCCTGCACGCGAAGGCGTGCCCCCTGCGCCTGCACGCGAAGGCGTGCCCCCTGCGCCTGCACGCGAAGGCGTGCCCCCTGCGCCTGCACGCGAAGGCGTGCCCCCTGCACCCGCACGCGAAGGCGTGATTGCAGCGCCAGCGCGCGACGGCGCGCCCCCTGTGCTCCTGCGCGACTCGGGCGGCGGCGCGGTCCTCGTCGGGCCCTGGCTGCTCGGCGTCTCGGTGCTGCTGCCGGCGGCCGATGCGCTGGCCGCCGGCGGCACGGTCGCGAGCTATCGCTGGCTCGGCGAACTGCTGGCCGAGGCCTTGCGCGCGGGCGGGGTCGAGGCGCTCGCGGTCTCGCCGCAGCGCCTGCGCGAATTCGACGCCGCGCGCGCCGAGCCGGCGTTGGACTGGGCCTGCTTCGGCGCGCTCTCGCCCTGGGAGGTGCTGGTCGGGCGACGCAAGATCGCCGGGCTGGCCCAGGTCAGGCAGCGGCGCTCGGTGCTGCTGGTGGCCGGGCTGCTGCTCGCGCCGCCGCCCTGGTCGCTGCTGACCGAGCGCCTGGGCCGTCCGCCGGACGATGCGCTGCGGCTGGCGCGCCAGACCGCGAACCTGGCCGAGGGTGTCGCGGCGGCGGCGGCCGGCCGCGCCGCCGCCGCGCTCGGCGCGCGCATCGCCGCGGCACTGACGGCCCGGCTCGGGACCGGCGCGGGGAACGGCGCAGGGAACGGCCCGGAAGCCACTCCGGAACCCTGGCCGGACGCCGGCCTCAATCCCTCAGTGGCATCGGCATCCGGTCGCTGAAGAGCTGGCCCTGGCGCGCCGCCCAGTCGAGCACGGCCGGCACGTCGAGGGTGCGCGGCCCACCCCAGTCGAGCTCGATGGAAAAGGCGTGGTCCGGTTCGATCTCGATCTCGCGCTCGCCGTCGATCGCCAGCGTGCCGCGGATTCCCGCCAGCGCCAGCGCGGCGCCGGGGCGGATGCGGCGCAGCGCGGCAATCGAGACGCGCTCGATCCACCCCGGCATCACGGGCGCGTCGAGCGCGCGCCCGGGGCCGAATTCGACCTCGATGCCCCAGGGCTCGGCACGCCCGACCGGATGGGCGAAGGCGGCGATGGCAGACAGCCCGGTCGCGCCCGGCTCGGCGAAGCAGGCGTAGAGCGAACACAGGTCGGCGCTGCGCCAGACCGCGCGCCCGCCGATGCTCGACTGGCGGCTCACGCAGAGGTCGACGAGCGCCGATTCGTCGACCCCCGGCCCGCGCAGCCGCAGCCGCTTGTTGGCGCGCAGCGCCAGCGCGGCGGGCACCCGGCCGGCGGCGACGAGCGCGCCGGCGAGCCCGACCTGGGTCGCTTCCTCGGTGCCGGGAAAGGCATTGTTGGTGCCGGTGGACAAGGTCGCCAGCGGCAGGTCGCCGCAGGCCGCAGCGACCGCGCGGTGGGTGCCGTCGCCGCCGAGCACGGCGAGCAGGCGCGCGCCGTGGCGGCGCATCAGCGCGGCGGCCTCGATGCTGTCGCGGGCGCTGTCGGTGGGGGCCATGTCCAGCAGCTCCACCTGCGGCATCGGCAGCCCGCGCCGCAGGCGCGCGAGTTCGGCCGACTCGCGCACCCGCGCGCCGATGCCGGCGGCGTCGGGCAGCATCCAGGCCCGGGCCACGCCCTGGCTGCCCATCGCGCTGAGCAGGCGCAGCACGACGTTGACCCTTTTCCGAGCTCGGGAAGGTCGAGGCCCAGCCGAGCACGCGCCGCATGTCGCGTCCGGATGCGGGGTTGGCGATGACGCCGACGGTCACGGGGTTCGGGTGGGGCAAGGCGTTCACCGGCTGGGGCTGCGGACGCGCTGGGCGAGCAACAAGAATGCCAGGCACGCGGGTACCATCGCCGCCAGCGGCGCGCGACGACGCCGCCCATCGGAGACGTGTCCATGCAGTCCTCTTCTGCGTCGCCCGAAGCCGCCTTGCGCGAGCCCTGGCTGCTGCCGCCGGCGGATCGCGCCGATGCGCTGATCGCCCGCTCGCAGCGCCGCTCCCTGGATCTGCACCGGCTCGACCCGGCGCAAGGCAGTCCGCGCGTGCTGACGGCGGGGTCTCTGCGCGTGCACCGCGAGCCGCTCGAGCCGCTGCTCGAGGTCGCGCGCAGCGGCATGGAGTCGCTGTACCTGCAGATCCGCGACGCCGGCTACGTCGTGCTGCTGACCGATGCCGAAGGCGTCGCGGTCGAGTTCATCGACAACCCCGCGGTCGAGCGCGAGGCGCGCCGCGCCGGACTCGCGCGCGGCGGCTGCTGGACCGAAGACCAGGAGGGCACTTGCGCGGTCGGGCTGGCCTTGATCGACCGCCTGCCGTTCACGGTCCACCACGGCGAGCACTTTCGCGTCAGCAACGGCTTGCTGACCTGCAGCGCGGCGCCCATCTTCACGGCCGACGGCCGGCTCAACGCGGTGCTCGACGCCTCGGCGCTGCACTCTCCGGGCGACAAGCGCAGTCAGCAGCTCGTGCTGATGCTGGTGCACCAGGCCGCGCGCATGATCGAGAACGCCTATTTCCTGCGCCAGTTCGAGCGCCACCTCGTGCTGCGAACGAGCAGCCGGCGCGAATTCCTCGAAGTCACCACCGAAGGGCTGATCGCGTTCGACGCCGGCGGCCGCGTCGTCGCGGCAAACCCGCGCTTCCTGCACGACATGGGGCGCAGCCCGGCCTCGCTCATCGGCGCCGGCGTCGAAGACCTTTTCGGCCTGCGCTACGAAGCGCTCGCGGCCGCCGCCAAGGCGTCCGAAGGGCCGCTCAGGCTGCGCCTGGCGCACAGCGGCAGCGAGTGCTTCGCCCTCGCCCGGGCGCCGCGACCGACGCGTCCTGCGGCGCGGCCGACGAGCCGGGCGGCGGCGCCCGGCACCGGCCAGAGCCTGGAGGAGCTGGCCGGCGCCGACCCCCGGATGCAGGAAGCGGCGCGCAAGGCACGGCGCGTCATCGACAAGCCGGTCGCGGTGCTGCTGCAAGGCGAGTCGGGAACCGGCAAGGAGGCTTTTGCCAAGGCCATGCACGGCGCCAGCGTGCGCGCCGCGGCGGCTTTCATCGCCCTCAACTGCGCGGCCATCCCCGAGACCTTGATCGAAAGCGAACTCTTCGGCCACGGCCCCGGCGCCTTTACCGGCGCCCAGGCCAGGGGCTCGCGCGGCAAGATCGCCCAGGCCCATGGCGGCACCCTCTTCCTCGACGAGATCGGCGACATGCCGCTGGCGCTGCAGACGCGGCTGCTGCGCGTGCTCGCCGAAGGCGAGGTCACGCCGCTGGGGTCGGAGCGGGCTCAGCAGGTCGACCTGCAGGTGATCTGCGCCACCCACCGCAGGCTCGACGGACTCGTCGCGTCGGGCCAGTTCCGGCTCGACCTGTACCACCGCCTGAACGGGATCACGCTGACGCTGCCGCCGCTGCGCGAGCGCAGCGACCTCGAGGCGCTGATCGAATCGGTCCTCGCCCTGGAAGCGCGCGCCTGCGCGGCCCCGGCCCCGGCGCTGTCGAGGCGCGCGCGGGAGTTGCTGCTGGCCCACGCCTGGCCCGGCAACATCCGCGAACTGAAGAACGTCCTGCGCGCGGCGCTGCTGCTGTGCGAGTCCGGCGAGATCGAGCCCGAGCATCTGGCGGCCGACATCGGGGCCTGCGCGGCACCCGGGCCGTGGCCCGGGCGGCAGGACCCGCAGGCCTGGCACGGACCCGCCGCGCAAGACCCGGCTGCGACGAGCGCCGGACAGGCGCTGCGCCTCGTCCTGCAGCAGCACCAGTGGCGCATCAGCGATGCGGCGCGCAGCCTCGAGGTCAGCCGCTCGACGGTTTACCGCCGCATGGCGCGCTACGGCATCGTCGAGCCGAACCGCCAGCACTGAGGCGCGGATCTGCCGGCGCCGGCGGGTCGCGCTATTGCGTCAGGAAGCCGCCGTCGACCGCGACGGTCTGGCCGTTGACGAAGCCGGCGTCGTCGCTGCACAGGAACAGCGCCAGGCGGGCGACGTCGTCCACCGTCGCCAGCCGACCCATCGGAAAGCGCGTCAGCACCCGCGCCCGGGTCTCGGGGGTCAGGAAGGGCCGCACCATCTCGGTCTCGACCAGCCCGGGCGAGATCGCGTTGACGCGCACGCCCTGCGGCCCCAGCTCGCGCGCCAGCCCCGCGGTCAGCGCGACCACGGCGGCCTTGGAGGCGCCGTACCAGACGTTGCCGACGGCGCCGCCGCCGCGCACCGACGAGACCGAGGCGAGGTTGAGGATGGCGCCGCGGCCCCGCTGGCGCATCCCCAGGGCGACCGCCTGCACGAGGTGGTAGATGCCGCCGACGTTGACCGCCAGCAGCGCCTCGAAGTCGGCCGCGGCGGTCTGCTCGAACGGCCCCTGGGTCATGCGCCCGGCGTTGTTGACCAGCACCTCGATCGCGCCGTGGCGCGCGCAGGCCGCCTCGACCGCGGCCGCCGCCTGGGCCGGGTCGCGCACGTCCAGCGCCAGTGCCATCGCCTGGCCGCCGATCGCGTCGGCGCAGGCCCGGGCCGCCGCCGCGTCGAGGTCGGTGACGACGACGCGGTGGCCGGCGCCAGCGAAGCGCTCGGCGATCGCCCGGCCGATGCCGCGCGCTGCCCCGGTCACCAGCACGCAGCCCTGGCGGTCCTCGCTCATGCGGCGGCCCCGGCGGCGATCGGGCAGGGCAGGTCCATGGCAGCTCCGGCAGGGTGTGGGGCCGCGATGATCGGCGCCGCCGCGGCGGCGCGCAAAACGGGGATGTCACCATTGCCAGCGGCAGGGGTTTGTGCGAGCATTTCAATTTCCGGATCATTGATTTCGGTCAACGAAATAACAAATCACCCCGCCGCGCCCCCCCGGGTCGCCGCGACATCAGGAGATGCCATGAACCCCGCGCGGCCCTCGCCTTCCGCCACGACCAGCAAATCGCTGATCGTCTTCGCCAGCACGCTGGGGACGACGATCGAGTGGTACGACTTCTTCCTCTACGGCGTGCTGACGCCGCTGGCGCTGAACAAGCTGTTCTTCCCCAACCTGTCGCCGGTGATGGGCACGCTGGCGGCCTACACCACCTTCGCGGTCGGCTTCATCTCGCGGCCGGTCGGCGGCATCATCTTCGGCCATTACGGCGACCGCCTCGGGCGCAAGACGATCCTGATCCTGACGATGATGATCATGGGCGCGGCGACCTTCCTGATCGGCGCGCTGCCGACCACCGCGCAGGCCGGCGTCATCGCGCCGATCCTGCTGCTGCTGCTGCGCGTGATGCAGGGCATCGGCATCGGCGGCGAATGGGGCGGCGCGGTGCTGATGACGATCGAGCATGCCCCCGCGGGCAAGCGCAGCCTGTACGGCAGCTGGCCGCAACTGGGCGTGCCGCTGGGGCTGATGTCCAGCGCCGGCGTGGTCGCGCTGCTGAACCTGCTGCCCGAGTCGGACTTCATCGTCTGGGGCTGGCGCGTCGCCTTCTTCGTCAGCGCGCTGCTGGTGGCGATCGGCCTGTACGTGCGGCTGAAGGTGCTCGAGACGCCGGACTTCGAGCGCGTGCGCAGCGAGAACAAGATCGTGCCGATCCCCTTCGTCGAGCTGATGCGCTCGCACGGCCGCCAGGTGCTGCTGACGCTGGGCGCGCGCTATGTCGAGGGCGCCTGTTTCAACACCTTCGGCGTCTTCATCATCTACTACGTCACCCACTCGCTGGGGCTGACGCGCGGCATGGCGCTCAACGCGGTGATCATCTCGTCGGCGACGATGCTGCCCTTCATCATCATCGCCGGCATGCTGGCCGACCGCTACGGCCTCAAGCGGGTCTTCGCCACCGGCACGGTCGCGATCGCGCTGACCAGCGTGTTCGCGTTCTGGATCATGGACCGCTACGGCGCGGCGCATTACGGCGCGATCCTGTTCGCGCTGATCGTCGCCTTCTCGATCGCCTACCCGATGGTCTACGGCACCGAGTCCTCGCTCTTCGCCAGCCAGTTCGACGCCCATGTGCGCTACTCGGGCGTCTCCTTCGCCTACCAGTTCTCGGGCATCTTCGCCAGCGGCCTGACGCCGCTGATCGCCACCGCGCTGATCGACGCCGGCGGCGGCAAGCCCTGGCTGGTCGTCGGCTACATGCTCGCGGTCTCGGCGGTGAGCCTGGTCTCGGTACTGCTGATGAAGGGCATCTCGGCGCCGGCGGCGGCGCGCGCGCCGCTGGGCGCCGCGCTCAATCGAGCGTGACGCCGGCCTCGCGCACCAGCTTGCCCAGCCGCTCGGCGTCGTAGCGGATCAGGGCGGCGAACTGCGCGGGGCTGCCGCCGACCACCGGCGTGCCCAGCGCTTCCCACTGCTTGCGGATCGCGGGCTCGGCGAAGATCTCGTTGAAGGTCCGGTTCAGCCGCTCGACGATCGCCGGCGGCGTCGCGGCGGCCACCGCGATGCCGTGCCAGGCCGAGAAGTCGAAGCCCGGCAGCCCCGATTCGGCCAGCGTCGGCACCTCGGGCAGCACCGCGCTGCGGGTCTTGGTCGTCACCGCCAGCGCGCGCAGCCGCCCCGAGCGGATGTGGCCGATCGAGCTGCCCAGGATGTCGAACATGAGCGAGATCTGGCCGCCCATCAGGTCGGTCAGGGCCGGCCCGGCGCCCTTGTAGGGCACGTGGCGCATCGCGACGCCGGCGGCCGCATTGAACAGCATGCCGACCAGATGCTGCGGCGTGCCGTTGCCCGCCGAGCCGAAGGTCAGGTCCGAGGGACGGGCGCGCACGTAGGCGAGGAACTCGCCGATGTTGCGCACCGGCAGCTGCGGGTTGACGACCAGCACCAGCGGGAACTTGGAGATCTGGATCACCGGCGCGAGGTCGCGCTGGGGGTCGTAGGGCATGCTCTTGAACAGGCTCGGGTTGACCGCCATCGGCCCCGGCGAGGCCAGCAGGATGGTGTGGCCGTCGGGCGCCGACTTGGCGACCAGGTCGGTGCCGACGTTGCCGCCGGCGCCGGAGCGGTTGTCGATGATCACCGTCACGCCCAGCCGCGCCTGCAGCTCGGGCTGCAGCATGCGCGCGAGCAGGTCGGTCGGGCCGCCGGGCGGGTAGGGCACGACGAAGTGCATCGTCTTGCCGCCGTCGGCGCGGCCGGCCAAGGGCGCGAGCAGGCCCAGCGCCGGCAGCAGGGCGAGGCGGCGGCGCAGGCGGTCGGGATGCTTGATGGCGGCGTTCATGGCGTCTTTCATGGCGGCATTTATGGCGTCAGGCACAGGGCGCCAGACCGAGGATGCGGCGGGCCTCCTGCGGACTCGCCGCGTGGCGGCCGTGGCTGTCGGCGACGTCGACGATCTTGCGCACCAGTTCGGCGTTGCTCACCGCCAGGCGGTCGGCGTCGAAGCGCAGGTTGTCTTCGAGCCCGGTGCGGCAGTGGCCGCCGGTGGCCAGGCACCACTGGTTGACTTCCCACTGGTGGCGCCCGGTGCCGGCGGCGACCCAGGTCGCCTGCGGCGCGAGCGCCGCGAGCTCGGCGCGCAGGAAGTCGAAGACGCTGCGCCGCGCCGGCAGCGCGTTCTGGATGCCGAGCACGAACTGCACGTGCAGGTCGCTCGCCAGCAGCCCCTTCTTCACCAGCGCCAAGGCGTTGTAGAGCATCGCGAGGTCGAAGACCTCGATCTCGGGCTTGATGCCGTGGGCCTGCATCGAGCGCGCCAGCCCTTCGACGAAGTCGGGCGCGTTCTCGTAGATGCCGTTGGGAAAGTTCACCGAGCCGGTGGCCAGCGACGCCATGTCCGGGCGCAGCGGCAGCATCGCGCCGCGCGCCGCCTGGTCGCGCCCGCGGCCGCCGGTGGAGAACTGCACGATCATGCCCGGGCAATGCCGGCGCACGCCTTCCTGGACGCGGCCGTAGAGCTCGGGGTCCGAGCTCGGCGACTCGTCGGGGTTGCGCACGTGGACGTGGACCAGCGAGGCGCCGGCCTCGAAGGCCTCGTGGGTCGACTCGATCTGCTCGGCCGGCGTGACCGGCACGGCCGGGCTGTCCTTCTTGCGCGGCAGGGCGCCGGTGATGGCCACGGTGATGATGACGGGTTCGCTCATGCGGCTGCTGCTCCGGGAGGGGTGGCGGGGGGTCG
>JAGWTS010000308.1 GCA_028868875.1 Burkholderiales bacterium | reverse complement strand
GCCCAGAGCGCGGCGATCAAGCAGCGCGTGAAGGACGCCTTCTTCTGCGACGAACAAGCCTGGATGGACGCCGTCGTCACCCAGGGCGTCGAGGCGGCGCACCAGGCCGTGGCCGGCTTGCGCGGCTGATTCAGGCGCTGGAATCCCGGGCTCGGCCGGGAGTTTCGAGCGCCGCCGTGCGCAAAGAATGAATTCAACGAACAATCTTTTTGAATCAATGTGACGAATAAAGACAAAATATGACAAAGCCGAATGCAATCGAAATCGGCGCCGAATGCCGCGTCGAATGGCGCGCCGACCGCCACACCGATTGCGCCGTGTTGCGCATAAGTGTCCTTTGACCTGGGGAAATGCCCGTTTCATTGCCCATTCGTTGCCGAATTTGATCCAGCTTAAGTCCCCCCCCGGACGCGGAATGCAGACTCCGCTCGATCGTTCGATTTCTTGCATTACCTCGATGGAGACGCGTATGAGACATGAATCCCTCCGCGGCAACTGGCTTGCCGCCCTGGCGCTGGCTGGCGGCGCCGTGCTGCTCGCCCCCGGCAGCGCCCAGGCGGTGCCCAGCTTCGCGCGCCAGACCGGCATGGCCTGCGAGGCCTGCCACACCGTGTTCCCCGAACTGACGCCCTTCGGGCGCCGCTTCAAGCTCAATGCCTACAGCATCGACAACCTGCCGCAGGTCAGCGGCATGAACACGAACAAGGACAAGACGCTGTCGCTGAACCAGCTGCCGCCGCTGTCGTTCATGTTCCAGACTTCGTACACGAAGACGAAGAAGGCCGTTCCCGACCCCAACGCAGGGGTGGCAACGAACGTTCCGGCCGATGCGCTGGCCAAGAACGGCCAGCTGCTGTTCCCGCAGCAGGCCAGCCTGTTCTATGCCGGCCAGATCGCACCGAACTTCGGGGCCTTCGTCCAGATGACCTACGACGGGACCAGCGGCACCTTCGGCTGGGACAACACCGACATCCGCTATGCCAGGCCGATCAACGAAGAGTGGTTGTTCGGCCTGAGCTTCAACAACAACCCGACGGTCCAGGACCTGTGGAACTCGACCCCGGCCTGGCAATCGCCCTTCGACCAGCGCAGCGCCACCGCGCCGAGCCCGTCCGCCTCGACCATGATCGACGGCGGCCTGCAGGGCGCGGGCGTTGCCGGCCTGAGCGCCTACGCCTCGTGGAACAACATGGTCTACGCCGAGCTCGGCGCCTACCGGTCGGCGCCCGCGGCGGCGCAGATCGACAGCACGATCTCGAACGTCGTCAACGGCTTCGCGCCCTACTGGCGCCTGGCCTACGAACGCCAGTGGGGACGCCATTCCTGGGAGGCCGGGCTCTACGGCGTCGACGCCAGGCTCTACCCGAACCCGAGTCCCACCACCAACCCCTTGCCGCTCAGCGGCCCGACCGACCACTACAGCGACGTCGCGATCGACACCCAGTACCAGTACATCGGCGATGACCACATGGTGTCGGTGACGGGCACCTACATCCGCGAGAACCAGACCCTGGATGCGAGCCTCGCCGCGGGCCTTGCCGCGAATGCCGCGAACACGCTGAAGACGGCGCGCCTGGGCGCGAACTACTACTACCAGCGCAAGTACGGCGCCGCGCTCGGGCTGTTCTCGACCACCGGTTCGGCCGACACCGGGCTCTACGCCTCGAGCCCGACCAACGTACCCGACAGCAAGGGCTGGACCGTCGAGCTCGACTGGGTGCCTTACGAGAACACCAAGCTCGCGCTGCAGTACACCGGCTACAACAAGTTCAACGGCGCCAGCGCCAACTACGACGGCACCGGCCGCAATGCCAGCGACAACAACACGCTCTATCTGCTGGGCTGGATCAACTTCTAGGCGGAACCCATCATGAAAAGAATCATCGCCCTCGCCATCGGCGGCCTGCTCGCTACGGGCGCCGCCCTGGCCCAGCAAGACCCCAAGTCCCTGGCCGCCGGCGTCTGCTCGGCCTGCCACGGCCCCGAAGGACGCAGCGTCTCGTCGGTGTTCCCGCGCCTGGCGGGCCAGCAGTCGGCCTACATCGTGCTGCAGCTCGACGCCTTCCGCAGCCACATGCGCGGCGACCCCAACGCCCAGGCCTACATGTGGGGCATGGCTTCGCAGTTGAGCGACGACAGCATCAAGGGCATCGCCGACTACTACGCGGCGCAAGCGCCGGTCCAGGAGAAGGTCGCCGACCCCTCGCTGCTCGCCGAAGGCGAGAAGATCTACACCCAGGGCATTCCGGCCCAGGGGGTGCCGGCCTGCGCCACCTGCCATGGCCCCAAGGCCCAGGGCGCCGAGGCCTTTCCGCGCCTGGCGGGCCAGCACACCGACTACCTGATCGCCCAGCTCCACGGCTTCCAGTCGGGTCTGCGCTCGAACGCGCCGATCATGCTCGCCGTGGTGCGCACGCTGAGCCCGGAGCAGATGAAGGCGGCGGCGGTGTACGCTGCGTCGAGATAGCGTCTTTCTCCGCTTGATGCGCTTGCGGCCCCGGCCGCAAGCGCCGCCCGTTTCTGGAGCCCCGCCGATGCCGAAGTCCCGCCCGCCCTTTCGCCTGGCCTCGCTGATCGCCCTCGTGTTGTGCGCGGCGTCGATGCCGGCGCGGGCCGACGACAGCGCCGTGCTGCGCGCCCTGCAATCGATCAGCGACCGGATGACGGCGCTCGAAGCCCGGATGGACCGGCTCGAAGGCCGCGCCCCAGCCGCGCAAGCACCCGCGGCGGCCCCGCCCGCCGCCATGGCGGCGCCCGTTGCCGTTCCCCCTTCAGCAGCGGCGGCCCCGGCGCCGGCCGCTGCTCCCGTCGCAGCCGCACCCGCCGCGCTGCCCGCGGCGGCATTGCCGCAGGCCGTCCTGCCGACCCAGGTGCCGGCAGCAGCGGCGCCCGGCTACGTGAGCCCCGAAGCCGCGCTGAAGTCGACCTGGGCCCTGATCCAGCGCGACGTTCCGCAGGCCGAGGTCACACGCCTGCTCGGCGAACCGACGCGCAAGTTCACGGTCGACGGCCGCACCGTCTGGTACTACATCTACCCGTCGATCGGGGTCGGCTCGATCTTCTTCACCGACGCCGGCCGCGTTTCGAGCCGCCAGTCGCCGTTCCCCTGGGGCGGTTGAAGCCGCTCCCGGCGCACGCGCCGATCAGGCCATCAGCCCGCGCTGGCGCAGCGCCGTCGCGGCCGCGGCGGCGTCGGTGAAGAGTTCGGCCTGCCAGCCGGCCGCGCGTGCCGCGTCGACGTTGGCGGGCAGGTCGTCGAAGAACAGCAGTTCTTCGGGCCGTGAATCGAAGCGTGCCGCGGCGAGGTCGAAGATCTCGCGCTCGGGCTTGACCGCGTTGACGCGGCCCGAGAACACGCCGCTGCGGAACCAGCCGATGAAGTCGTGCGCGGCTTCGAGGTGGTCGGCGTAAGGCGCGGGCATGTTCGACAGGAAGAACAGCGGCGTGCCGCCGCGGTGCAGGCGTTCGAGCAGGGCCACCGATTGCGGAATCGGCTGCAGTTCGCGCGCCACGCCGTCGAGGATGGCCTGGACTTCGGCCGCTTCGAGTCCGGTGCGCGCCATGATGCGCTCGCGCAACTCGGGCACCTCGACGCTGCCACGGTCGAAATCGCCCCAGTCGCCGCCATAGCCCTGGAAGATCTGCTGCACCCAGTGGCGGGCGCTGGCCTCGTCGCCGACCCGGCGCGGCAACTCGCGCCGCACCAGTTCCGGCGGGCGCCAGTGGAAGAGAACGCCGCCGAAGTCGAAGACGATCTTCATGGGCGCAGCCTCGCGAGCAGGCCCGCGGTGCTGGCGTCCAGCCCCGCGCTGTCGCCGCTGGCCAGGCGCGGCAGCAGGTCGCTGGCCAGGGCCTTGCCGAGCTCGACGCCCCACTGGTCGAAGCTGTTGATGTCCCAGAGGGCGCCGCTCGTGAAGACGCGGTGCTCGTACATCGCGATGAGCGCGCCGAGCGCGCGCGGCGTCAGCGCCTCCAGCACGAAGGTCGTGCTCGGGCGGTTGCCGGGGAAGCTGCGGTGGCGTGCGAGCACGTCGCGGTCGAGCGTTGCCGAAGCGGTGGGCGCCTTCTCGCCGCGCGCAACTTCTGCGGTCTTGCCCAGCATCAGCGCCTGGCTCTGCGCCAGGCAGTTGGCGAGCAGCTTGGCCTGCAGGTCCGCATAGGGATGGGTGGGCCGGTGCACGGCGATGAATTCGACCGGAATCACGTCGCTGCCCTGGTGCAGCATCTGGAAGTAGGCGTGCTGGCCGTTGGTGCCGGGCTCGCCCCAGACCACCGGGCTGGTGCCGAAGGGCAGCAACTCGCCGTTCACGTCGACGCGCTTGCCGTTGGACTCCATCTCGAGCTGCTGCAGATAGGCCGGCAGGCGCTTCAGGCCCTGGTGATACGGCGCGACGCTGCGGCTCGTGAAGCCGTGGAAGTTGCGATACCAGACGTCGAGCAGCCCGAGCAGCAGCGGCAGGTTCTTCGCCGCGGGAGCGGTCGCGAAATGGCGGTCCATCGCGTGCGCACCGGCCAGCAGGTCGCGGAAGTTCGCCTCGCCGATGGCCAGCGCGATCGGCAGGCCGATCGCGCTCCAGAGCGAATAGCGCCCGCCGACCCAGTCCCAGAAGCCGAAGGTGGTGCGGATGCCGAAGGCCGCTGCCGCCGCGACGTTGGTGGTGGTGGCGGCGAAATGGCGCGCGATGTCGCTGCCGCCGCCGGTCAGGAACCAGTCGCGCGCGACCCCGGCATTGGCCATCGTCTCCTGCGTCGTGAAGGTCTTGGAGGCGACGATGAACAGGGTGTGCTTGGGCTCGAGCCGGCGCAGCACCGGCGCGATGTCGTGGCCGTCGACGTTGCTGACGAAATGCAGGCGCTTGCCCGGATGGCAGAAGGCGTCGAGCGCCGGCACCACCATCTGCGGCCCGAGGTCGCTGCCGCCGATGCCGATGTTGACGATGTCGGTGATGGCGTCGTCGGCGCGCACCCGCTCGGCGTAGGCGAGCATCGCGTCGAGCACGCCGTGCACCTCGTCGCTGAAAGGGCCCTGGCCGCGCGGCGCGCGCAAGGCCGTGTGCAGCACGGCCCGGCCTTCGGTCAGGTTCACGGCCTCGCCCGCGAACATCGCGTCGCGCCGGGCCTCGACTCCGCATTCGCGCGCCAGGTCGAGCAGAAAGCGCAGGGTCGCGCCGTCGACGAGGTTCTTCGACAGGTCGGCGAAGATCTCCGGCGCCTCGAGCGTGAAGGCCGCCCAGCGCCCGGCGTCGCGCGCGAAGGCTTCGCGCAGGTCCAGGTCCCGGCCATGGGCTTCGAAATGGCCTTTCAGGGCGCCCCAGGCCTTGGTGCGGTCGCAACGCGGCATCGTGTTCTCCTCTAGTCCGGCCGCGATTAGACCGCAGCCCGGTTCCGACCGGGTTACGAGCTGCCGCTATCCTCGCCCCCTGCCATGTACGCCTCGTTCTTCCATCTCCAGCGCGAGCCCTTCTCGATCGCACCGGACCCGCACTTCCTCTTCATGAGCGAAGCGCACCGCGAAGCGCTGGCGCATCTGCTCTATGGCCTCGATGGCGGCGGCGGCTTCGTGCTGCTGACGGGCGAGATCGGCGCCGGCAAGACCACGGTCTGCCGCTGCTTCCTCGACCAGGTTCCGGCTTCGTGCGACGTGGCCTACATCTTCAACCCCCAGCTCGGCGCGACCGAGCTGCTGCGCACGATCAACGACGAGTTCGGCATCGGTCTCGCCGCGGGCGCGGCGACGGTGAAGGACCATGTCGATGCGCTCAACGCGTTCCTGCTGCGCGCGCACGGCGCCGGGCGCAACAGCGTGCTCGTGATCGACGAGGCGCAAAGCCTGTCGGCCGAGGTGCTGGAACAGCTGCGCCTGCTCACCAACCTCGAGACCGCCGAGCGCAAGCTGCTCCAGATCGTGCTCATCGGCCAGCCCGAGCTGCGCGCGATGCTCGCCCGGCCCGAGCTCGAGCAGCTCGCGCAGCGCGTGATCGCGCGCTACCACCTTCCGGCCCTGAGCGCGGCCGAAAGCGGGCAGTACATCCGCCACCGTCTCGCCGTGGCCGGCCTGGCAGGCGAATGCCCGTTCGACGCCGCGGCGCTCGCGCGCATCCACGAGATCGGCGGCGGCATCCCGCGCCGCATCAACCTGCTCGCGGCGCGCGCGCTGCTGGGCGGTTATGCGCTGGGGAGAAGCCGCATCGACGCGCGCATCGTCGAGCAGGCGGCGCGCGAGGTCTTCGACCAGGCAGCGCCTGCCGGCCGGCCGAAACGCATCCTGGTCGGCAGCCTGCTCGGCCTGGGGCTGGTGGCGGCCAGTGCCGCGGCGCTCTACGCCTGGCCCGGCAAGCCGGGGCCTGCGGCGATTCCCGCCGCGGCGCCGGTCGCCTCGGGCGGCGCCGCGGCTGCGGCCCAGGCCCGCGCTGGCAGCGCCGTGGTCGCGGCAGGCGGGCTGCAACACCTGGACGCGGCCGCGCTGTTCGCGCGCGCCGCGCGCACCGAGTCCGAGGGCTTGCGCCAGCTTGCCCGCCTCTGGAACGTCGAGCTCGATCCCGGAGCAGGCTGCGACGAAGCCCAGCGCAGCCAGCTGCGCTGCTGGCGCGGCAAGGGCGGGTTGATGCAGTTGCGCGAACTCGACCGCCCCGCGCTGCTGACCCTGCGCGACGCCCAAGGTGCAAGCGCCTGGGCCGTGCTCGTCGGCCTGGCGCCGCGCGACGCCCTGGTCGAGACCGGCGCGGGCCGGGCGTGGCTGCCGCTGACCGAACTGGCCGCGGTCTGGCGCGGCGACATCGCCACCTTCTGGCGCCTGCCCCCGGGCTACGCCGACGCGGCCGGCGCCAAGCCCGGCCCCGAGCTCAGCGCCTGGCTCGACGCCCGCCTGCCGACGGCCCCGGGCGCGGCGCTGGAAACCCGCATCGCCGCGTTCCAGGTGGCGCAGGGCCTGGCGGCCGATGGCCGCGCCGGGCCGATGACGCTGATGCAGCTCAACCGCGCGAGCGGGGTCGCCGAACCCCGGCTCGAACGCTAGCCCCCCCGCCATGTCCTACATTCTCGATGCCCTGCGCCGTGCCGAGGCCGAACGCGAGCGCGGCCTGGTGCCGGGGCTGCATTCGCAGCCGAACGCCTCCGCGGCCACGGTGCAGCGGCGCGGCCCCTTGACGCTGGCCGCATTCGCCGCCGCAGGCGTCGTCCTGGTCGTCGCCGCGGCCGGGCTCTGGCTTGCGCGCACCCCGGGTTCAGCCGCGCCGGCGCCGGATGCGGACGCGCCGCACGCCGACACCCAAGGCCGCGGCGC
>JAGWTS010000307.1 GCA_028868875.1 Burkholderiales bacterium | reverse complement strand
CCGTGACGGTGCCGATCTATGCGCTGAACCAGGTCCATGAAGAGCGCTGCGAATGGCTGGTGCCGGGCATGCTGCGCGACAAGGTGCTGGCGCTCGTGAAGAGCCTGCACCAACGGCCGCGCTCGCGCCTGGTGCCGCTGCCCGACTACGCGGCCGAGTTCTGCGAGACCGTGCCCTTCGCCGATGGCGGGCTCGTCGATGCGTTGCTGAAGGCGGTGCGCGAGCGGACCCAGCTCGCGGTGCAGCGCAACGATTTCAAGCTCGACCAGTTGGCGCCGCATTTGTTCATGAACTTCCGCATCGTCGACGAGCATGGGCGCCAGCTCGGCATGGGGCGCGACCTCGCGGGGCTCAAGGCCGAGTTCGGCGGCCAGGCGCGCAGCGCTTTTCAGGCGCTGGCGGCGCTCAAGCCCGCGCCGACGACCCAGGCCGCGGCGGCGCCTGTTGCCGCCGCGACGGGGAAGGCGGGTGAGGCCGGCAAGTCGGGCAAGGCGGTCGTGGCCCAGGTCGTCGCGGCGCCTGCGCCGTCAGCCGCTGCGCGCTACACCGACTGGAGCTTCGGCGAACTGCCCGAGCTGATGGAGATCCACCGCGGCGGCCAGACGCTGATCGGCTACCCGGCGCTGATCGACCGCGGCACCCAGGTCGAGATCGAGGTCTTCGACGAGCCCGAAGTCGCGGCGGCCAAGCACCGTGCCGGGCTGCGCCGCCTCGTCGCCCTGCAGATCCGCGAGCCGCTCAAATACCTCGAAAAGAACCTGCCCGAGCTGCAGCAGATGGCGGTGGCCTTCATCTCGCTCGGCGGCACGCTGGAGGAATTGCGCGCGCAGATCATCGAAGTGGCGCTCGACCGCGCTTTTCTGGTCGAACCCTTGCCCACCGATTCCGCGAGCTTCAAGGCCCGCATCGAACAGGGCCGGCCGCGCCTGACGCTGATCGCCAACGAGGTGGCGCGGCTGGCGTCGACCGTGCTCGCCGAATACGCCGTTGCCGCGCGCAAGCTCAAGGACAGCAGGCCGCCGAAAGACGTGGCCGACGACATCCAGGCGCAACTGCAGCGGCTGTGCGGCAAGCGCTTCCTGGCCGCGACCGAGTGGGCCGCGCTCCAGCATTTCCCGCGCTACCTGAAGGCGGTGACGCTGCGCCTCGAAAAGCTGCGTGCCGACCCGGCGCGCGACGCCGCGCGCCTGGCCGAACTGAAACCCGTGGAGCAGCGCTGGCTGCGCCGCGTCGCCGATCTGCGCGGCGCCCAGCACGCGCGCCTGGACGAATACCGCTGGCTGCTCGAAGAGCTGCGCGTCGGCCTGTTCGCGCAGGAGCTGCGTACGCCTCAGCCGGTGAGCGTCAAGCGCCTCGACCGCGCCTGGGCGCAATTGACGTAACCCCCCGAAGCGCCTTCGGCGCTCCCCCCAAGGGGGGCGACGCCAGCGGCCCGGCAAAGCCGGATCCGCGGCGTCCGCTCGACGGATTCTTCGCTGCTGGCAAACGCCGCCAGCTCAAGCGGGCACGGACGGCAGCCCCGAGAGCGCCATCGCCAACTCGGCTTCGTCGTAAGGCTGGTCGACGAGCTGGCCGGCGTGGAAGGCCATGTAGGCGCTCATGTCGAAGTGGCCGTGGCCGCAGAGGTTGAAGAGGATGACTTCCGAGCGGCCTTCGCGCTTGCAGCGCAGCGCCTCCTCGATCGCGCCCTTGACGGCGTGATTGGCTTCGGGCGCCGGCACGATGCCTTCGCTGCGCGCGAACAGCACGCCGGCCTCGAAGCAGGCGTTCTGCTTGTAGGACGTGGCTTCGATCAGCTTCAGCTGGTGCAGATGGCTCACCAGCGGCGCCATGCCGTGGTAGCGCAGGCCGCCGGCGTGGAAGCCCGGCGGCGTGAAGGTGCTGCCCAGCGTATGCATCTTGACGAGCGGGGTCAGGTGGCTGGTGTCGCCGAAGTCGTAGGCGTATTTGCCGCGCGTCAGGCTCGGGCAGGCCGCGGGTTCGACGGCGACGATGCGGCGCTTCTTGCCGCCGCGCAGCTGCTGGCCGATGAAGGGGAAGGCGATGCCGGCGAAATTGCTGCCGCCGCCGGTGCAGCCGACGATGACGTCGGGGTCGTCGCCCGCCATTTCGAACTGCAGCATCGCTTCCTGGCCGATGATGGTCTGGTGCATCAGCACGTGGTTGAGCACCGAGCCGAGTGCGTACTTGGTGTCGTCGTTCGTCGCGGCCACTTCCACCGCTTCGGAGATCGCGATGCCGAGCGAGCCCGGATGCTTCGGGTTCTGCGCGAGGATGGCGCGGCCGGCGTTGGTTTCCTCCGATGGCGAGGCGACGCAGGTGGCGCCGTAGGTCTCCATCAAGGCGCGGCGGTAAGGCTTCTGGTCGAACGAGACGCGGACCTGGAAGACCTTGACCTCGAGCTTGAAGAGCGCGCCGGCGAAGGCCAGCGACGAGCCCCATTGGCCGGCCCCGGTCTCGGTGCTGAGCTTCTTCACGCCGGCCTGGGCGTTGTACCAGGCCTGCGGCACGGCGGTGTTGGGCTTGTGCGAGCCTGCGGGTGAGACGCCTTCGTACTTGTAGTAGATCTTGGCCGGCGTGCCCAGCACCTTCTCCAGCCGGTGCGCGCGCACCAGCGGCGACGGGCGCCAAAGGCGGAAGACCTCGCGCACCGGCTCGGGAATCGGGATCGTGCGCTCGGTCGAGACCTCCTGCAGGATCAGCTCCATCGGGAACAGCGGTGCGAGATCGGCGGGCCCGATCGGCTGCAGGGTGCCCGGGTGCAGGGGCGGCGGCAGCGGAACCGGCAGGTCGGCGGCGATGTTGTACCAATCGCGCGGCATGCGGCTTTCGTCGAGCAGGAACTTGGTGGGCTGGCTCATTCGGAGGTCTCCGATACGCGGGGAGGGAACGCGCATCGTAGCGGCCTGGGCCTGCCGGATGTCACCGGGGTTGCCCGCAAGCTGGCGGCGACGGGCTTCAGTTTTCGCCGCTGCCGGCCGATAAGGACTCGTTGCCCCGCCGGCATTCCGCCATGCCATTCAGCGCACAAGCCCAGTTAGTGTCCGATTTCCCCCCGCAGCCCTCGCCCCCCGGCGACGCCTTCATCGCCGAGCAGCGGCATGGCCTCGCCGGCTGGGTGGTTCACGCCTTCACGGCCGCGATCCGGCGCCTCGAACGGGCCCGGGGCGAGGCCGCCAGCCCGCTCCAGCGCACGACCTGCGTCGAACTGCTGGCCGAACTCGACGCCAACCGGGCCGAGTGGGAAAGCCGCATCGTCGCCGCCTTCGACGCCGCGATCGACGCCGACCTGAACGCGATCGAATCGGCCGACGAGCCGGCGGCGCTGCCGATCCGGCTGGAACTGATCGACGAGGGCAATGTCGACGAGGAGATCGCGGTCTCGCGCCTGATCCAGGCCGCCGAATCCGCCGCCGAAGGCGCCCTGCGCGAGATCGGGTTCCTGTGGGCGCGCAGGGTGCCGGCTGGCCCGGGCGTTGCCAGTGCGTATCCGTTTCGGCCCGCCGTCATCGCCCGCGCGTTTCGCAAGGCGGTGGCCGGGCTCGGCCTGCCGAGCGAACATCGCCTGCTGTTGCTCGGCGAGTTGGGGGCCGCGGTCGCCGGCACCCTGGCGCCGGTCTACGAGCAGCAGCAGGAGGCGCTGGCCGCGCTCGACCCCGGCCAGGCGGCCATCGAGCTGAGCCTGCGCACCATGTCCCAGGGCTTGTCTCCGCCCGGGGACGAATCCGTCGCCCGGGCCGGGAAACCGCGCGCCCCGACCGGGGCGGCGCACCAGGCGCGCTCGGCCCTCGAGGAACTGCGCGCCGGCCTCGGCGCGCCCGGTGGCGCCCCGCCGGGCGAAGCGATGGCCGACCTGATGCGCCTGGTGACGCAGCGGATTCCCCCGGGCGAGTACCTCGAGAACGTGGTACGGCGTCTCGCCGGGCCGGCGTGCCGCATCGCGGAGCAGACGCCCGCGGTCTGGCAGACCTCGGACCACCCGCTGTGGCATCTGCTCGACCGCCTGCTCGCGGCGGGTGCGGTCCACACCGACCTGAGCGGGGGGCTGCCCGACGATGTGCAGGCGCTCGAGGCCGCGTTGCGCGCGCTCGAAGAGGCGGGCGCGCCGCGCGAGGGCGACTGCATGGCGGTCGAGCTCGCGGTCGATACCGCCGTCTCCGACCTTCGCGACCTGCAGCCCGAGGCCGTCGCGGACCAGGTCGATGCGATGCAGGAGCGGCTCGGCCGCAGCGATATCGAGGCCGCCTTGCGGGCGCAGATCGGCGAACAGCTGCGGCGCAGCACGTCGGCGCTGCCGGTGCGCCACTTTCTGCTCGACACCTGGACCCAGGTGATGGCATCGAGCGCCCAGCAGCGCGGGGTCGACAGCGATCCGTTCCGCGCCCAGGCCGCCCTCGTCGACGAACTGGCCGCGGCCGCCGAACGCTGCCGCCTGGCCCCCTTGCCGGCATCCGAGATCGCGCGCCTGATCGCCCATGTCCGGCTGGCCCTGACCGAGGCCGGATTCGCGACCCAGCGCATCGGCGTCGAGTTGTCGGCGCTGGCGCGCGCCTTGCGCAAGCCGCTGCCCGCGGGCGCCGGGGCGGCGCCCGCGCGGCCGCCCGAGCCCGCTGCCGAATTGCCGGCGCCGCGCGCGTTCAGGCGCAGCCGCCTGGGCGTCGATTCGCGCTTGCCGGGTGCGGGGCCGGGCACCGAGCCCGCTGCGGCGCTGCCGACCGACTCTAGGCCGGCGCAAGCCCCCGAACTGGGCCTGCACGATGCGCTGGCCACGGTGCCGCTGGACCATCTGGACCCGGCGCAGCCGGACGTTCAAGGCGCCGCCGCGCCGAACGCCGAAGCCTGGCTCGACAGCCTGATGCCGGGCAGCTACTGCCGGCTGTTCCTGCTCGAACGCTGGATGAACACCCAGCTGACCTGGCGCAGCGACAACGGCTCGATGTTCATCTTCGCGAGCCGCCACCAGGGCCGCAGCCACTCGCTGTCGCGGCGCTCCCTCGTCAAGCTGCGCAACGCCGGTCTGGCGGCGACGATCGAGCGCGGCGAATCGATCGCCGAGGTCATGGCCGAACTGGCGCGCCAGCGCGGCGACCGCCAGGAGCGGGCGCGGCGCCCGGAGTCCAGGCGCCAGCGCGTCGACATGGGTTGAGAGGCGGGCCGGGGCGCCGCCTCATGGCTTCACAAGCTCAGGCCGCTTCCCTTTTCGGCTGGCCGAGCGCGCGCAGCAGGTCGCGCACGTACTGGGCGCGCTCCTTCGGGTCGGCGATCTCGCGCTCGATGCGCAGCTTGTCGTTGCCGGCGAGCTTGACGGCACGGTTCTTCTGCACCAGCTCGACGATGCGCTGGGCATCGATCGGCGGGTTCGGACGGAAGACGATGCTCATCAGCTTCGGCCCGGCGTCGATCTTTTGCACGCCGTAGGGCCTGGCCATCACGCGCAGGCGGTGCGTGTCGAACAAGGCCTGGCCTTGCACCGGCAGCTTGCCGAAGCGGTCGGTGATCTCTTCGAGCAAGGCGTCGATGGTCTCGGCCTTCTCGGCCGTGGCCAGGCGCTTGTAGAGGTTCAGGCGCACGTGGACGTCGCCGCAATAGGCGTCGGGCAGCAGGGCGGGGGAGTGCAGGTTGATCTCGGTCGTGGCCGCCAGCGGCGAGAGCAGGTCGGGCTCACGGCCCGATTTCAGCGACCGAACGGCCTCTGACAGCATGTCGTTGTAGAGCTGGAAGCCGACTTCCATCATGTTGCCGCTCTGGTTCTCGCCCAGCACCTCGCCCGCGCCGCGGATCTCGAGGTCGTGCATTGCGAGGTAGAAGCCGCTGCCCAGCTCTTCCATCTGCTGGATCGCCTCGAGCCGCTGGCCGGCCTGCTTGGTGAGGCCTTGCACGTCGGGCACGAGCAGGTAGGCGTAGGCCTGGTGGTGGCTGCGGCCGACGCGCCCGCGCAGCTGGTGCAGCTGGGCCAGGCCGAACTTGTCGGCACGCGCGATGACGATGGTGTTGGCGCTCGGCACGTCGATGCCGGTCTCGATGATGGTCGAGCACAGCAGCAGGTTGTGGCGCTGGGCGATGAAGTCGCGCATTACGCGCTCGAGCTCGCGCTCGGGCATCTGGCCATGGGCGATCGCGATGCGCGCTTCGGGCAGCAGGCGCGCGAGGTCGTCGCGGCGGTTCTCGATCGTCTCGACCTCGTTGTGCAGGAAATAGACCTGGCCGCCGCGCTTCAACTCGCGCAGCACGGCTTCGCGGATCGTGCTCTGGCCCTCGCTGCGCACGAAGGTCTTGATCGCGAGCCGCCGCTGCGGCGCGGTCGCGATGACCGACAGGTCGCGCAGGCCTTCCAGCGCCATGCCCAGCGTGCGCGGAATCGGCGTCGCGGTGAGCGTGAGCACGTCGACCTCGGCGCGCAAGGCCTTCATCGCCTCTTTGTGGCGCACGCCAAAGCGGTGCTCTTCGTCGATCACGAGCAGGCCCAGGCGTGCGAACTTGCAGTCCGAGGACAGCAGCTTGTGGGTGCCGACGACGATGTCGACGGTGCCCGCGGCAATGCCTTCGAGCGCCGCCTTCACTTCCTTGGCCGAGCGGAAGCGCGAGAGCTCGGCGATCTTCACCGGCCATTTGCCGAAGCGGTCGACCAGGGTCTGGTAGTGCTGCTCGGCCAGCAGCGTCGTCGGCGCCAGGATTGCCACCTGCTTGCCGCCGTGGACCGCAACGAAGGCGGCGCGCAAGGCGACCTCGGTCTTGCCGAAGCCTACGTCGCCGCAGATGAGGCGGTCCATCGGCCGCGGGCTCACCATGTCCTGGATCACGGCGTGGATTGCGGCGCGCTGGTCGGCGGTTTCCTCGAAGCCGAAGCTGGCGGCAAAGGCTTCGTAGTCGTGCGGGCTGAAGCGGTGGGCGAAACCCTCGCGCGCGGCGCGCCGGGCGTAGAGGTTGAGCAGTTCGGCCGCCGTGTCGCGCACCTGCTCGGCGGCCTTGCGCCGCGCCTTCTCCCATTGCCCCGAGCCCAGGCGGTGCAGCGGCGCTTCTTCGGCGCTGACGCCGGTGTAGCGGCTGATCAGGTGCAGTTGCGCCACCGGCACGTACAGCGTCGCCTTGTCGGCGTATTCCAGGTGCAGGAACTCGCTCGCGCCTTCGCCCAGGTCGATGTTCACGAGGCCCTGGTAGCGCCCGATGCCATGGTTCAGGTGCACCACGGGGTCGCCGACCTTGAGCTCCGAAAGGTCCTTGATCAGCGCGTCGACGTTGCTGACCTGCTCCTGCTTCTTGCGCCGCCGCGCCTGCGGGGTCGAGGCGAA
>JAGWTS010000306.1 GCA_028868875.1 Burkholderiales bacterium | reverse complement strand
TCACGACCCCGTTCGCACCCACGCCCAGGCTCGTGAAGAGGTTGGCGGCCTGGGTGACCTTGGCCAGGAATTCGCGGTAGCTGACTTCGGGCGCCGGCTCGTCCGGGTCGCCGTTCCTGACGAACTTCAGCGCCGCTGCGTCGGGCGCGCGCGCCGCCGCCTGCTGCAGCGCCTCGTAGATGTTGCCGGCGGCGAGGCGGTCCGGGAACGGCGTGCGCTCGAATTCGCGCAACTCGGCCGCGCTTGCCAGCGCGGGCAATTCGGCGCCGATGAAGCGGTCGAGCCAATGGGCGTGCTGCACGGCGGGTTGGGCGTTCATGGGCACCTCGCTTTCGCTGGAGTCGGGGAAAGCGGCGATGCTAGGCCGGGCGCGGACGCGGCTCCCACCCCGATAACCCGAACCCCGATCCCGCCTTCAGCGCGGCGGCGCGCGCTCGAGCGTCTTCAGCAGCGGGCCGAGCAGGTCCATCGGCAGCGGGAAGACGATGGTCGAGTTCTTGTCGGCGGCGATCACCGTCAAGGTTTCGAGGTAGCGCAGCTGGATCGCCTGCGGCTCGCGCGCCAGGATGGTCGCGGCCTGGGCCAGCTTCTCGGCGGCCTGGAGCTCGCCTTCGGCGTGGATGACCTTGGCGCGGCGCTCGCGCTCGGCCTCGGCCTGGCGCGCGATCGCGCGGATCATGCTTTCGTTGAGGTCGACATGCTTGATCTCGACGTTCGTCACCTTGATGCCCCAGGCGTCGGTCTGGCTGTCGAGGATCTTCTGCAGGTCCAGGTTCAGGCGCTCGCGCTCGGAGAGCATCTCGTCCAGGCTGTGCTTGCCCAGCACCGCGCGCAAGGTGGTCTGGGCGAGCTGGCTCGTCGCGGCGAGGAAGTTCTCGACCTGGATCACCGCGCGCTCGGGGTCGACGACGCGGAAGTACAGCACCGCGTTGACCTTGAGGGTGACGTTGTCGCGCGAGATCACGTCCTGGCTCGGCACGTCCATCACGACGATGCGCAGGTCCACCCGCACCATCTGCTGGATGCCGGGCACCAGGATCACCAGCCCCGGCCCCTTGACGCTCCAGAAGCGGCCGAGCTGGAACACGACGCCGCGCTCGTACTCGCGCAGGATGCGCAGCGAGCTTGCGGCGACCAGCACCAGGAGCAGCACGATCACCACCAGGGAAATCAGCGGAGCCATCACGAACCTCCTTGCACGGGTCCGACCTCGAGCGTGAGGCCGTCGACGCGTTCGACGCGGATCGTCTGCCCCGGCGCGAGAGCCGCGGCGGCGCGTACGCGCCAGCGTTCGCCTTCGACCAGGGCCCAGCCGGCGCCGTTCTCGAATTCGATGACTTCGCCGCCGGCGCCGAGCATGCGCGCCATGCCGGCCACCTGGGGCCGCCGGCGCGCGCGCGCCGCCATCGCCGCGAGGCCGAGGACGAAGGCGAGCGAGACGAGCGCCACCGCGCCGACGAAGGCCGGCGTCGGCCCGAAGCCCGGCGGCGCGCGGTCGAACAGCATCAGCGCGCCGAAGCCGAAGGCGACGACGCCGCCCGTGCCCAGGGCGCCGTAGCTCGGCACGAAGGCCTCGGCCGCGAAGAAGGCGATGCCCAGGAACACGAGCGCCAGGCCGGCATAGTTCACCGGCAGCATCTGCAGGCCCCACAGGCCGAGCACGAGGCAGATGGCGCCGATCACGCCGGGCAGCACGTAGCCCGGGTTCATGAACTCGAAGAGCAGGCCGTAGAAGCCGGCGAGCATGAGCAGCAGCACGAGGCTGGGGTCGCTGACGACGGCCAGGAGCCGCTCGCGCCAGTCGGGGCCGAGCTCGATGACGGGTGCGTTCGCGGTCGCGAGCCGCACCGAGGCGCCGCCGGCGAGCACGAGCTCGCGCCCGTCCAGGCGCTGCAGCAGGTCGCCGAGGTCGGTGGCCATGAGGTCGACGACGCCGCGCGCCAGCGCCTCGCGCGCCGGCAGGCTTTGCGCCTCGCGCACCGCCTTTTCGGCCCAGGCCGCATCGCGTCCGCGCAGCTGGGCCAGGCTGCGGATGTAGGCGCTGGCGTCGTTGATGCGCTTGGCCTCCAGCGTGTCGCCGCCCGAGGCCGCGGACGCGGGAGCGGGCGCGGCGCCGCCGAGGCCGATCGCGATCGGCGTGGCGGCGCCGAGGTTGGTGGCCGGCGCCATGGCCGCCACGTGCGCGGCGTAGAGGATGTAGGTGCCGGCACTGGCGGCGCGCGCGCCTTGCGGGGCGACGTAGGCGGCCACGGGCACCGGCGAGGCCAGCACATCCTGGATGATGCGGCGCATCGCCGCGTCGAGCCCGCCCGGGGTGTCGAGTTCGAGCACCACGAGCTGGGCGTGCTGGGCCACGGCGTCGGCGAGACCGCGGCCGACGTAGTCGGCGGTGGCCGGGCCGATCGCGCCGTCGATGTGCAGCACCACCACTGGCGCCACCACCGGAGCCTGCGCCCGGACCGGCAGCGCCAACGCCAGGACCGTGAACGCGGCCAGCGCGCCCAGAAGGCGGAGGAATCGGCTCATCGGCATGGTGCCCGGCGCGGCCCCGAAGGGAACCGTGGCTTGCAGCGTACACCCGGCGCGATTGCTGCGCACGCTTTCACGATCGGCGCCACCGGGCTGGGTTATGGTGTCGCCAGTCTGTTCCTCGGAGCCCCTTCTTGTCGATTGCCGGTGCCAAAGCCTCCCGGATCTCCTGGAAAAGAATCGGCCTTCTGGCCTTCGTGCTCGTCCTCATCGGCCTCGTCGGCTACGCGGTGCACTGGGTGCTCGACGAGGTCCGCACCTCGCGCCACCAGGCCGCGTGGCTGGCCGGAATCGACCGCGAAGTCCGCTTTGCCCCCGGGCCCGGGCCGAGCCCGAGCATCCGCTACCCCGGTCCCGGCCCGGCCGACACCCGGCTCGGCTACCACCAGCTGCCGCAGCGCATCGAACGCCTGCGCGAGCGCGGCTACGAGGTCGAACGCCAGGCGCGCCTGTCCGCGCGCATGCTCGCGCTCGACGACCAGGGCCTGTTCGTGCCCTACACCGAGAAGACGCACGCCGGCCTCGCGCTCGACGATTGCGGCGCACGCCCCCTGTACCGGGCGCACTACCCCGAGCGCTTCTACCCGGACTTCGCGGCGGTGCCGCCGCTGCTGGTCGCGTCGCTGGTGCGCATCGAGAACCGCGAACTGCTCGACCCCCCGCCCACGCGCAACCCGGCGATCGAATGGGATCGCCTGGGCAAGGCGGTGATCGACCAGTTGCTGCGCCGGGTCGACGAGTCGCACGGCGCCGGCGGCGCGAGCACGCTCGCAACCCAGATCGAGAAGTTCCGCCACTCGTCCGAAGGCCGCACCGAGACCGCGCACCAGAAGCTGCTGCAGATGGCCTCGGCCTCGCTGCGCGCCTACCTGGACGGCGAGGACACGACGGCGCGGCGGCGCCGGATCGCGCTCGACTACCTGAACACGGTGCCCTTGTCGGCGCAGCCCGGCTTCGGCGAGGTCAACGGCATCGGCGACGGCCTCTTCGCCTGGTACGGGCGCGACTTCGCCGAGGTCAACCGCCTGCTCGCGCCGGGTGCTCCGCAGAGCCCGGCGCGCGCCCTGGCCTACAAGCAGGCCTTGTCGCTGATCGTGTCCGAGCGCCGGCCTTCGTACTACCTCGGCGCCGACGGCGCACGCGCCCTGCGCCAGCTCACCGATGCCACGCTGCGCCACCTCGCGGAGGCTGGGGTCATCTCGCCCGCGCTGCGCGACGCTGCCTTGCCGCTGGCGTTGGCCCCGGCGCGCAGGGCCGCGCCGCAGCCGCAGCCCGTCTTCAACGAACGCAAGGCCGCGACCGCCTTGCGCGCCCATCTGCAGGCGCTGCTCGCCGTCCCGCACGCCTACGACCTCGACCGGCTCGACCTTTCGGCCGACACCAGCCTTTCGCTGCCGGTGCAGAAGGCGGCCTCGTCCATCCTGCGCAGCCTCGACGACCCGGACGGCGCAAAGGCCGCCGGCCTCTACGGATTTCGATTGCTGAGCCCGGGCGACGACACGAGCCGCATCGTCTACAGCTTCACGCTCTACGAGCGCGGCAAGGGCGTGAACCTGCTTCGCGCCCAGACCGACAGCGTCGACCAGCCTTTCGACATCAACGAAGGCGCGCGCCTGGACCTGGGCTCCACCGCCAAGCTGCGCACCCTGATCACCTACCTCGAGCAGGTCGATGCGCTGCACCGCGAATGGAGCGGGCTCGACCCGAAGCAGCTGCAGGCGCTGAAGCCGAAGGCCAACGACGCGATCGCGCGCTGGGCCCGCGACTACCTCGTCGGGGCACAGGACCGGGGGCTGCGGCCGATGCTCGAAGCCGCGATGGAGCGCAGCTACTCGGCCGACCCCGGCGAAGGCTTCTTCACCGGCGGCGGGCTGCACCATTTCGTCAACTTCGAGGCTTCGGAAGACAGCCAGCGCTTCACGGTGCGCGAAGCCCTGGCGCAGTCGGTCAACCTGGTCTTCATCCGCCTGATGCGCGACGTGGTGCGCCACGTGATGGCGGCCGACGCGGCCTCGGACGCCGAGCTGCTGGGCGACCGCGACAACCCGCAGCGGCGCGAATACCTCGCGCGCTTCGCCGACCAGGAAGGGCGGGTCTTCGTCATCCGCTTCTACCGCAAGCTCCAGGGCAAGAGCGCCGACGAAGTCGAGGAGATCCTGCAGCAGAACATCCGGGTCACGCCGCTGCGCCTGGCGAGCCTGTTCTTCGGCCTCGAGCCCGGCGCCAGCGACGCCCAGCTCGAGGCCTTTCTCCGCCACTGGCTGCCCGGCAACGACGCCGATCCGGCCGAGCTGCGCGCCAAGGCCGGCCCCGAACGCTGGGGCCTGGCCGACCGCGGCTACCTCGCCGGCGTGCACCCGCTGGAGCTGTGGGTGGCGGCCTGGCTGCGCACCCATCCCAAGGCCACGCTCAGCGAAACCATCGCGGCGAGCGCGGCGCAGCGCCAGGAGGTCTACGGCTGGCTCTTCAAGACGCGCCACAAGGGAGCGCAGGACGAGCGCATCCGCACCCTGCTCGAGCAGCAGGCCTTCGTCGAGATCCAGCGCGACTGGAAGCGCCTGGGCTACCCCTTCGATTCGCTCACGCCTTCGTACGCCACCGCGCTCGGCGCCTCGGGCGACCGCCCGGCGGCGCTCGCCGAGCTCATGGGCATCGTCGTCAACCGCGGCCTGCGCCTGCCGCTGGCGCGCCTGCCCGAGCTGCGCTTCGGGACCGGCACGCCTTACGAAACCCGGCTCGACTACGCGCCGCGTCCCGGCGCGCGCGTGCTCAGCCCCGAGATCACCGATGTCGTGCGCGAAGCCCTGCTCGGTGTCGTCGACCATGGCACCGCCTCGCGCCTGAAAGGGGCGCTGAAACGGCCCGGCGGCAGCGGCGTCGAGATCGGCGGCAAGACCGGCACCGGCGACCACCGCTTCGATGTCTTCGGTCGCGGCGGGCGCCTGATCTCGTCGCGCGTGGTCGATCGCACCGCGACCTTCGTCTTCCTCATCGACGATCGCTGGTTCGGCACCATCGTCGCCTACGTCCACGAGCCCTACGCGGCGAACTACAAGTTCACGAGCGCGCTGCCGGCGCAGTTGCTCAAGGCGGTGCTGCCGAGCCTGCAGCCGCTGTTCGACGGCACGAGCTGCCGGCCCGACCCCGGCTAGGCGAACGGGCACCGCAGGCGGCGCGCGCAGTGCGTAGGGATATGGATGGGGGCCGCGATCGCGCCGCTCGAGACGGCAGGCCTCGGTTCCGGTACCGCGGATCCCGACGACGGGCGCCGGACCCTGCTGTCGCTGACGCCTTCGTGCCGCTGCTGGATCGAGCAGGCGCGCAGCGCGCGCCAGGACTGGCAGTCGCGCGCCCTGCGATCGCGCCTGACGCCGGACGAGCCGCGGGAACCGGCTGGCGCGATGCGGCTGCTCGTGCGGCTGCTCGTGTGGCTGGTCGAAGACTGAGACCGGGGCCGTGACGGGCGTCTTCCGTTCGCTGCGCAGCTTCAACTATCGGGTCTGGGCAGCGGGGGCCCTGGTGTCCAACGTCGGCACCTGGATGCAGCGCACGGCCCAGGACTGGCTCGTGCTGACCCAGCTCACGAACCACGACGCCGCGGCAGTCGGCACGGTGATGGCCCTGCAGTTCGGGCCGCAGCTCCTGCTCCTGCCCTGGACCGGCCTGGCCGCGGACCGCTTCGACCGGCGCCGGCTCCTGGCCGCGACGCAGGCGACGATGGGCGCGCTGGCGCTGCTGCTGGGGCTGCTGACCGTCACCGGACTCGTCCGGCTCTGGCAGGTCGACCTGTTCGCCTTTGTCTTCGGCTGCGCTTCGGCCTTCGACGGGCCGGTGCGCCAGACCTTCGTCGCGGAACTGGTCGGGGAGGCGGATCTGGCGAACGCGGTCGCGCTCAACTCGACCTCGTTCAACGCCGCGCGCATGGTCGGGCCCGCCGCCGCCGGCCTCGTCATCGCGTCCGTGGGCACCGGCTGGGCCTTCTTGATCAACGGCGCGAGCTTCGTCGCTGTCCTCGTGTCGCTGCGCTGGTTCCGGGTGCCCGAGCTGCACCTCAGGGCGCGCGAGCCGCGCCGCCGCGGCGGCCTCGTCCAAGGCTTGCGCTATGTCGCAGCGCGCCCCGAGCTCTTGGCCGTCCTGGCGATGCTGTTCCTGATCGGCACCTTCGGGCTCAACTTCCCGATCTTCATCTCGACCATGGCCGTGGGCGTCTTCCACACCGACGCGCGCGGCTACGGGCTGCTCTCCTCCAACATGGCCCTGGGCACGATTTCCGGCGCCTTGCTGGCCGCGGGGCGCGAGCGGCCGAACCTGCGCACGCTGTGGATCGGCTCCGCGGTCTTCGGGCTCGGCTGCATGCTCGCCGCCATGGCGCCGACCTATTGGCTGTTTGCCGGCGCGCTGGTGGTCATCGGCGCGGCCGGCCTGACCATCATGAACACGAGCAACAGCCTGATGCAGCTCGCGACCGAGCCCGCGATGCGGGGGCGCGTGATGGCCTTGCGGCTGGCGGTAGCCCTCGGCGGCACGCCCATCGGTGCGCCCATCGTGGGCGCGGTGGCGAACCGCTTCGGCCCGCGCTGGGCCCTGGGCATCGCCGCGGCCGCCGGCCTGGCCGCCGCGGTCATCGGCTTGCGCGTCGTCATGCGCTCGGCCGCGCAGGGAAGCGATCGCGAAAAGGCGGCTTGATTGCCGCCGCCGTTGCCGCAGCGCCGCCGCTCGCGCCGCGCGCTCAGTAGCGGACCTGCGCGACGGCGCGCAGTTCTTCCGGCGTGGCGCTGCCGAAGCCGAAGAACTCGAG